>NZ_CP044545.1:242500-332500 GCF_008935075.1 Pradoshia sp. D12 | reverse complement strand
TCAAGATTTATCCCATTGTCTAACAGCATACAATCGGGAATACCTTAATTATTTGCCATTCAACAGCGAAGCAAATACTTAATCTATAGAAGCTATTGCAAAAATAGGCTCCCGTTGTTCTTCCAGAGAAAGCTTGATCTGGTACGCAATAATTGAAACAAGTCACCCATATCGTCGTTTAACAATACCGTTTTCTTAATTCCTAAGGACTAATTCTCCAATTTGCTGCTGATTCTTTGCACCAATAACTACCGTCTTCGCCAAACCTAGAATATATTCATTTCAGGTTGAACGTTCTCATAATAAGCGTCGGAGATTGTTGAATTTCGTTACCAACTCCAAGATACTATGAGAAAATATTAAGAGTCCTCAAAAGAACATCTCTTATTAAACATTCTTTTCTTTCATATATATTAATGAAAAGCTCGCAACCCTTTCCAGTATAGATAGAGTTGCGAGTTATTATTTACATGATATCAACTATGTGTACTTCTCCTAATTTTACTTTGCCTTGTTTAACCAACTTAATTCCTTCTCCTGCCAGCAGGTTTGTAAAAACAATCGGTGTAATAATGGATGTCGCATTTGACTTAATGAAATTTAAATCAAATTCCATTAATATCTGGCCCTGCGTAATCTTATCGCCATCTTTAACCTTTGTTTCAAATCCTTTACCATTCAACTTTACCGTATCAATGCCAACATGAATTAATAGTTCATGACCACTGTCAGATTTTATAGCAAGAGCATGTTTAGTCGGGAAAATACTTATAATCTCTCCATCAACCGGAGAAGCAACGATTCCTTCACTTGGGATCATCGCAAATCCATCACCCATCATTTTCTCAGCGAACACTTGGTCAGGAACCTCCGAAATCGGAATCAGCTGACCCTCAAGTGGTGCAGCGAATTCTCCCTTTGAGAAATCTGTTTTTAACGCATCCGGATTTACCTCTTCTATTTGTTGTTGTATCTCAGCTTCAACATTATCTGAGGCTGCTTTGGTAGGACGCGGCTTATTCCCTGCCATTATATCCTTCATCTGAGATTTAATCGTTTCGGAACGCGGGCCAAAGATTGCCTGAATATTGTTCCCCACCTCTAGCACACCAGCAGCTCCGAGTGCTTTCAGTTTATCTTTATCAACTTTCGCAATATCGTTAACCTCAACACGCAAACGGGTAATACAAGCATCTAAATGTGCTATATTTTCTTTTTTCCCCATTGCCTCAAGAATATCATACGGAAGCTCATCGACTGAACCACCCTTACCCTGAGCACTTTCATCATCTTCATCTTCCCTTCCCGGCGTTCGAAGATTCCAAGTACGGATTGCAAATCTGAAACCGAAATAATAAATGACTGCGATTACCAAGCCGACCGGAATAACAAGCCACCAGGCTGTTCGATTTGGTACTATCCCAAATAAAATAAAATCTATAACTCCACCGGAAAAGGTCATCCCTATTTTGACGTTCAACAGTTGCATAGTCATAAAGGAGAGACCTGCAAAAATAGCATGGATTCCAAAAAGAACAGGCGCAACGAACAAAAACGAAAATTCCATTGGTTCTGTAATACCTGTTAAGAAGGAAGTTAGGGCTGCTGATCCCATGATCCCGGCTACCAATGTTTTTTTCTCAGGCTTCGCTTCGTGATAAATGGCCAAAGCAGCTGCAGGTAATCCAAACATCATAAACGGATATTTCCCTGTCATAAAAGTACCTGCTGTCAATTTAACCCCATCTTTAATCTGCGCAAAAAAGATTGCCTGATCACCACGAACAATTTCTCCAGCTTTATTTGTGTACTGTCCAAATTCATACCAAAATGGTGAATAGAATATGTGATGAAGACCAAATGGAATAAGCGATCGTTCAATCACCCCAAATATAAATGCCGCTAATGTTAAGTTTGTATCTATCATATTTTGAGATAATGTATTTAATCCGTGTTGAATTGGCGGCCATATCAGTGTCATTAATAGACCTAGAATCAATGCGGAAGCAGCTGTAATAATAGGGACAAATCGCTTACCCGCGAAAAAGCCTAAATAGGAGGGTAACTCAATTCGGAAAAACCGATTATACATATAAGCTGCCAGCAGTCCAACAATAATCCCCCCAAATACTCCGGTTTGCAAAGTGTTAATGCCTAAAACATTAGCATAGGATGGATCATTGGCAGCCATGTCAGCCGTCACATTCAAAACAACCCCCATGGTCACATTCATAATTAGATAACCAATGATAGCAGCCAGGCCGGCGACCCCTTCCCCTCCAGCAAGTCCAACTGCTACACCTACCGCAAATAATAATGAAAGATTGCTAAAGACAATTTGACCAGAATCCTCCATCACAGTTGCAACCTTTTGAATCCACCCAGCATCTAAAAATGGCATTAGGTCCAACAGATTCGGATTATGAATGGCATTTCCAAGAGCTAAAAGAATCCCAGCCGCAGGTAATATAGCGACGGGAAGCATTAAAGCTTTCCCAATTTTCTGCAGGACACCGAATACTTTCTTGAACATAGTACGTCCTCCTTAGACTTATTAACAAAATAAAAGCGACTGATTATTTTCTGCTATCCATAACCAATCTGAATAATTACTTGTTAATATGCCCAAAAGGCACTCAAATACCAAGAAAACATGAATATTATGGAGGCCCTATCCAAAGATGGGATTGCAAACATGTTTCCTATCCATAAAAAAATAGCTGCCGAACTCAGCCGGCAGCCTTTAGAGAACATATTTATGAAAGGAAAATAAAGTAACAAACAAATATAACAAACATTCCATACATGATTGGGTGGATCTCTTTAATACGTCCAGCCACAATCATCGTAATTGGATAGAAGATAAATCCACAGGCAATCCCAGCCGCAATGCTTCCGGATAATGGCATCATGATGATTGTAAGAAATGCAGGCACTGCAATTTCTAATTTTGACCAATTGATATCACCGAGTGAGGAGCACATTAACACCCCGACAATAATCAAGGCCGGTGCTGTAACCGGTGATGTAATAACAGATAAAAGCGGATATAAGAATAGTGATAATAGGAACAACAGTCCAGTTACAACTGCTGCGAATCCAGTTCTAGCCCCTGCTGCGACACCTGCTGTTGATTCAATGTATGATGTCGTTGTAGATGTCCCAAACAATGCCCCTGTCATCGTTGCCAGGGAGTCTGCAAATAAAGCCTTGCCTGCTCTTGGCAATTTATTATCTTTGGTTAATCCTGCCTGGTTGGCAACCGCCATTAGTGTACCGGCTGTATCGAAAAAATCGATAAATAAGAATGTCAGTACAACAACCAGAAATTGGATAGTGAATAAATCTGATTGAATTGGATTGAAATACGGTTCAATCGCAACACCAAAAGTAGGAGCCACACTTGGAATTGCACCGAATATACTGTCAGGAATCTCAATAAGGTTTGCTAACATCCCAATGATGGCAGTAATAATCATTCCATAGAAAATGCCACCTTTAACGCCTTTAACTAAAAAGATAACTGTAATTAATAAGCCTACGATTGCCAATAATGTATTTCCATCCGTGAAATCACCGATTCCAATAAGAGTAGCATCATTATTGACGATAATTCCTGCATTTTTCATACCAACAAAGGTAATAAACAACCCAATACCTGCACCAACAGCATATTTTAATTCTGCAGGAATCGCATTAATAATGGTCTCTCTTAATCCAGTCAACGTTAATATAGCAAAAATAAAACCGGAAGCTAAAACGCCTGCTAAAGCTGTTTGCCAAGGAATACCAAACGTTAGAATTACTGTATAAGCGAAGAAAGCATTCAGCCCCATACCCGGAGCAAGCGCAATCGGATACTTTGCAATTAGCCCCATAAAAATTGAACCAACTGCAGCAGCAAGTGCAGTAGCAACGAATACAGCACCATGATCCATTCTCATTGAATCCGGAAGGTCTGGTACATCTGCCAAAGATAATTGCAATGGATTAACAACTAAAATATACGCCATTGCCAGAAAAGTTGTAATCCCGCCAATAATCTCTCGTTTGTAATTGGTGCCAAGTTCGTCAAACTGAAAGTACTTTTTCAACCTACTTCCTCTCCTTCTTTTCATACGCTTTCGTATAAGTTCCGGATAACCAAAAAACCTCGAACGAATCCGTTCGAGGCTGACTCAAATACAAAGAATAACCTATAAATAGGCAGTATCATTCATATCCGTAGTCAAGCTATTAACGGTAGCTCGGTAGAAACTTATGGGCCATATTCCCATGATTATACGAATTTATATATTTATTAAATTATTAGGTCTTTTGTATTGTATCAAGAGAATGATACTTGGTCAATAATAAAGCGAACATTATCTAGAGGTTGAGAAGGATTTGTTCGCATTTACTCCTGATGCTAGATTGGTGTAGTCAGTCCTAGAAACATTACCATACCTTTCAGGATTTATACTCATTTCCATTCATGATCTACACAAATAACATCCTTTCCATTTTATAGATTATGTTGTAAGTAACCATTAAAGCCTACACATTTGGTATATATTACAACCAGAAGCCTAAATATTGTTGTTGAATTCAGCAGATATTAAAGTATAATCATAATGGTATTTGAATATTCAGATTAGCACATTCACCAAGCTAGCCTTTCAACTCTATGATATTAATGCAGAAATACTGGTTTTATACTTTACTAAATGTGAATTAAGAAATGGACGCACTTTGAATACACTGACATATTCACCAAAGATTTTGATAAACTGAGGAAATAACTATGGATACCCAAAATTTTATAAATGTGAAAATAGATAAAGAACAATTAGAGTATGCAAAGAATCTACAAAATTTATTATGTAAAAGATTAGATACCAAACAGCCTGTAGAATATGAAATCCCTGATATTATTGCTGAACAGGCGTTGTTTCTGTATATAGATACAATGGAACGATATTATCGTTTAGAGGGTAAAGATTGGGAGGATTTTTACAACAACTTTAGCGGTGTCACAAACGTACCAAGAAAAATAGAAGATTTCAGAGAACAAAATATCAAACCATACAAAAAATAAGGGGATAACCAGTTGGCTATCCTCTTATTTTGGATTTATAACCTACTTCATAATGGAATAAGGACTTTTCGACCTTGGAAGAATTAACAAAAAGCCCTATATGCTCGGTCAATCAAAACAAGGACTTATACAAAATAGGAAAAATAAAGATAGGTCGCCTTCCACCTATACTACAGGCTACTCTACCCTATGTGAGTAATTCTTTCTCAGTTTATAAAATCCTCTTCCGCAATACACAAAAATCACCAAATATATTAAAAACAAAATAGACCAAAATATAATAAATCCCCTATTCCATGAACTCTCAATCCCGCCTAAAGCGATACTCATGGCCGAACAAACTATAAATAATAGAAAAATCCCCAGAAGAGGTACTAATTTTTTCATAAAAATCCGCTTTAGCATGTCCAGTTTTGATTGATCATCACTGAAAATATTTGTATCTCCTTCATCTGTGTTACCTGCTGATTTTCTAAAATAGCTGTATTCATTTATATCCTGCATATATTCCCAGCCATAATCTGCATACATCTGCAAATAACTTTGCTTGTCTTCTGATGTCTGCGGATTGAAATCCAATTTGTAGACTACATCTTCTGGCTCACATAATTCAAAATAATAAAACCCTGGCAGTTTAACTTTCACCAATTTATACCCTTTATTATGCATCTCACGCAAAAATGTCTCTTCTTTCTCGTAATCTGTTAACATAAACCAGCGAAATTCTCTTTTCATATCATTTTCCATCATATAACCCTCCTCTACTATTTTGATATAGTCTCTCAATACGCCTTATTTCAATATTAAGAATTTGCTTGCCTAGTTCAGTGATCATATAGAACTTCCTTTTATTTTCTTCACGAACAAACATAATTAACCCGTCTTTCTCCATTTTTGACAGGCTCCCATACATAGTTCCCGGACTGATTATTATCTCGCCGCCTGTCATTTCCTTCACCTTTTTAGCAATGTTGTAACCATGCATTTCTTCCTGCATGCAAAATAGTATATAAAACCCTGTTTCTGTCATAGGTATGTAAATTCTTTTAATCCGCTCTTCCATACTTCCTCCAATTTATAGCTCTATTTCACATCTACTATATCGTGGTTCGATACATAAAGTATATCGCACTACAATATATTCATCAACCATCTCTTACCAAAAGTGGTTGGTTTTAATTATCCCTTTAGACTTATTTTTGACATAAAAAAAGATCCCCTTTCCCACCCAAATCTCAGGTAAAAAAGAGAGTCACATTTTATTTTTATTCTTATATGCGGGCAAGCTGATGAAAATACAAATCAACTCTGCTCCATCCAACGTTGTGGCTATAACTACAGAACTAAAAATGAAAAATAGAATCTATCTCACTTATAACCTGAAAGTTTTATTCGTTTGCATTGAGCCATTCCTTTAAAAGAGCGATGTATTTTTCTGTGTCTTCTACGAAACATGAATGTCTGCAGTCGCGGAAGAGTTCCCAACGAGAGTTTGGAATATGGTCATACATATATTTTGCGATGTAAGGAGTGCAAAGATCACTACCTCCATTAATTACAAGTGCTGGCTCTTGAATGTCTTTTAGTTGCGCTGTAACATCATAATCTTTTAATGTGCCGAGTGGAGTAAATTCATTTGGTCCCCAACCGACTACATATGCTTCATTTCCTATTTTTCTAGGACGCTTCATACATTCTGGTGAATCTTCTGTGACAGGTCCTCCAGCGTGGCGAATCATGTATTCTTCTTCTGCCGCCAAATAGGCTGGGGCATCGTAGTTACCAGTGCTTGTTGCAATGGCAATGGCTTCTTGCATATCTTTTGGCATGAATTTAATCATACGTTGCTGTTCTTCTCCCCACATCCAAGAAGCTGGAAGAGTGCTAGAAAGGATGATGCTTTTGATTCCGTTTGGTTTGTAATTGCAAACATAATTCAAAAGAAGCATGCCTCCCCATGATTGACCCAGAAGATGGCATTCTTCTAAGCCAAGGTGCTTGCGAAGTGCAATGAGTTCTTCTGTCCAAACTTCTGCGTTCCAGAGGTTAGGGCGATTTTCTACATAAGATTCCCCACAACCGATTTGATCGTACATAATTAATTGGCGTCCATCTTCCTCAACAAATTGATCGAGTACTTCAAAATAGTTGTGAGTGGAGCCTGGTCCGCCATGAAGTAAAATGAGTGGTTTTTTATTACCGGTATTTTCTCCAACGATGCGGTAATACGTTTTAAAATCTAAATATGGCATAAATCCTTCAGTAATTTTCATAGATATCCTCCTAGTGTTATATATCCAATAATTGATCCTTCACAAAATGGAATTTGCTTTACTATTACCAAATAAACGGTATCAAGCGATATTTGACTTTTTGCTTATACTCACGATAACCATCGAGTTCTTTTTCAAGAAGTTTTTCTTCATTTTTAATCCTTTTGGCAATTATAAAGGGATATACAAGAAAAATAAAAAACGAATATATTGAACCTAACACAATCGGCATCGACAAAAACAAAAGTAATGTCACACTATACATTGGATGTCTGACAATACCGTATAGCCCCGTATCGATAACTTTCTGATTTTCCTGTACCTCAATAGTACGACTAAGATATGTATTCTCCCTGAGTACCTCTGCATAAAGAATATATGCTACAAGAAATACCACCGCAGCACAAATTACAACACTCTTTGGTAAGGTGTACCAATCAAAACGAAAACCTAATCCCGCAACAATAAAACCTGCTAAAAACATAAGTCCGCTAAGCTTTACCACAAGACATTGTTCATCTTGCTTCTCTTTTACATTGAGTCGCTTTTTTAACAGTTCTGGGTTTTTGAACATCATCACAATTCCTGCAAGGAACATTGGCACAAATAAAATCCCCATAAATAACCAACCATACGCAAATAATAAAGTACCCGCAGGTAAGAATATCAATAGACCAACTAAAACAACCCCCAATAAAAATTTAGTTAGTGCTTGAATGAATAATTTTGTTGTCATAATAACTCTCCCACAATTCTAATTTACCTCTTCAGTGGAAACTATTGCATACATTGTAACGACTATTCAAAGTTATTTTAATATAATCCCCACAATCTACCAACTCATTTCACTTTCCTGCTTTCTCTCAAAATCGCTCATAGCTTCATTATCTTTTTCTCGAACACTTATAATTGCTTTTTCTACCTGGAAACAGATGTGCAAATCGATAGGTAATTTTTTCTGCTTCGTGGTTCTACACGGGCTCCGGTTGCAAGAGCTAAAAGCTCATGTTTACGAGGAGCTCTGATAAGATCTCGTAATGGAAAGTGTATTCGGGCAACCTATTTTCATTGTTTTTGAATATCTTTTTAGAAACCACGAAAAAAAGGTCTACCTGAAATGATTTATTCAGATAGACCTTTTCGTCTCGTTTATATATCTGCTATCAATTTTCTATCAATCAGCCCAGCCTAAAACCACTTCAAAAACTCAGTGTTTTCAATGGTTCTATCGATTTCCAATTCTATTCCCACTCAATCGTCGCAGGTGGCTTGGACGTGATGTCATACACAACACGGTTAATATGATTTACTTCATTGACAATTCGCACAGATATTTTTTCAAGTACATCCCATGGGATTCTTGCCCAGTCAGATGTCATTCCATCAATAGATGTTACCGCACGGATTCCTATTGTGTAATCATATGTGCGGGCATCCCCCATCACACCTACACTGCGGATATCAGGAAGGACAGTGAAGTATTGCCAAATATCACGATCAAGACCGGCATTTTTAATTTCTTCACGAAGAATCGCGTCTGATTCCCTTACGATTTCCAGTTTGTCTTCCGTTATTTCTCCCAATACACGGATTCCTAAACCAGGTCCTGGGAAAGGCTGTCTCCAAACGATTTCATCCGGAATACCCAGCTCTGAACCAAGTGCACGCACTTCATCCTTGAAGAGTGTATTTAAAGGCTCGATAAGTTGGAATTGCATATCTTCCGGTAATCCACCTACATTATGGTGAGATTTAATGGTTTGCGCAGTAGCCGTTCCACTTTCAATGATATCAGTATAAAGCGTACCTTGAGCGAGATAATCAATTCCTTCAAGCTTGGTCGCTTCATCATCAAATACGTAAATAAATTCATTTCCAATGATCTTACGTTTTTGCTCTGGGTCACTAACTCCAGCTAACTTCTTCATGAATCGCTCTTTAGCATCGACTTTAATTACATTCATATTGAAGCCTTCACGGAATGTTTTCATGACACCTTCCGCTTCGCCTTTTCTAAGTAAACCGTGATCCACGAAGATACATGTCAATTGATCACCGATGGCTTTATGAATCAATACCGCTACAACAGAGGAGTCTACTCCGCCGCTCAATGCACATAGTACTTGTTTGTCTCCAACGGTTTTGCGGATTTTATCCATTTCCATTTCAATGAAATTAGCCATGGACCAATCGCCTTTACATTTACATGCTCCAAATACGAAGTTTTTCAACAGGTCGTTACCATATACAGAATGCCTTACTTCTGGATGGAATTGTACAGCATATAATTGACGGCTGTGATCACTCATTGCCGCGATTGGGCATGATGGATTCGTCGCATCAACTTGGAAGCCCTCAGGAGCTGTAACAACATGGTCACCATGACTCATCCATACCATTTGTTCAGTAGGGAGCCCATTAAATAATAAACTTTCATGATTCAGCTTAATTTCGGCTTTTCCATATTCGCGTTTGCTTGCACGTTCCACTTTTCCGCCAAAATGCTGAGTCATTAGCTGCATACCATAGCAAATTCCCATAACTGGAATGCCCATATCAAAAATCCGCTCATCACATGTAAAAGCTGTAGCATCATACACGCTGTTTGGTCCGCCGGAGAAAATAATTCCCTTTGGATTTAGCTTCTGAATTTCTTCCACCGTAATTGTATGGGGATGAAGTTCACTATAAACTCCAAATTCACGAATTCTCCTTGTGATTAATTGATTATATTGACTTCCAAAATCAAGAACGACAATCATTTCTTGAATCGGGAGATCAGTTGTTTCTATCATCACTTTCACCTCGTCTGATATTTTCGGTTAATTGAGCAACTTCATCCAAAGAGATATTTATCTCTCTTCCCCATATGCTTATAAAGAAATACCAGGTATCAACCTATTAGAATCCTTATCCTTTATGTACTAGCTATTCCACAATTTAGGATTATTCATTCGAATAAAGAAAAACTAGAATCCCTATTTACCATTCAGAGTTCTAGTTAACATTTATATAATTCCTCCATAGTCAAATCATTTTTCGGTGATTTGGTAGGAACTTCCGAACCTTATTTTCGAAATTATATGAAGGGTAGATTGCTTTTTATTAACCGCCATAATTGTAACTTGAGAGAAAAGTGTGGTCAAGCAATAGTTCTTAAAATCATCTTCTCCCATTGTTCTTGAAAATTTCGCCAATCCATTTCAGTTTTTTCTCCAGAATAAATGTGTTTTTCATATGCATGCGTTAGCCTATTCATATCTGATGATCCGAAGAAACGATCCACGTAAATCGCATACTCTCTCAGGGTCTGTCCAGGCTTTCTTTTTATTCCATACCGATTTAATTCTCGAAGCAATTGCATATAGGCATTTGAATAATTCGGCTTTTTCATAAGCCTCTTATAATAAAACACCCAAATGTGCGGCATCCATTTTCCTCTGATTCTATATAATAAAGCAGCAGCTCCACCTAATACCAAAATCACCACTAGAGCTTTCTTCCAATGTTCCGCTATTTTACCTTTGATTGTTCCGAACGTAAACTGGGAAGCTGTATCCTTTGTTTCGACCGGCTTTTCTGGCTCCTTATTTTCTGGTTGATTCGTTTCTGGCGTAACCTGCGTTTCCTCCTGGTCATTGCTGACCTCCTGAGAAGCTGTAAACCGTACTTCAGAACTAAAGCCCTTCGTTGGTTCAAAAGGAACCCATCCTACGCTGGGAAAATAAACTTCAGGCCATGAGTGCGCATTGTTATTTGTAATCACATACCGAGACTCACCCAGCTCCTGGTCATACACTAAATCACCTGCTGTATATCCCTTTACCCAACGCGCCGGGATTCCAAGAGAGCGGACCATTACAACCATGGCACTTGAAAAGTTATCACAATAGCCTATTTGTGTTTCAAATAAAAACTGGTCTACATAATCCTGGCTTTCCTCAGGGTATGGAACATCTTCTTTACTATAAGTAAATTTTTCACCTTTCAAATAATCCTCAATTGCTTTGACTTGGTCATACATACTGTTGGATCCCGTCTTTTCTGCAAGCTCTATTGCTAAGCTTGAGACACGCTCCGGAACATAATCAGGTATACCCATCGATTGTCTTAGTAGTAAATCCATTTCCATTTCATACAAATCATTTATTTCATCCTGTTGGAGTACATCCAGATAATAGGTGGGGCTTCTAAATTGCACGCCCACCTTTTTTAATTCGTTTTTATTCGTATCGTCCTCATATATCGGGGTAATCTCAGAGGAGTCACCTGAATACAATAAACTAGAAAAAACTGATTCATCCTCAGGATTCAGATTATAAATTTGCTCAATAGCCATAGGGCTTGGATAAGGAATATGGCCATGGTCTATCTCAAATTCCAGTTCAGCCGTTGACAATGTATTCGTAGTTTCCCCCCTGTAATCGTATAGCATAGCTGGTTCTGATTCTAATATCGTTTGACCCATGCCATAATCTGCACCAGTTTCCCATCCTTTACCCGTATAAACGTTTTTATTTTCAATTTTCCAATACGTACGGACAGATGAGGAAGCCCGAAACACTACCCCATCATCGCCAATAAAATCTCCGCCTAATTTGCTGTCATCCTTGTCATACCCTATCCTTTTTTGAGTAGATCCAAATTTCTCTGAGGTTGATTTAATGAAGGAAATAGGATCAGGCCATATCGCCTGTGGCTTTGGAGCAAAAAAACCAATGACTACCGCAAATGCAATCATGCTAGATAAAGGAATAAGCCAACGGATAGCAGTTCGATTCGTATAGTGGATGTTCTCCCCGATTAGCAAACGTACTAATGCGAGCATGCCAAGGATAGCAAATCCAATAACGACTACTCGTACAATTGCTTGATCACTATCATAGGTTGTAAAGGTATCTAGAACTGTTACATAGATAAATGTCATAAACAAAAACAGGAACAATCGCTGTTTCACTTGTACCCAATAATGAATTAAATAGGTAAACATCCATATTAAAATGAAGAAAAGAAACGTTCTGAATTCAGGACTTAACCCTTGCCAATCTGTTGAAAATACAGAGAACAATCCCTCTTTTATATCGATGAAGAAAGCGCGTATCCAACTGTCTTCTGTCAAATAGAATTCAGGACGATAAAAAATCAGATAAAGACTCATACCTATATAAACGGATAAAGCAGGAGTCATGATTTTCCAGGACACTCTGAATGCATACATCACCAATGAAACGGCTGCAAAAATAATAAAATACTTAATTTGGCTTGTGTTTGTCACTTCTCCAACTGGTCTCATCCACTCTATTAGCATAATAAAAGCAAACAGGAATAACAGAAGACGTATACCGGGATGCAGGTTATTCGTTTTCATTTTCATCTGCCGCCCCTCTCTTCAAAAACTCCCCAATCCTCTCGATTTCGAATAATAGACATTTTCGCTCCATGATTTATTCCAAAGGTATAGGCCTCTTGTTCAGCCTTATTGAGTACATGGGAAGATTCACAGAAAAATAGAATATACAAGGAATGGATTCCTCCAGCAAGGTTGGTATATGCTTTTACGAATGGTAAATGTAAAACAGAAGTAACAACAATAAGAGATGCATTTGGCGGTATAAATCTTGTCTGAGGTGTATAAAATCTTGGGGAACTTACATCAATTTTTGGCGAAGCTTTTATTTTAGCCATAAAATTCAAGGCTTTATGAACATATCCTTTTCCTTCCTTTACTTCTAATAGGTTATCCAGTCCACCTCCACCAGCCCAGAGACCCAATTTCATCCCCTTAGTCAAACCAATTTCAGCGATTGATGCACTAAAGGTCACCATTTCTTCAAAAACAGAGTGGTCACTCTCACAATTTATTAAAAGAAAGAAGTCACTGCTGTGTTTTTCTTCAAAGTTTTTAGTTTTGAGCCCGACGCCCCTTGCACTTGATTTCCAGTCAATGACGGTCATACGATCACCCGGAGCATAATCTCGAATACCAGAAACCATCGCTGTTTCATTTCTGATTTTATAGGAATTTGTGCGCTTGCCTTGTTCATAATCACCGAGAACCTGTCTTAATGGCAAAGGAACCGTTGCAGGAAGTACAAGGATTTTTTTATCGGAATCTATCATTCTACTCTTCTCAATTAACCCGAGAATATCTCCTGTTCTTATTTCAAGCTTATTAAAGGTATGCTCTCCTCTTGGCATACTCTTAATGTTATAGGACAATTCTATTCTTTTTCTGAATCCCGGAAAAACGATAGAACTGATTTTTTCCCTTCCGAGTAGGATTTCCAGCCTTTCCGGTAATAGTTCATGAATGAGCAGGTAGGCAATCGGAACCGGCATATTCCTTTTAATAATAATTTTCATAACTACTGGGTCACCGGCCGTTAATTCCTGATCACCTAAGACCCGCTCTACTGTAAAATCACTTAATGGATAGACAAAAATCATTAGAGCATACAAGGCGAACGGAAGAAAACTATAAAAAAGGAACCAGCTGACAAACCCTCCCTGGAACATGGCATATGTGAACGTCATAATTAGTAAAAGCAGGAGAATGACAAATTTCCACCACTTTTCCCATTTATTTAACGTCATTCTTATAAATTTCATTTTTAATTCACTTGCCTTTGTACCGGTACAGGCGTCCTTGCTAAAATTTCATCGAGAATAACTTGAGCATTGAATCCATCATAAACCGATTCAGCCTTCACGATCATACGATGATTAAATACATATGGAAGTAGAAATTGTACATCATCTGGTATACAGTAATCACGATTATGCATAAAAGCCCAAGCCTGCGAAGCCTTCATAAGAGCAACCGTTCCACGTGGGCTTACGCCTAAATAAACTCGATTATCGTTCCTCGTTTTCACAGCCAGTTCTACAATATACCGCGCAATCATATCATCCACATATACAGATTGGATTTCCTCCTGCAGCTTCACCATTTCATCAACAGTAATTACAGGATTTAAATCTTCAACAGAAGCAAGCATTTTTGCATTTGTCAAAATCGCCAATTCATCAGCCATCTCCGGATAACCCATTTTCATTTTAAGTAAAAATCGGTCCAGCTGCGCTTCTGGTAAAGAATAGGTACCTTCATATTCAATTGGGTTTTGGGTGGCCATAACAAAGAATGGATTGGCCAATTTGTGTGTCACGCCATCAACGGTAACTCTATGTTCCTCCATTGCTTCCAGCAAGGATGACTGTGTTTTGGGAGATGTTCGATTGATTTCATCAGCCAATATGATATTCCCCATAATAGGCCCGGGACGAAAGATAAATTCATGCTCTTTCGGATTATAGATGGAAATACCGGTTACATCAGATGGCAATAAATCCGGTGTAAACTGAATACGCTTATAATCAGCCTGAATTGATTTGGCAATAGACTTAACTAACATAGTCTTCCCAACACCGGGTACATCCTCAAGCAATACATGTCCTTTTGCCAAAAGGGCTGTAATGCTTAACTTAGCAACCTCTCTTTTACCGATAATCACTTTCTCTATATTTTGGATAATCTTATCTATCATAGGATTTAGTTTTTCATTCACGCCATATTCCCCCTCTACTTATAACCTTATTGTTATAATATTCTGTATTAACAGTCAATAACTTTATTGTAAATATTTTGTAGAAAAGGGGTTTAATCATTCAAGAAAGAGCGAAATAAGACCCAAAATAAAAAAAGGAGAGATTTTCCCCCCCTTTTAATAAAGATAAGCTTTAGTTTTACTACTGATGAGTTTCTACTCAAGTTATGTTTTATGAAGTCTCTTGAATGTAAACCTACCAAATAACATCTTGATTTTTAAACATAAAAACGATTAACAGACTAATTCCGCAACATTTCTTTAGCTTGCAGAACCAGTTCCCTATCCCGCTCATAGTAGAGCTCCAACAAATCTTGATATAGTTCTCTATTATGAACGCTGTTCAAATCTGCTTTAATTGAATCCCACTGGTCTCCGAATGTCGATTTTGAAGCGATCAAGTTTTGGTACATATTCTCCTTCGTATATATGGAGAGGATCTTTTTTATTTTCCTATATTTAAAGAACGATAGCTTATTACGAGATTTCTTCAATTTGTCTAATAGAACCTTATTATTATTAAATTCATCCAATTGGTTTTTGATTTGAAGAAATAGGAGTAAATCCATCATAGCTCCAATAGAGTACATACTTTCTTTATCGTCGATTCTGTCCCCCCGGTATGGCGGAGGCAAACAGTCCAGCATTAAAAACCGTTTCACCAATTTTGGAAAAGGTATCAGCTCCTGCTGAAACTTTCACACTTGTCTCTGCATTACTATTAAATGTATCAGCTGTCTCAATTAGAGAATCTACTGCATTAACCGCTGAAAAAGCTGTACTTATCCCGGCTGTCGCGATATTCAACTTTGATAATATCCCCAATGTTGATGCACCAGTACTGCCCGTATTAAGAACGGTTGGAATAATATCGGTAGCTGCATCAGCAGCTGAGGTTGCTCTGGTAGCTAATGTGTATGCCTCAGCAGTATCATAAATCCCAAATCCCATATCAACAGCAGTATTCATATCTTCAACATAATCAAACCAAGTGCCATCTCCAACTCCTAATTTAATTCCATTTACCAGGATGTTTGTTAGATAGTTTGGTCTCCCAAATACACTGCTTGGTTTAAATTGATCACCTTGCTGCAGTACATCTACTGTAAAACTGACTTGCCCATTTATTATAGTATTCCCTACAAAGTCAATGGTTTTCCACGTATCTGGTTCATTACCCTCTATTCCTTCACTCCCACCACTAGGAGCATTGCTGTTTATTGGACCAGGAGAAAGCGAAGAGCCTGGTAATAGTCCGCCCGGATGAGTTGAATTGGAGTCACCACCTATCTTACTGCCAGGTAATATTACGCCTGGATAGGTAGGATTGCCATTTCCATCTGTTCTATTATGATTATGGCCAGGTAAATAATCCGGTACTTTATAAGGCGGTTGGACAGGGCCTATTCCTGGCAGGCCGTTTTCCATATCTGGGATATTTCCCGATTGGCCATTAGGAGAGCCGGACTGCGGCTCTCCACCCGTTCCTATATCTCCCTGCCAACTATCTCCATGCCAAGATTTATTCTCCCAAGATTCCCCCTCCCATGGTTCCCCTTTCCATGGTGTTCCGGACCATGCTGCTGAACTGAATGGGATAATGAAAGATTGAAAGAGTATAAAAGCAATCGCCATCAATATGAATACCTTTTGAATAAATAATGACTTATTCAATGATAAACCTCCTAGTTATGAGGAAGCTGATAAGTCCTTGATGTATACACATTCCCATTATTTCAGTTATAAATAAAACCTCCACTTGATGCAAAAGCGGAGGTTACAAGTCTAGTTGAATATTTGATGTAAGGATTATCCACCCTTTGCTCTAATAATATTTAGGTGATTTGTCCTCATCGCTGGAAGAGCAAGTCCAACAATTAGGATCTCATAAGGGAAACCTCCACCAGCAAAGAAGTCAAAAATCGCAATAGGTACAAGAAGGACATAAAAGAAAATCATAAAATATTTATAAAATTTACTCCATCGTTTTTCCTTCTTACTCACCTATAATCATCTCCCATACTTTTATTTGATAAATCAGTAGTTCCCTAAGATATAGATAAAGATGGAATAGAAATTCATTAGCTCCTGATTAAAACTTTACGTTCCTCTAACTCTTTCATTTCATGGTTTTTGTACCTTTGAATGGAGGAATCAAGAAGATTGTAAAATGTTTCTTTAGTTGCTGGATATTGACTCCAATTTAATTCACCTTCATCAA
Source organism: Pradoshia sp. D12 (assembly GCF_008935075.1). Taxonomy (NCBI): domain Bacteria; kingdom Bacillati; phylum Bacillota; class Bacilli; order Caryophanales; family Bacillaceae; genus Pradoshia; species Pradoshia sp. D12. The sequence goes on along the minus strand of NZ_CP044545.1, from coordinate 315,325 downwards.
AGATTGATTGAAAGTCTTTTTCAGCATCAGGCCCACAATATTTATAAAGTTTTTCTTTTATATATAAATAATCCTTTGATTTAAATCTTGATTTTGTTTGTTTAACCGTTTTTAATAAATGTCTGTTGGCTTCTAATTGTTCATACTGACGTTTTACTTGCAGATACATAATCAAATCCATTTTAGGCAACAGGTCTAATAGCTGAACTCGATCCTCTACTGTAAATGAACGTTCCTTATCAACTCTCTTACCAAGATCAGTAAATGTCTCATAAAAGTTGTTCTTCATCTCCTGGCACCACAGAATGTATTCAGAAAACCCCTTAAAACTGGTTAATAGTTTCTTTTCCTCTTCATTTTCTGCCCAAATTTCCAATACATTGTTCATTTGTTCCAATGTATTATGAATGGCGTCTGTCGCATTAATCCTCGGCCTAACAATATCTTGGATTTTTAAAACTCCTCCAATAAAGGACAGGTAATGATCAAGCACAAACACCTTCTCATCATAGGAACTTTCCACGCTTGATATAATGACGTAGCCACTTCTTTTTTTACCCGGGAATTTTTTGTATTCTGCAAGCCACCAATTTTTAGATTGATAATTAAAACAATAATTAATAACGGTACATTTCTCTAATAACTTTTTATGTTTTTTTGCGATCTCTTCAGCTTCTGATTTAATCATTTGGATCCCCCTAATTTGTATACAAAAAGCGATGAGTATATAGAGCAAATTCTATCTAAGAAAATACACCTTTAATAGAATTAAACATTGATCCTATTTTTTCCCCGACCTTCTTAACTCCTTTTTTAATTGAGCCATCTGCTATACCTTTAACCAGCTTCGATGCTCCCCATAACACTGCACCACCTGCAACCATATATGCTCCTACTAACTGCCCCCCGGGGATAGCACCTGCCACGACGCCAGAGTTCATTAATACTTCTCCAATTGATGCCGTAGTATCTGCTCCAGCAGCCACCGTTTTAGCAGAACGCCAACCATTTTCCTTTACTGAATCATAGGTACTAATACCATTTTTAACGGTGTCTATCGTGGAAAAGACTGTACTTATTCCTGCAGCACCAACATTAAGTTTAGACAACATTCCAAAAGACGCGGATGGTGGTGGGTTAGTAGAAGAACCAAATATAGAATCAAATGTAGACAAATCTTGCCCGCTTTGAATTAAGTTCCTATATTTCCTTGCATCTGTAATACCATCTATGCCCGTATACACTTTATCAGCGATCTCATATCCACCATGTAAATAATTGTAACCCGATGAATCTCCAACCCCTAATTTTATGCCATTGAGCATAATGCCAGCAAAACTATTGGGTTTCAATAAACTAAACTTACCGCTTTCTATTTCATATGCTCCTTTTACTTGACCACCAATAACATCATTCATTATAAATTTTGTCGCTTCATAGGGGTCTATGTCAATTTTATCCTGTCCATTCCCTTCAATCGCAGGTGAACTCCCTTGAATTCCTTTATTCGACCAAGGCTTGCCCGTTTCTGGGTTAATTCCATTGGTTTCACCATTAGTCCATGGCTTGCCTGTCGCCGGATTGATTCCACTAATATCATCACCAGTCCATGGCTTGCCCGTCGCTGGATTAATTCCACTAATATCGTCACCAGTCCATGGCTTACCTGTCGCAGGGTTGATTCCACTAATATCATCACCGGTCCATGGCTTTCCCGTTGCCGGATTAATTCCACTGATGTCGTCACCAGTCCACGGTTTGCCTGTGGCTGGATTTATTCCGTTTATCTTATCACCGGTCCACGGCTTGCCCGTCGCCGGGTCTATCGGACTGACACCATCACCTGTCCATCCATCCTGGTTCCAATTATCCTGATCCCAGCCCTCTTGAGTCCATCCATCACGCTCCCAGCCATCCTGCACCCAGCCTTTTTGCTTCCATGAATCTCCTTTCCAAGTTTCTCCTTCCCATTGCAAATCGTTGCCATTCCATGCGTCGCCTTTCCAAGCATCACCCTTCCATGCATCACCTGTCCAACTGGCTGCTGCTAACGGAATAGAAATTGATTGGAGCAGGACAAAAAATATAGCAAATACAACAAAGAGCTTTTTTACTAACTTATTCCGCATCACCTTATCCCCCTCATTCAATCAGGAAGTGTTGTTTGTTTACGCAAGGTGACTGTTCTTTTCCTATTACTGTGTATTTTGATTGTATTTTTCTAGTCTCTACTTCTTAAAAACCTCAAAAGTTTCCTTATTGCAAGCTGTTTCCCCCATCTGAAGGGAGTTAAGAACTGTACAACCACTGTCACTGACCCCATATCACTCCATTATCGACTTCATTCGATAGCTGGATCGTTTCATCATTTATCCCATCAAGGTAGGATAAAAAACCGATTTCCGGACCTGCTCCGGTTTGAAATAGCTTTTCTTTAAAGCCATCAAACAACTTCCCTTGTCCTTCAAATTCATTTGCCGCTCTGACATAAATACGATTATCTTTAAAAAGCCGTATTTGTGCCTTTTCCAATTTCCCATCATTAGCGAGAATAACTTCCTTAGCCTTTGCTACTGTACCGGCCTTTATGGAGTGTTCATAGTTATCAATTAGTATCTCTTTCAGCCTTTTTTTGCCCAAGCCACTACTAAGCTCTTCGCTCAGAACTTCATCAATCGCCATTATATGAACTTCATTTGTGCTTTTTTCTGGATAGCTGTTAGCCAGTTCAGTTTTTTTTCGTTCAACCATCTCTTTGATCTTTAGTTTAGTAATCGGATTTACCTCAAGAGCATCTTCCGAATCCGGGTCAGGCTGCGGAAGATTTTCTTCATCAGTTCCATCAAACTCTGCCACAAGATTCCACACTCTATCGTAAAACTCTGCTGTTGCCGCCAAACTTGCCTGTTGTGAACTTGTAAACGCTTGTTCTTTGACAGCATAAACTTTGGCATAGTTATACAGAACAATGAACATAATCATCATTACGCTTAACATACCGAGAATAAAAAGTGTCGTACTTCCATCCTCATTCAATCGTTTCCTCATTCAATCACCTTACCGCTCGCTTCACTGGAGAATGCCAGGGAAGGAGCGCCATTTGGAAATAATTTATCCGGGAAGAAGATTAGTTCTATATTTACTGAAACTTTAGCTGTAAATGTATCTGAACTTGTCACTGATGTTTGCGCACTATTAAAGGTAAGATATTTAGCCCCCGTCTGGACTGTTTTCTCCGCTGCAGCTCTTGCCTGATCCCATTCACCTGTTATGGAGTATACCTTAGCAGCCTCATTGACAGCTGACTGTGTGACAATGACTCCATGGACTCCGACAACGAATTGCCAAATAATCAGCATTAGCATAAAAACAAGAGGTACCATACCCAAAAATTCGAGAGTAGCAGAACCATTCTCACGCTGGATTAGAGCCTTCCATTTCATTAAGCCCACTCCTCCTTAGCTGATCGATTTGCCTCCAATGTATAGATTTCTTCTCTCCATTTGATAATAAAACCTGTGATGATAAGTGTGATGATTGGGAAGAAGACCAAATTTAATAGAATATGAGAAAGAATTTGTGCAGCAAAAGAAGTAGTTAATGAGAGAATTAATAGTGTAATTCCTCCAGAAATCATCAATTCAATTAAAGACATCCCTAGAATTAAGAGAAAAAGTTTAAAGAAATGCTTTTTACCTAGCCTAATTCCTGATTTCCAACTCTTCCATATACTTTTATTATCCATTGCAGCTACAAAAGGAATCGGATATAAAAGAGTTAAAATAATCAACCCCGGTAAAAGAAATAGAATAATTCCAACGGTCGTTAAAAAACTAGCAAGAATAGCAAAAACAAAAAATTGAAATCCATTAGCAAAAAAAACAAAATAAGCATTTTTCAAGCTTCCTTCATGTCCCTGGTATTCATTAAACATATATCTTATTAACGGAACTTGAGCGAAGAGCATTAAGAGAACAGTTAGAAATGTGTAGTAAATATCAGATATTATTGTCGTTCCCAACACAGTCGGTGTAACCGCATATATATAGTTTGATAACAAAGCGTGGCCTAGTAGCAGGGGAAGTATAATTGTTACTCCCAACAAGAGTATATGTTCAAATCTGCTGGTGAAAAGAGCAAATGCTTCACGAAAAGGCTTGTCCATTAATCTCCATCCCATCATATTCATTATTTATAATTCCATAATAGAAATTCTTATCTATTAAAATTTTCAATCATAACTAATTCCTTAATAAACGCACCATTTCTTGCAACTTACGCTTATCAATATTTTTATATTTTTGATGTGATGATTCCTTCAATCTTTCAAAACTGTCTATGGTAGCTATTACATCTTTCCAAATCAGCTCATCTTCATTAAACAAGGACTTTTCAAAGTCTTTTTGTGCATTTGAATCACAATATTTTTTTAAATTGGTAACAATATAATAGTAATCTTTTTTATCAAGATTATTTCTATGATTTTTCAAATGGCTCAACAATTCCCGATTCTTATGCAGTTGATCATATTGAGACTTAACTTGCAGATAAATAATTAAGTCCAGCTTACTTCCTATTAGAACTAATTGCTCCCTTTGTTCAACTGTAAACAGATGATTTTCATCAATTTTTTTTGCTATTTTGGAAAATTCATTGTTATATTCATTGGTCTTTTCTTGGCACCATAATATAAAATCAGTAAACTCATTAAACTGATCTTTCAACTTAATTTCTTCTTCACTCTTCACCCACAAATTTAAGATATCGTTCATTTTATTAAGCGTATTATTTATCTCCTCTGTCACTGCAATTCGAGGATGAACGATGGATTGTATTCCTATACAAGTACGGATAAAAGAACCGATATGATCAAGGGCAATTTCCTTTTCGTTGACACTTGAATCGCCTTCTGTAAACACTGCATATCCTTTAGGGGTATTATTAAAGCTATACTCCGCTAACCACCACTTTCTTTTATTATAAGAAAGAACAAAATGAATAATGGTAACTTTCTCAAGAAGCTTTTTATACTTTTTGGCGTATTTCTCCACTGTGGTTCTTTCCATACTTGGAACCTCTCTCTTAGCTATTTTCATATTATGTCTAAAAAAGAATGGGAGGAGGGGTAAAAGTTTTCCTCCCATTTTGAAGATGGTTTATGAAAACGCACCCCTTAATGATTTAAACCAACCTCCGACTTTCTTCTTAGCATTATTAACCCCGCTTTTTATAGAATTCCAATGCTTTGCAGCATATTTAACACCTTTTGAAACGCCCCAAATGCCTGCCCCAACAAGGACCATTGTTGCTCCAACTGCTTGTACACCTGGAAGAGCACTCGCCACAGCACCACTAGACATTAACAAAGAACCAAAGCTTTCTGTTGCACTGGCTACTGCAGTTGTTTTCTCTGTTCCTGATGCTGAACTTTTTAATACATTGATTGCTTTCGAAGTATTTTTAGCAGTATCAATCGTTGAAAAAACTGTTCCTACTACTCCTGCCGCTGCATTAAATTTTGCCAATGTACCAAATTTTGCAGCTGAATTCGCAAGAGAGGCATTCCTGTAGGCTGAGGTAAGTCCCCCCAACCCGGAATTAGCAGCATTCTGAATGGGAGAATAGGTTCTCAGCGTAGTAATTGCATCGTTAACGCTGTTTATATTATCAGCCCATAAATATGATTCATATGCCATATTAAAGGATGAGTTCGATTCACCAAGCCCCAGCCTGAATCCATTCATCATAAGTCCATATATACTATTTGGCTTAGTCAAACTAAACTTCCCATTTTCAATTACATTTACAAATTTGACTTGCCCCGCAATTACATCTTTAGCAATATATTTAGTAAGACCATAAAGGTCAATGTTACCTTCTGAATCTGTACCATTTACCTCATCAACTGAAATACGTCCTGGAGCGTATAAATAAGGAAATCCGGTCTGTGGATTTATAAAACCATTATTTCCACCTGTGATTGAGTTAGCGCCATTGGAAGCATCCGATGACCAAGGCTTTCCTGTTGCCGGATTGATTCCACTGATATCATCGCTACTCCATGGCTTTCCGGTAGCCGGATTAATTCCGTTAATCTCATCACCAGTCCATGGTTTTCCCGTAGCCGGAATAATTCCGTTAATCTCATCGCCGGTCCACGGCTTTCCGGTAGCTGGATTAATTCCGTTGATCTCATCGCCAATCCACGGCTTTCCGGTAGCTGGATTGATTCCGTTGATCTCATCACCGGTCCATGGTTTTCCGGTGGCCGGATTAATTTCGCTGATTTTATCCCCCGTCCATGGTTCTCCTGTCGCAGGGTCTATCGGGCTGACGCCATCACCAGCCCAACCATCTTGACTCCACTTATCCTGATTCCATCCCTCTTGGGTCCAACCATCTCGCTCCCAGCCATCCTGCACCCAGCCTTTTTGCTTCCAAGAATCCCCTTTCCACTTCAAATCGGAGCCATTCCAAGCATCACCCTTCCAGGCATCCCCGGTCCAGCTGGCCGCCGCAAGAGGAATAGAGATGGAATGGAACAGGACAAATAATATGGCAAACATGACAAGGAGCTTTCTTACCAACCTATTTCGCTTCACCTTAACCTCCTTACTCATATCAGGAAGTAGTGTTTAATCAAGGTGTATGACTTTTCCTATTATTGCGTATTTTGATTGTATTTCTCTTCGATTTGTTTTTTGGTATCTTCGAGAGTTTTCGCATTTAAATTCTCGAGATCTTCTCTTATTGTCTTTCTGGCTTCATCCATTTCTTTTGCTAATTCGGATTTTCTTGAAGTTAAGTATTCTTTCTGTTCAGATGTTATAAGGTCTTTGTTTCTCAATCCATTAATAATAAAAACCATATTATTCTGTTGCTTTTGGATATTATTAGAATACTCATTATTCAAACTGTTAGTATCCAAATATCTTTTATTACGGTCTACCTTGGCATCATAATTAGCATTTTCCTTCCATTGTTTCCATTTCTCTAAAGCATTTTTAGCCTTATCAAATTCCGACTTTAGTTGATTACTGTTATGAACATTTGTATAAGTTCCATTCGATGCAGTTGCCATTTCTTTCAATTGTTTCTGTCCTTCTGAATCGACACCAAAACCAATAATATTAATGACAGGTTGCAAATCAGACTCTCCAAGTTTTTTAGCAGCTTCTACAGGGTTCCCATCACAGGTTTCAATTCCATCACTAACCACGTATATCATGTTCGTATTTTTATCACTCTTAAACTCTTTTAAATCATTCTGAGCATCCATCAACGACTGAGCCAAAGGAGTCCAACCAGCAGGTTCAAAGGAACTCAATGCTTGGTTAAACTCTTTTTCCTTGTAGGATCCAAACTTATAAACTAACTCACTGCTATCACAAGATAATTTTTTATCACTGTCCTTACTTGTTCCTTTATGACCATATACTCGAAGGGCAACATTGGCTTTTTCAGGCGCACTCATTAAGAATTGCTGAATCGCTTCCTTCGCTACAACCATTCTTGTTTTACCATTAGTTATATTAGCCATACTCCCACTAGAATCTAAGATAACCTCAATATTGTAATTTTCCTTAAATTGATATCGACTATCTTCTATTTCAGGATCACCAAAGGAACTCACCTTCCAACTATCTATAACCGTTTGTGGGTCTGTAACATCTACAGAAACCTGACTTACTATATAGTTAAACACTTTGTCTAATTCCTCTTCCGTAGCATTCTCTGGAATACCTTCCATCACCTTCAAAAATTCTTGATAGGATTCTGGATTCGAATCGTAGCTGATATCTGCATAAGGTCCTTGAGGTTGGTTAGCTAAATATTCCGGACTCATCTTTACTTCTGGAGCAGCTTCAAATTTTTCAATCCATGAAGTTTCTTCAACTGAGACATTTTCTTTTGGTATAGCATTCTCCGGATCTGTTTCTTCTACACTGTTCACTTCTTCAGTACTATTTTCTTTAGGCTTCTCATTTACTTCTGTTTCTTTTTCTTGATCAGTGCATCCTGATATAAACAAAGCAGCAACTGCTATTAGCACCCATTTTTTCAAGACCCCATACCTCCTAGTTTTTGTTGTATAATTATCAATCAGCAACCATTTTATCTAGAAGGCTAGTAAACTTAGTTTTAACAGTTTCACCAAGGTCTCCCCCAGCAAACGCTGTCGAAATAACCCCAACCAAAATAACAATAACCGCTGCAATCCCAATCCATTCCAAAGTCTGAGATCCTCTTTCGTTTTTCACCAATCCACCTAGCTTAGTTGTTGCCTTTACGTACATTCCTGTTAAATAATTCATTTCCATTCCTCCTATTATTCTTATAATTTTTATTATTTTAAACTCCCTTTGGGAGGGGGTTACTTAAATAAACTTCCAATGCTGTTTTCACCATAAATCATATTTAAGACCATTAATCCTGCAATGATCATAAGTGATACAGGTGCTACTACAAAGGTGGTTACCATTGTTACTTTTGGAGAAGCCTTGGCTGCGAGTTCTTTAATTTTCTCTTCGCGGAATTGCCTCATGTCCTCGGCTTGTACTTTAAATGTCGTTGCGATTGGCACTCCCAGCTTTAATCCTTGTATCAGAGATTTTATTAATCCCTGGAATTCCTTATTATCATTTCTCTCCAACAGACCTCTGTATGCCATCTCACGAGGAACACCTAAATCAATCTCATGGTTAAAACGGGAGAATTCCTCGTGTAGCGGTCCTTCAAAATAACGGATAACCTCACGTAAGGTTTGATCCAGACTGACACCAGCCTGCAAACTGGTACTCACTGTATCTAGGAAGTCAGGTAAATCATGTCTTAATGCTTCCTGACGTTTTCTAGCTGCCTGCTTCAACAGAATAATAGGAGCCATATACCCAATTAGCGGCATAAAGATCGGACCAAATTGAGCCAACGGAAATCCTAGAATTAAAAAGATCAAAGAACCAAAGAAAAGCGTAACAGCCAACCAAATTTTCAGACCCTGGAATCTGTCCAGTGTTAAATTATAGGGACGTCCTGATTTTCTGAGCAAGTCTTCAATATCTTTATTTTCACTAAAGAAGTTTATCCGTTTCCCTAGTTCAGCAAAATCATCCGAATAACTGAGAAGTTTATCAGTAAGTTTTGAGTTCTTTTTCTTCTTTTTAGGAACACCCAAATACCCTTCATGGACCGTTTCTGCAATATGGCCAATGAGTCCCCTTTTCTCATTTAAATAGCGGGAATAATGACGGATCGTTAATGTAAAAAACAACCAAAATAACAGCACACATAAAATAATTAGAGCATCCATAATTTACACCTTTATATTCGTGATTTTTCGAATCAAGAAAAACGAAAGTACAACACCCGCTGCAAACAAAACAAGTAATACAATTCCCGGTCCAGTCCATAGCGGATCTACAAAGCCATCCACTGAAGCGTTCATAATCAAGACGAGAAACACAGGCATTGCCGGAACAATAAATGAAATATATTTTTGCTCGGCTGTCATGGTTTTAATAGATTGATTAAGGATTTTGCGATCCTCAAGTGTGTTGGACATGGATTCTAGGATCGCTGCCAAGTTACCACCAGTTTTCTTCTGAATGAGCAACGTCGCTATAAACAGTTGGAAATCCCGTGATTTATTTTGTTTTTGAATAGAACGCAGGGCGTATTCCAATGGGACCCCCAATTTCAACTCCTGCGAAATTCTTTTAAATTCTTTTCCTGCCGGTGCGGGTGTTTCTTTCGCCACCAAATCGATTCCCTGAGTTAGTGTCATACCCGATCTGGCCGCATTTCCGAGCAAACGACAGATATCTGCCAGTTGGTCATTAAAGCGTTCTTCATATTTATTTTTCCGGACCATGAATAAACCGGAATGGGCACCTAGTAAAATCAATATAGGTATGATTACACTAAGAGGGAAGGGGATTTTAAACATATTTGTAAAGACCAAAACTAGTCCCAGGAATCCAAGCAGATGAAAGCCAAGATATTCAGATGGGGTTAATATAAGATTTGCATTATGTAATTTCTCTGCTAAAACTTTAGCCCGATCTGTTTTGTCGTATTTATCACCCAAACCGACAATAAAGCTTTTACGTTTTTCTTCTGGATACCAGGTTGCCAGCTTCTGTTTCCATTCACGTTTTTGGGCACGGTAGCCAAGATAAAAATAAATGCCAACTATAAAAGCCAACATAGCCACACCAGCAGTGAGAGGGATGTAAAGCATTTCATTCATACACCAATTCCTCCTCCTTTGGCCTAAAGATTACTTCATCCAAGTGAATACCGAATATACGAAGTCTCTCGAGTGCTTTAGGAACTAAGCCTGTTGCAGTATGGTATCCCAATACCTCTCCATTCGCTCCCATACCTGTACGTTTAAAATGAAAGATATCTCTGATTTGAACTTTATTTTGTTCATCAACGCTTACTTCAGATATATGGGTGATTTTCCTTTTCCCATCTGATAAACGCTCAGCTTGAATGATATAATCCAAAGCCCCTACAATATACTCCCTTACAATATGTGACGGTAAATCCATTCCCGCCATAATTACCATTCCTTCAACCCTGCTCAGTGCATCTGATGGGGAATTGGCATGCACAGTCGTCAACGATCCTTCATGACCGGTATTCATAGCCTGCAGCATATCAAATGCTTCCGATCCCCGTACCTCTCCGACAATAATCCTGTCAGGACGCATCCGTAGGGCATTTTTTACTAATTGTCGGATCGTAATTTCCCCACGTCCCTCAACATTTGCAGGTCTTGCCTCCAGTCCGACTACAGATCCCCGATTTAATCGTAGTTCAGCTGAATCTTCTATTGTAATAACTCGTTCATGAATCGGTATGGACTTTGCAACAGCATTCAGAAAAGTAGTTTTCCCACTTCCTGTTCCTCCAGAAATCAGCACATTCATTTTTGCTTCAACTATGGCCTGAAGGAAGGTCGCCATAGTTTCATCTAGAGAATCAAAATTCAATAAATCCTGCATCTCAAATGGTGTTTTACGAAATTTACGGATAGAAACCAACGTCCCGTTTAAACTGATTGGCGGGATAACAGCGTTTACACGGCTGCCATCCGGAAGACGAGCATCGACCATTGGAGAACTTTCATCTATCCTTCTCCCAAGAGGAGCAACCACTCGGTCAATAATATGTCTAACATGGGCTTCGTCTCTAAAATTGACATCTGATCGTTGCAATCTTCCCTGTTTTTCAATAAAAACTTCAGCGGGGCCATTAATGAGTATTTCTGTAATTGAATCATCATTGAGCAACGGCTCTAATGGACCAAAACCCACTGATTCGTCGATAAGCCTAGCTAACATCGTCTCTTTATCGTACCGCGGGATCACAACTTTTTCTTCAGACATAAATGCGCTGATTAAGCGTTCGATTGTGAGCCGCTTTTCGCCTTCAGATAATGCTGTTAGCGTATCTAAATTGGTTTCAGTTAGAAGTCTGGTTTTGTAATGTTCAACCAATTCATCGATATAGGGATTTGATTGCAAGGAATTATACGTAACCTCTTTTTCAATTGTTACGTCCCTTTTTTTATTAAAAAGTGCCATAATCTGCTCTCCTTCCAAATCGCCATTCGATTATTTCAATAAGCCGGCAACCCATTTTTGAACATCCTTCGCTACTGCAGAGAGCCGCTTTTCCTTAGCTTCTTTTCGAATAGGTTCACCTTTATTAATGGAATGAAGAACACCCTTTATATCCTTTTTAATTTCTGCGGCAATCGGATATTGAATGAATCTACTTAAATCTTTGCCATTTAATTCGCTATCTTTTCCTGTTTTATTGATAATGATTTCCATACGTTCATCTAAATGAATTCCCAGGCGTTTGAAGAGTTCCTCTACACTTTTAAACACACGTATGGAAGGAGTATCAGGTGTAATAACATAGAAGATTTTATCTGCTTCTTCAATTGCAGCAAATGAGGCAATATCAATGTAGCTAGGTATGTCAATAATGACAAAATCAAAACTTCTCTTGCAAGCTCTGATTAGACGTTGAACATAGTCTTCATCTATGGACTCTGCAACTTCTGTGTCTCTTGGACTCAATAAGACTTCAAGTCTCGAAAACTTCTCTTTCTCCGTCACGTTTCGAATATGGCTGTCATTAATCTCTTGTATGACAGGTTTCAAATCGGCAAGTGAACGGTTCGTTTCAATCCCAAGATAAGTTTCAATTCCTCCGTACTGCAAATTTAAATCCAGTAAGATTACTTCCGCAGTTGAATCGAGCTTCAAGGTTTGAGCAAAGGCGGAACTAATGAAGGTCGTACCGCTTCCCCCTTTTCCACTATAAAAAGCCAAAACTTCTCCTCGTCCCCTTGAAAAGATAGACGAATTTACAGCCCCGCTCGCTTTGTTAGTTTTGGTCATTTCTTTTAACGTTTGAAGCCTTTCTGATAATAAATTAATTTCATCGGGGATAACTAAATAATCCAATGCGCCCGCACGCAAAACTTCTCTCACTAATTGAAAATCCTGAATGGAATTCAAAAACATAACCAGCGTTTCAGGACTTGTCCTTTTAATCTTTTGTATGACCTCTATTACTGGCGCTTCCTGTCGATTGAGAACTAAAGCAATATCTATGTGCTCGCCATCTTCTAACTGCTGGATAACACGGCTGGTTGATACCAGTGTAAATTTGGGATACTCAGACAAAATATCCTTTATAGCTGTATAAATACTATTATCTTCATCTCCTATTACCAGCAATGATAATTCTTCATTCATAAAACCTTCCCCCGCCATCTCTAGAAAATAGGTACAAACTAATTTGTTTTTTATTCTTTCTCTTTATCCTTAGATGTATCTTTTCCAGGATCTGCTTCCTTATTTTTTTCATCTTCTTCAGTCTTTTTTACCTCTGGCTCCTTCTTTTCTACCGGTTTTTGCTCAACTACTGCCTCTTCTGTTACCACCGGTTCATTTTTCTTTGCGGCTTTAGGAGTCTCCGTAGCCTGACCTACATTTGATTTAATAATCCGGACACTGTCTGCGTAATTCTGCATATGTATTAATTCCGGAGCCTTGTCCAATGGAATCTCCAGTTGAACACCCTGAAACTTATTATCTTTTTTGGCTATACGGGCTACTTTTACGTCTTTCATAAATATTTTAGTTTGAGCCTTATTCCCTTCCAATTTATCTGAAACGATAATATCTACACGATCCAATGCTTCCAATGCCTCATCGAATAGGACTCTTTCATCCGACATCATCGAAATCAATCGATTATTTTCTTCTAATACTACAGAGGCTTGTTTAAGAATATTCTTAGAGATGACGTCCCCTTTACTTAGCGGAACGACTAATACCTTATTTTCTAAATCACTGACATTTGTAATATGGTATTCCTCCAAATACTTCTTTGGAATATCTTTTGTCGTAATCATAGTAGGCTTTAATTCCTGTCTTGAAGAAATATCTTCATTAGCTGCATAAACGGATACAACTGTCCCTAAATCATTGTTTAAAGCCTTTACCTTCTGCAATACAAAGAATCCGGCCAAAATAGCTAAAAATAAAGATAATAGCATGAATATAATAGCTTTCCTTTTTGACTCTAACATCGGTTCCCCTCAACCCCTCTTTCCTTTACATAAAATCACAAAATATTCACTTTAATAGAAATTATTATAACTTTTTACATAAATTGCAAATAATTTAATAGAATAAGATGTTAATTGGTAAAAAAGTAATATATGACCCCCTCTTTCATATTTTTAAACCTAAATTTGATAATTTTGTGACATTTTTCGTTAAGATATTTTTAAATACCCTTACATTAATTGGATAAACTAGTGCATTTTTACTATTTATTAAAAATAGCATTTGTTTTTTATAGTTATTAAAGTCTAAAAAATTAGGGATTGAATTGTAAATATATTGGGGATTTAATAGCAATCACTTGAAGAGGAGAGCAGAGATATAAAGGTCGTTTACTAATAAAAATAAACAATTTTACCCTTTAATTTTTATATTCGAAAAATAAAACTAGATATGTTGACTCAATAATTTTAACTCAAACTTATTTTCAGCCAGGACTATAGAAGAATCAAAAAAAAGACGTGTCCAACCTGGACACATCTTCCTTTATTTACCTTGAATAGCTTGATCAGCAAGAAGGAGTGAGCCAACTACGCCTGCATTGTCACCCAATCCGGGAGAAACGATATAAGAATCGATGGCTGTATCCAGTTCAGGTAATACAACATATTGATTAAGTAATTTTTTTAAATGGTTATAGATAATCGGGAATACATGCTTTTGCTTCATAACCCCGCCGCCTAAAATAATCTTCTTTGGAGATAGGATTAAAATATATTGCATAAGGGCTTGAGCGATATAAAACCCTTCCATCTCCCAAACTTCTTCCCGCCCTTCCAGGTTAACCGCTTTTTGGCCCCAGCGTGCTTCAATCGCGGGTCCCGCTGCTAATCCTTCAAGGCAGTCTTGATGGTATGGACATTTCCCTTCGTAGGTGTCCATTTCATGGCGTCGAACTAGGATATGCCCCATCTCCGGATGAGATAATCCCTGTAGTAACTTTCCGTGCACAACTGCTCCTGCACCAATTCCGGTACCCACCGTAATATACAAACAGCTGTCCAGTCCTTTGGCAGCACCTAAGGTGGCCTCCGCCAGTGCAGCAGCATTTACATCCGTATTAAAACCAATTGGAACAGATAACCGCTGCCTTAATTCCTTAACAATCGGATAATCTCTCCAGGCAAGTTTCGGTGTTGCGGTAATGGAGCCGTATGTAGGACTATCGATATTTACATCAATTGGACCAAAAGAACCTACACCAATTGCATTTAGCTCATACTTTTCAAAAAAAGCGAATACCCGAGGCATTGTTTCCTCAGGTGTAGTGGTAGGAATCGTTATACGTTCCAGAATAGTTCCTGCCGAGTCTCCTACAGCACAAACAAATTTTGTACCACCCGCTTCAATCCCACCTAATAACATGTGAGCACCTCCCATAATTATCTTACTGCTACTGATATGAATGTAAAACGGTCATAGCGATGCCTGGAAAACGAATACTCGAATGGAATACCAATATCTAGATGACCAATTTGTTCTACTTCTAGTATTGGATCATGTTCACCACAATGGAGATATTTTTGATCCAACTCATTAGATTTAGAGGCTCTTATCTTCCTGTGAGCTCCACCTATCTTTAAATTCAACTTATTTTCAATGTGATGATAAATAGAATCATGCAGTACTTCTTCATTGATATCAGGAATCAAGTTGGAGGGCATATACGTTTCTTCAAGCACATACGGCTCATCCTCCACTATTCGTAAACGGATAATATGATAAACAGGTGTATTCATGCTGACTGAAAGGTTTTTGGCGATTTCTTCAGAGGGGAACTGGATATTAAACTCAATTACTTTGCTGACTATTTTTCGATCCTTCATTAAATTGGATAACCCAACAGTCTCATCACTGAGGACATTTACATTGTGATTCTGCATAGAAGATTGGATGATAAATGTACCGTGGCCACGTTTCCGATAAATCATCCCTCCCTGTGCCAAGATATCTAATGCTCTTTTCATTGTCATTCTGCTGCAATTAAATTCGCGGCATAAACTATGCTCATCCGGCATCATTTTATCAACCGGATAATATCCACTTTTAATTCGCTCTCTAATTTCATCTGATATAGTAATATACTTGGACATGCTACACCCTTCTTTTTCTAAACTTGTCTTTTTATAACATTCTCTCTTTCATTATAAAAAGAAGAAGATAGCCAAACAAGACTATCTTCAACTATCTTACTTAAAAACCATTATTTTTAGCTACCTCTTTATACCAATATCCACTTTTCTTAATGGTTCTTTCACCACCTTTATCTAAGTTTACGGAAACAAAACCATAACGATTTTTATAGGCATTTGACCAGGACCAGTTATCCATGAACGTCCATAAATGATATCCTTTTACATTGGAGCCTTCCTGGATTGCAGCATGAACCCATTGAAGATGGCCCTTGATAAAATCAATTCGGTAATCATCCTCAATCATTCCGTCAGCATTACGGAATTTTTCTTCTCCCTCTACACCCATTCCATTTTCAGAAATGAAGCATTCGATATTACCGTAGTTATCTTTCAAATTAATTAGAATATCGTATATTCCTTTTTCATAGATTTCCCATCCACGATGAGGATTCATTTTACGTCCAGGCATAACATAATTATCAAAATAGTGATCCGGCATAAATGGACCATCAGGATTCGGCATATGTTCTTTTGCCTTCACACGGCGCGGCTGATAGTAATTGACTCCAAGCAAGGATACTGTATTATTCTTAATTAACTCCAAATCCCCTTCTTCAATGACTGGCATGAAATCTTTTTCCTTCAGAATTTCAACCAACTCTGCAGGGAATTCACCTTTAACTGTTGGTTCAAGGAATGACCGGTTAAAGAATGCGTCACAAATAACAGAAGCTTTTACATCTGCTGGATGCTGACTTCTCGGATAGGATGGGGTCAAATTCAAAACGATCCCAACTTTTCCATCCAGACCAAGCTTCTTATAGGCTGCAATTGCTTTGGCATTTGAAAGAATGGTATGATATGCGACTTGTACAGCATTTCGAAAATTCACTTCATTAGGATAGTGGAAATCATACAGGTATCCGCCTTCTACAGGTACGATCGGCTCGTTATGCGTAAACCATTTCTTAACGCGATCACCAAATGTTTCGAAACAAGTAATTGCATATTGTTCATAAGCATCAACTACTTTCCGATTTGTCCATCCGCCAATCTCCTGCATAGCCATTGGCATATCAAAATGGAATAGCCCAACAAATGGCTCAATATCATTTGCAATCAGTTCATTAATAACATTGTTATAAAATTCTACTGCTTTTTCATTTACTTGGCCTGTCCCATTCGGAAACATTCGTGACCAGGAAATAGACATCCGGAAGGAGTTGTGCCCAATTTCTTTCATTAATGCGATATCTTCCTTATATTTATAATAAAATTGGGATGTCTTTTCAGGTCCAACTCCATTAAAGAAGCGATTTGGCTCAACTTCATACCAATGGTCCCAAATATTTTTACCTTTTCCATCTACATCAGCCGCACCTTCAGTTTGAGTAGCAGAAGCAGCTGACCCCCACCAGAATCCTTCAGGAAATTGATAGTCTATTTGATCGTTAGTAGTTTTCAAAAAAATCCATCCTCTCGTCTCAAAGTTGATTCGTCTGTGTAGCTTAATGAGTAAGGAGACTAGCAGTAAAAGATATCTCCCTTCACTACTAGTCTTCTATTCAATGATATTTTTTATTTTTGTGCAGATGCTGCCGCTTCCGCTTCTGCCTCTTGTTCTTTTTTCACGTTAACGCGGTCAATGACTTTCAGGAATGGAAGCCATATCGCAAATACAATAGCGAAGTTTACTAGCTGTAAAATAGAACCCGCAATCGAGTTAGTTGCTAAATATCCGCTGAATCCAATTGGTACAGTCCATGGAACCGTTACGCCTGTCGGCGGTGGTACAAGACCAGTACTCATGGCAAAATAGGTAACAGCTGTCACAATCATTGGTGCAAGAACCCAAGGGATTAAGATCAATGGATTCATAACAATTGGAAGACCGAAGATAATTGGTTCATTGACATTGAATACACCAGGCAAACCGCCTAATTTAGCTACCTGTTTCATTTGTTTGGATTTAACAAAGACGAGAATGGCCAATACTACTGCCAAGGTCATACCTGTTCCGCCCATCCCTACTGTAAACGTATCCATAAATGGCTTCGAAATAATATGTGGTAACTCTTTACCTGCATTAAATGCAGCTACATTCTCTAAAGCCAATGTATTCCAGATAGGATCCATGACGGAGTTCATGATAATTTGACCGTGGAGCCCAAAGAACCAAAGAATTTGAATAAAGAATACAACAACTAGGGTTGGAATAATGCCACTGCCTAAGCCAGTAAGTGGTTCTTGAATAATCTTATAAATAACATCATGAAGATTTGTATTAAATGCTAAAGTTACGATTCCTTGTATCGCTAGGAAGAAAGTTAATGTAATAAGTGCTGGAATCAATGCCGCAAAAGATTTGGCTACTGCCGGTGGTACACCTGCTGGCATTTTAATCGTAATATCTTTTTGAACAGCTTTTCGGTAAATTTCACCTGCTACAAAAGCAGAAATCATACCAAGGAACATTCCTTTTGCTCCAAGACGATCTAGTGAGAGAACGCCTGTAATTGTTTCTCCCCCTTGTGTTTCAACCACAAACGGAGTCAGGAATAAAAAGGATGCAAGAGCAACTACTCCTCCAAATACAGCCTCAACATCATAGCTTTTTGATAGATAATATCCGATACCGAATACAACAAACACAGACATAATATTCATGGTTGCACTGCTTGCCACACCAAAAGTATCGCGGAGTGTTGTAATCGTGCCGTCACTTAAAAATGAATCCAAGAATGGTAGGTTTAATAGAACGACTACGATGGAACCGAACACGGTCAGTGGAAACGCTAACATAAAAGCGTCACGTAGGACACCTAAGTACCGGTTGTTATTCAGTTTACCTGCGATTGGCATAAGAAATTGACTAATTTTTTCAAACACGGGTCTTCCCCCTCAATTTAGGAATAATAGTAATAACCTAAAACTTTTTAGCCTTTAGCCTTAAAAATTTCCAGTATTTCTTTTACTAACTCTTTCATCGTTAAAGTAGACATCAAATGATCTTCCGCATGCATTAACAGCATAGAGAATTTCGTTTTTTCTCCTGATGCTTCCTTTTGGACCATTTGGAAATGAATATCATGAGAGATACTAAGATCTGCCTCAGCCTGCTTTAATAAGTCATCCGCTTCTTCAACATTACCTTCCCGGTAAACCCTTAACGACTGAATAATCTTACTCCTTGCATTACCGCTGTGTAAGATAAGCTGAAAGCTAACCTGTTCTTCTGTTAGTTGTTCAATTTGCAATTTTTCCATTACTTATCACCTATAAGGGAAATCGCTTGTTCATATGCTTTTTTACCATCTGCCATTCCATACGCCATCATATCGATTACATCCACTCTAATGCCATGTTTGTCTGCTTCTTTTTGCAGGTCAGCTTTAAGGAAACTCATTTGAGGGCCAATTAATACGACGTCTGCATCTGCCATTTCAGCTTTTGCCTTATCCTGACCTACTGCCCAAATTTTTGCATCCTCACCAATTGATTTGGCATGCTGCTCCATTTTAGTAACCAGTAAACTAGTTGACATACCTGAACTGCAAGCTAATAAAATTTTTCTCATATTTAAAACTCCCTTTATAGTAATATGGTAAAACCGCTTACATTTACTATTATAGACAGTTAGATTTAAATGTCTAGTCATTTGATAAAAAATGAATAAATTTTATGAAATTTCTATACTACTAAATTCACAGAATGTTCACTCTGAATGATATAAGATGAGCTATTAATGAGTGAAAGTACCTGAATTAAAGTGCATATTGTTGAACAGCAATCTAATAAAATAACGAACATCGCCTTTAAGATTCCTTTACAATTATCCAAGAAAAAAGGTATAGAAAAAGGGCATACCTACTTTAGGCATGCCCTTTTTCTATGCAATATTTAGTATTTTCTATTTTAATTCAATTGTTTCATTTATATTCTCTGTATCTGATTCATTCTTTGTTAGCTTCTTATATAAATTAACAATGTTTTTAGTGAGATTTCCGGTTTCCCAATATTCTGCTGCTTCTGCTTCTACCTTAATTAAAATGATATTTGGGTCATCCACACTTGTTTCCAGTAGCTTTTCATAGGCTGCATTCCAGAGTTCTTTTTTCTTGTTAATGTCATTTACAATTTCAGCTTTACCTCGAATAGAAACATAGGATCTACCGGCATACGCTACATTGACTTCCGGACGTTCCAGCACCTCTTTATATTTATCTGTTTCTTTCTTTGTAAAAAACCATAGATCCCCATCAAATTCGACTTCCTGAGTTTTCATTGGACGAGAAATCAATCCTTCACTAGTCTGTGTGGTGAGCATTGCAGTATCTACATCTTTAATTAACTCTCTTAATTTCTCCAACTCTTGTTTGTTCTCATTTTGAACATTTGACATGAAATCACCTCTTTGGATTTTATAGGTATTTTACCCTTCCACTAACCTTTTAATCGTGATATTGGTATTTAACCTGTAATTTACCACCTATTAATGACTCTGGGTTTCAAATAGTTGATGGCAGGGCAATACATCATATCCTATAGAGGACTTACATTAAAAAATCCGAATCTGTGGAACTATGCTCAAGACCCAAGATTTATCTATGTTAAATTACTTTATTTTAAAGCGATATTTTCTTCATCATACTTTAAAAGAACCGAATTTATAATATGAATGGAATCCCATTCTCCTTGTGAAAATTTCGTAATAGGATAGTTTCTTGGGAACAGGGATTCTTTGATTTGATATGGTGTTTTCCCCTCTTTATACTGTGTAATCACTTTTTCCTGAATCTCCAACAAATAGTCCAGTTTTCTTTGTAATGCGATACGCCCTTTCTTTAAAAAGCCTGAGTGACAGCAATACACCTCTTCAAAATCATAGGTTAAGACATGCTTTAATGAATGAATGATAGCCGGTACACTTTCCTCCCGTAACACAACCTTTGTCCGAGGCTGACAATATAAATCCCCTGTAAACAACTGTCCGGTTTGCCGATTTAAAAAAGATAGGTGATCCTTTGAATGGCCTGGAGTCTCAATCACGTCCCATATAGCATGACGAGAGGCAAATGTTTTACCGATTTCCGTACCCTCAAATGGTTTTCGTCTACCCCAAAAAAGTTTGCGATACAATGGATAATCTGCTTTTTTGCGGCAATAATCAATCATCATCTTATTCATAAGAATGGGTACTTGATACTTCTGCTGTAAAAAAGCTGCACAACCTGTATGGTCTTCATGATAATGTGTTACAACAACCTGATCTATCTCCAAATCATTAAAAAATGGCCAAAATTCCTTTTCAATTGATTGAGCACCCGTATCAATTAAAACTCCATCCACACAAAAAACATACACATTCATATGTACATTAAGTAACGAAATGGTTCCATTCCCCGTCTGCACTCCATTTACCATCTCTGTTGTAAAGCTCTTTTTAGCTATCATCCCACTCCTCCTTACCGCGATTATTCGTTAAATATTATCACATAATGAATCATTATTCATTATGTGATTTACATGTGAGGAAAAATGTTTATTAATTTTAGGATTCTATCTTCTGGCATAGGTGTAGGACAGCCATTGAATAGCTGCTTTCCTACTCCTCTAACTTCCCTGTCGTACATCTATGGCTTGATCAAATTATAAATTCTCATTGATAATGAGAATTATTATCAATATAATGTACTTAACTACTAGTTCCATCTTTTGTAATAAAGGAGGGTTTTTAATGCCGGATATTTATGATGTAACGATTGTTGGCGGAGGACCAGCGGGTTTGTACAGTGCGTTTTACAGCGGTTTACGAACCATGAAAACAAAGATTATTGAATCTCAGACAATGCTGGGAGGAAAAGTTAATATCTATCCTGAAAAGATGATTTGGGATGTCGGGGGATTGCGTCCTATGCGTGGGGAGGAATTCGTTAAGGATTTGATATCACAAGGATTAACCTTTGAACCTACCGTATGTTTGAATACTAAAGTTGAATATATTACTAAAGAAAATGGATTATTTACTCTTATAACAGATAATGGCGAGAAGCATATATCAAAAACCGTTATTATGGCAAATGGCGGAGGAATTATCTCTCCACAAAAGCTGGATATAGAAGGTGCATCAAAGTACGAGCTTACTAATTTACACTACACCGTTCAGCGAATAGAGCGTTTTAAGGATAAGCATGTCTTAATTTCCGGTGGAGGAAATGCTGCTATTGATTGGGCTGCAGAATTACTGCATGTCGCAGAGAGTGTGACGGTTATTTACCGTAAAGATGAACTGACTGCACACGAGGCTCAAATCAAAAACTTGCAGGAGAACCATGTAGAAATCATCCTCAATGCTACCATTACTTCTTTAGTAGCAAATAAGGAAAACCATGCGATTGATCAAGTGATTTTAGAGATTAATGGTGATAATAGAGCGATTGCTGTTGATGAAGTTTTAATTAATCATGGCTATAATCGCGAAGCTTCTCTCGAATTTGAAGATGGCTTGCAGCCGGAGATGAAGGATGATTACTATTATATCGGTACACCCAAAGGCGTTCTTTCCACAGAAGGAATCTTTGCAGCCGGGGATATTATATCTTACGAAGGAAAAGTAAATTTATTGGTCGGTGCCTTCCAGGATGCTCTCAATGCTGTCAACAGTGCCAAAGTTTTTATTGAACCTTCAGCATACGATACTGCAATGGTCTCATCACATAATGAAGTATTCAAAGAACGGAACGAATTATTATTAAAAGAAGAGCTTGGAATTTAATACAGAATCTATTCTGGAATTTAACATTTAACCATACATAAAGCTGGTAAATACGTAATTTTATCGGCTTTATTTAGACTTTTATCAATATCCCCACCTAAAATGAGGATGACAATAGCCATCCCTTTTTTGAAACTAAATCATTGTATCAATTTTACATATATTCACTAAAGGCACAACAACACATCTATTTTTAGACATCATAATGATCGTTTCTGAATCAACTTCCGTAATTAAAACAGTAATGAGAGTAAATGTTCATTTGCTTTACATCCTACCAGTTCTTCTGACGAGTTAAACATCCAGTTAGTAGAGGAAAAGGGCATTTGGAATAACCAAATAAAAAGAAGCAAGAATGCCGTTAATTAGCATTCTTGATTCTTTTTGCTACAGGGAACAGTAGCTTTATTTTCTGAATTAATATTTACACACAGTTAATGAACGCTATCATTTCCATCCCGATAACAAAACAGTAGAAACCTTTGATAATAAGCAGATTCCCAAGGGATATTCGCTTATTTTTTCAATAATAAATACATAAAATAAGGGGCACCGATAAGGGCAACCATAATACCTGCCGGGAGTCCGTTAGGCTCAATTAGATTTCGGCCGATTGTATCAGCGAATAATAATAACCATCCCCCAATCAAAATGGCAAGTGGGATAAATAATTGGTTTCGTGGTCCTACTAGAGTTTTGGCTATATGCGGTGCCATTAAACCGATGAAGGAGATCCCCCCTGTAACCGAGACAGCGGAGGCAGCCAGGGCAACAGCTGTGATCAGTAAAATGATTCTTTCCTTCTCAATCGACACACCTACACTAATAGCTGCAGGTTCACTAATCCCGAGAAGGTTTAAACGATTGGCTTTGAATAAAGTAAACGGAATAAGGATGACTAACCAAGGGAGCAACGCCCAAATAAAAGGCCAATCTGTTCCCCATATATTCCCTGCTAACCATTGAGCAATAAAATCTACTTTTTCTCGTTCTGCCGATGAAATAAGGACAATCATGGCACCGGAGAGGGCCATCGAAAAACCTATGCCTACTAACACGAGCCTTACCGGCTCCAACCCTGAGTTTTTCGTATATGAAAATAAATAGATGAAACATACGGTGAGGATCGCACCGAAAAACGCGACAAGAGGCAGCATATAAACAAATGAACCTGGTTCAATCGGAAAAAATAGAAAGAAGATAGCTACAGCCACACCCGCTCCAGAATTAATCCCAATAATGCCAGGATCCGCTAAATCATTCCGTGTAATACCTTGTAAAATAGCACCCGATAATGCAAGCGCCATTCCAGCCAACACTGTAATCAGTATTCTTGGTAAACGAATCGAAAATAAAACAAACTCTTCTTTAAACGTGCCCTCTCCAAGTAGTGTTGGAATGAGCCGGTCATAAGATAAAGCAGCTGCTCCCATCCCCATGCTGACAACCGCTGTAGCAATAATGAGAGTCAATAAAACAACAAGAAATAGTCGTTGTTTTTTTAGTAAAGGAGGATGAATCATGAGAATGCTTTCCCTCCTTTACGAACAATTATCAAGAAAAATGGCAACCCTATTGTAGCTACAATAGCTGCTACCGGAGTTTCAAATGGTGCATTTATGGTCCGTCCAAGCGTATCCGCAAAAAGCATAAAAACAGCTCCTGCAATGGCAGACATTGGGATAATAAATCGGTAATCCGTTCCGACGATGGCCCGTACAATATGCGGGATCATTAAGCCAATAAAGGTCATATTCCCGACAAGGGCAACAGATGCACCCGCCAGAAGGATAATGACAACATAAAGGATGAATTTTACTTGTGCCGTGTTTTGCCCCAAGCCAACAGCAACTTCTTCATTTAAACTAAGAATCGTCAGCTGTCTTGCTAAAATGAGCGCCACTAGAATGCCAACTATAATAAAAGGAACAATGATCTGGAGCTGGTCCCAACTAGTTCCAACTAACCCTCCTGAAGTCCATGCTGAAACATTTTTAGATACCTTAAAGTAAATACTTACCCCATCCGCAACCGCATAAAGGAAAGCAGATACAGCAGCACCTGCTAATACGATTCGAAGCGGAGAAAACCCTCCTTTTTTCATAAACCCCATACTAAATACCATGATTGTACCAACAGCTGCTCCAATAAAACAGCCAATCATCAACCCAAAATAATTAATAGATGGGAAAACAACCAGCGTAATTGCCAGCGCCGCATTTGCGCCGGCAGTCAATCCTAGTAAACCTGGATCAGCAAGCGGATTTCTCGTCAACCCTTGCATAATAGCGCCGGCAACAGCTAAAGCTGCTCCTACAAAAATGGCTGCAACTTCTCTTGGAAAACGAATCTCTCGCAGAACAAGAGTTTCATCCGTTTTCACGTTAGAGGTAAGAGCGAGCCATACATCTTTGACAGTCGTATCTGCAGCACCAAAAACCATGGCCGCCACAAACATCCCAGCAAGAACAAGCAAACTGGCAATCATTTTATAGACAAAGGGGACAGAACGTTTCATTTCTTTTGTCATCAGTTACTCATCTTCTCTTTCGTCAGAATAGGGGAAAAGGGATTCCAATTAGAATCCCTCCACCCGAAAATTATTCACCAAGAAATGATTTCTTGAAAAAAGCTAAATGCTTCTCTAATGTAACTGGGTCACTAAAGGAAGCACCGTCTCCTTCCATTTCATATACATGTCCATTTTTAACGGCAGGTATATTTTTATAGGTTTCAGTTTCCTGGAATGATACATCAGCAGCTGCGTATTTACTTAAAATCACATAATCTCCTGCGTATTCAGAGAGTACTTCCGTAGAAAGAGTATAGTATCCATCCTTAGATGTCATCTCTTTTACTTTATCAGGCATTTTCAATTTCATAGCTTGGTAAAGGATTTCTGTTCCGCGTGCCCAATTATCACCGTATACATATAAATTTTTATCAAAAGCTTCTATTACAGATACTGTTGCATCCTCACCGATTTTGGCGCGAATCTCTTCTCCGGCTTCCGCAGCACGTGTTTGGAAGTCATCAACCCAGTCCTCTGCTTCTTTCTCTTTACCTAATAGTTTTCCAATTTCCACATGCTGAGCTAAGTAATCCAATTTGCCCCAAGTATAGGTTACAGTAGGAGCAATCTCCTTTAATTTATCAACGTTTTTAACAGTAGATAACGCAATAATGAGATCAGGATTCAATTCAATGATTTTTTCTAGATTATCCTCTGAAACTTCGGCAACATCCTTTAATTCCTTTTCAAAGGTAGGGTTTGTTTTAGACCAAACGTCAACACCAACTAAATTCACATCCAGTTCAATCACGTTCCCAGTGAATCCTGATAGCATGACAACACGCTGCGGATCTGTTGGTACTTCGACTGGCCCTGTTTCTGATTCATATGTAAATGTTTTTGGCGCTTCTTCTTTTTTTGTATCATTTTCCTTCTCTGTAGATGAACTATTGCTGCATGCACTAATAATTAACACTGAGAGCAGCATAAACGGGAATATCCATTTTTTCATGTTTGGGTTCTCCTTTTAATAAGTTATAAGTAAGGCACATTGGTTTATTTGTTCGTGGATCTCTCCCTATTTGGGCATCAATATGGAATACTTTTCTGAGTACAGCGGGAGTAATCACTTCCTCGCAGGACCCGGCTTTTACAACTCGGCCATCTTTTAAGGCAATCATATAATCAGCAAAACGTGCTGCCTGGTTTAAATCATGCAAGACCATCACAATGGTACGTGCTTGTTCTTGATTCAGTTTTTGTAAAAGCTCTAAGACCTCTAACTGATGAGCCATGTCTAAATAGGTGGTTGGCTCGTCGAGAAAGATGATTTCTGTCTCCTGGGCTAGTGCCATGGCAATCCAAACACGTTGGCGCTGACCGCCTGATAGGGCATCTACCGGACGAAACTTGTAATCTATCGTTCCAGTAACCTCAAGTGCCCAGTCAATTACCTCATAATCTTTTTTAGTTAAACGACCAAATCCCTTTTGATAAGGAAACCTTCCATAGGAAACTAGTTCACCTACTGTAAGTCCGCTTGCACTTTCTGGTGACTGAGGAAGGATGGCCATTTTTTGTGCAAGAATCTTTGTATTATTACTTAAGATACTTTTCCCATCCAAAACGACGTCGCCTGATTGATGAGATATAATGCGTGTAATGGCTTTCAATAAAGTTGATTTCCCACACCCATTAGAGCCAATGATTGTCGTTATTTTCCGGTCAGGTATTTCTACACTGAGATCCTTTACAATTAATTCTTCCCCGTACCCAATGTTCAAACGATCTGTATAGAGGCGATTCATAGTAAACCTCCTTAAAAGGATATATAGCCCAATTTAATTGATAATGATTATCAATACGTAGTTAAATATAATTTCTTTTCCTACTTTTGTCAATCTATTTTTTCAGAAATTACCGAATTATTATTTACCTCGAGAAACACCGACTACATCTTATTGATAAAAAAAGACTGCTCCCTTTTTTACAGGAAACAATCTTTTAAATTCACCTTTTTATGTATGTATGAACTTTTTATAGAATATAGGGCTGTTAAACCGTCAATTCTAAAAGATTACCTTATAATCAAGGCAGTCGTGTTAGAAAGCTTATGTGACTGCTGATTATACTGAACATTAACTTTTGACTCTCTTATTGTATGGTAATAAAATAATTCCTTGCGAAAGGTAATAAAAGTTAAACAGTACACTATTACTATTAATTTTATGCTTTTTTCTCGAAAATCCCCTTAGCACAGTATTCTATGATTTCTCTTCTTCTAATAATTCCAATAAAAATGCCCGCGTCATCAATAACAGGGACAAAATTCTGCTCCATTGCCCTTAAAAGAATACTTTCCATATCAGCATCAATATGAATCGGTTCATTATAACGCTTTGGTTTTATGTCTTTCAGTTTCGTTTTATGGGTGTTTTCGAATGATAAGTCAGGGGTGTTTTTCATTTTCCAGAGTAAGTCCCCCTCTGTTAAGGTGCCAACATATCTTCCATGGTTATCGATAATGGGAACTGCAGAGTATTTGTGAAACTCCATTTTTTCCAACGCTTGTCTCATCGTGGACTCATATTTAACGAAGGCTACTTCTCTTTTTGGGATTAGAAAAAAGGCTATATTCACCGCTTACCCCCTCATCAGTTATTCATACTTCCTGCTCTGCTTTAGAATGCCCGACCGATTAGTTTATATGCTTTTCTAAATTTGGCGGTTAACTTAGTCCATCTTTTTATCAGGTTTTTGATCTGCAATGATTAATACATCTAAATGACGGACTAAACGCAATAGCTTTTGGACAACCGAACCTCTTACGATCTCTTCCATTCTTGTCTGTGTCGATTGTCCTATAAACACTTGAGTTGCCTCTTTGTCATTTAATCGTTCTACCAATTCTTCAACAACTTTTCTTCGATGGGAAGTTTCGTATAGTTCAAAAAGCCCGCCCAGTCTTTCGGTTAAAAACTGCAAGTTCTTTATTTTGGATTGTTCTTCGTCTGTTAGAACAGAATGCTCCTTTACATAACCCACATACCAGTTAGCCTTCAACCGATAAGCAGTTCGAAAACCACGTCGAATTAAACGCTCACTGTTCCCGCGTAAATTTACACAAACAAAGATAACCTCTTGTTTTCGCCACGGTCCTCTTAAAGTACGGTTACGTTCCAATAATTCTAGTCTCTCATCAACATCATCAGCGACTTCACGAAGGGCGAGTTCTCTTAATGCGATTAAATTATACGTTTTAAAAAAATGATTCAGTGCCTGTTCTACTTTTTCCTTTGCGTATATATTCCCCTCCAGCATACGTTGCTGCAACTCCTTTGGAGAAATATCAATAAGCTCAATCTCATCTGCCATTCGGAGAACTTGATCGGGTACTGTTTCCCGTACCCGCACTCCTGTAATTTGTTCAATACTGTCATTTAAACTTTCTAAATGCTGAATGTTCATGGTTGAGATGACCGAAATCCCTGATTTTATAATCTCTTCAACATCTTCATAACGTTTTTTATGATTGCTGCCTGGTACGTTGGTATGAGCCAATTCATCAACTAGTACCACCTCGGGATTTCTCTTTATAATGGCATCTACATCCATTTCTTCAATCACAACATTTTTATAGTTAATTTTCATTCGTGGCATCATTTCCAAGCTTCCGACTTGATCAAGTGTTTCTTTCCTACCATGTGTTTCAAGCAAACCAATTACGACATCTATTCCGTTTTTCTTCAACTCGTTAGCCTCACGCAGCATCGTATACGTCTTCCCGACACCTGGAGCTGCCCCAATATAAACCTTTAATTGTCCACGCTTCATTTTTCCAATCCGCTCTTCCACTTCTCGATTTGATAAGCGACGGTATGGATTGGTTTTATTGTCGTCTCCCAATTTAGCAGGTATTACCCTTTTCCCGCTTTTATCTGTTCGGTCAGCTACAACCAAAATATCTATGTTTTGCGTACTTCGCAGAATTTTATTAATGACCGAGCCGTTTATGATTTCTTCCAGACGGCTTCTTTTAGAATGGCCTATTACAATTTTGGTAATTTTCTTGTCAGTTGCATAGGTGACGATTTCCTCGGCTGCATCCGTTCGAGCAATAGAAAATTCTTCAAACTCACCTCCAACTTTATGAACTAACTTTTTAATAGATCTTCTAAAGGTTTGCTCCTCCTTTGAAAGCTTTCTATCCTGTGAAAGGAAACATACGACTAATAGCTCACCACCCAAACGTTTGGCAACTTGTTGTCCTCTACGTACTAAAATTGAGCCATTCCAGTGATATTGAACGGTAACAAGAATTCTCTCCGATGCTCCGGATGGTCCTATCAATCCTTGCTGTTCTCGATATTCATCCAGTTCGTCATTTACTTCACCTGCTAAATGGCGTAAGGCAAGCTCGCGTAATACTGCCAAATTTGCTCGTTTAAATAATTTCTCTTTTAATACCCGGTCTATGTTGCCATCCTGTAAACGATTAAGAATTTGGTCAGGCGTTACATCCAAAAGCTTAACCTCATCTGCCATCGCAAGGGTGTCATCCGGTACACAATGATCCACCTGTACTTTAATGCCTAACAGTTTTTCAACAATCTCTCTAACTCCATTTAATTCGTAAATGTTCATCGTTGTAATTACACTAATATTGTGGTTCATTAGCTCTACTACATCTTCAAGTCTTGACTTATGCGGTGCATCTGAGCGGTTGCGATGTGACAAGATATCAACAAGAACAACTTCTGGATTTCTTTCTTTAATGGCTTCAATATCTAAATCCTGTTTTACTTTTCCGTTCTCCACCCATTCAATTGGTCGAATCGTCTCCAAATCCCCGATTTGTTCAATTGTTTTAGGACGATTGGATGGACTGATTATTCCAATCACAACATCAATCGATCTCTTCTTCAATACATTCCCATCCAATAACATATGATAGGTCTTTCCCGATCCAGAAACCGCCCCGAGAATAATTTTCAGCCTTCCTCGTTTCACTTCATAAATCGATTGTAAAAATTCTTCGGGAGTTTTTCTGCGAAATTCGACCATGCTTTCACCCCTATCTTTCTACAGACAAGAAAAGGAGAGCTGGTATACGATACTCTCCCTTTCTCCTTCTTCCTTATTTCAATCTATCAAGCTCCATATTTAGCTGTAATACATTTACCCGCGGTTCTCCTAATATCCCATATTGCCTTCCATCCGTATTTTTTATAATAAGGGACTCTAATTGCTCTTCATCCATGTCCCTGACATCAGCAATTCTCGGTACTTGAATCTTCGCTGCCATCGGTGAAATATGCGGATCCAAACCTGAACCTGAATTTGTTAAAAGATCTGCCGGAATATCTTCTTTTTGCACATCAGGGTTATTTTCTAAAAATGCCTTTATATCGTTTTTAGTCCGCTCAATCATATCCTCATTAGATGGTGCATAATTTCCTGACCCTGATCCAGAAGCATTATATTCAATAGAAGATACACGGCTCATGAAGTATTTCGCATCCTTAAAACTCTGCCCAATCAATTCAGAACCTACCACATCCCCGTCTTTAGCTTCGATCACACTGCCATCGGCTTTAGCTGGGAAAATCAGCTGTGATACCCCTGTCATCGCCAAAGGATACATGATCCCGCATATAAGAAGTAGTACCAGACTTACCCTCAAATTTTTCAACATGTATACGTCACCTTTACTTTATTAGTTATTTTTAAACAAAATTCATGACCATAAGCAGAGAATCGATTACCTTAATACCGATAAACGGAACAATGACTCCCCCGAATCCAAAAATCGTGAGGTTACGATTTAATAGTTTTGTAGAACTCATCGGCACATATTTAACACCCTTCATTGCCAGTGGTATAAGCAATGGGATGATAATTGCGTTAAAGATGAGAGCGGATAGAATCGCGCTTTGTGGTGTATTTAGATTCATAATATTTAGTGCCCCTATTTGCGGGATTGCTACCATAAACATAGCTGGGATAATCGCAAAGTATTTCGCAACATCATTAGCAATACTGAACGTAGTCAAAGCACCTCTTGTCATTAACAGTTGCTTACCGATGGCTACTACTTCAATGATCTTCGTTGGGTCAGAATCTAAGTCAACCATGTTCGCCGCCTCTTTTGCCGCAATCGTTCCGCTATTCATCGCAAGGCCAACATCAGCCTGCGCGAGTGCCGGTGCATCATTCGTTCCGTCTCCTGTCATCGCTACCAGCTTTCCTTCGGCTTGTTCCTTTTTAATAACGGAAATCTTATCTTCGGGTTTTGCCTCAGAGATAAAATCATCCACCCCCGCCTCACGAGCGATCGTTGCGGCGGTCAGTGGGTTATCCCCTGTACACATGACCGTTCTTATCCCCATTTTTCGTAATTCGTCAAATCGTTCTTTCATTCCCGGTTTGACGGTATCTTTTAAATATATTAAGCCTAGAATTTTATTACCTTCTGCTACTGCAAGCGGTGTGCCACCTTCCATTGCGATTGTTTTTGTTTTACTATCAAGATCCTTTGGTACAGTCCCTCCCTGAGCGGTCACATATTCTTTAATAGCATCTACGGCCCCTTTTCTAATTCTCCCTCCATCCGCAAAGTCCGTTCCGCTCATCCGTGTTTCCGCTTTAAATTCAACGCCTTCGGAATCAATTTCATGGCCCACAGTTTCTAAAACACCTGATTTTTTTGCCAGCTCAATGATCGAGCGTCCCTCAGGAGTCTCATCATGAAGAGAGCTAGCTTGTGCGGCTTTATTCAGCTCTATTTGATCTGCTTTTCCAACGGACACAAATGCTGTAGCCATCCGGTTCCCATAGGTTATCGTTCCTGTTTTATCGAGAATTATCGTATTAATATCCCCAGCCGCCTCCACTGCTTTACCTGACATAGCAATTACATTAAATTGAGTAACTCGGTCCATCCCGGCGACTCCAATCGCTGAAAGCAGTCCCCCAATCGTCGTAGGAATCAAACAAACAAGTAAGGCTACCAAAGTTGCGATTGGTATAGTCACTCCAACATAGGAGGCGATTGGAACCAGGGTCGTACAAACAATTAAGAATATCAACGTTAAGCTGACGAGCAATGTATTTAATGCAATTTCATTCGGTGTTTTTTGGCGCTTAGCTCCTTCAACCAAATGAATCATACGATCAAGGAAGGATTCACCTGGATCCGTCGTCACTCGAATCTTTAGCCTGTCACTAATTACTCGTGTACCGCCGGTGACTGAGCTGAAATCTCCACCAGATTCTTTAATAACCGGTGCAGATTCACCTGTTATTGCTGATTCATCAACAGAGGCTACCCCTTCTACAATTTCCCCATCACCAGGAATCAATTCAGTTGCTTTGACAACAACTATATCCCCTTTTCTCAATTCAGTTGATTGGACCATTTTGGTTGATCCATCTTTCAAAAGCAATCTGGCACTTGTATCTTGTTTTGTCTTTTTCAAGCTTTCAGCTTGTGCCTTACCTCTTCCTTCTGCTAAAGATTCCGCAAAGTTAGCGAATAGAATGGTAAGAAGTAAGATTGCACTTACACTCCCGTTGTAAATTGAACTCGCTCCCCCTCCAAATAGGGTGGGGAAAATGGTCAGGATTAGGGTGATAACAAACCCAACCTCTACTACAAACATGACTGGATTTTTAGCCATCAGACGCGGGTCCAGCTTTTTAAAAGCATCTATTAAAGCACGCTTGACTATAGCGTTATTAATCGCCGCTTTACGCTTTGTGTTCATTAGAATACTCCTTTACCTTCTTTTTTCTTTATTAGCGAATCGATAAATACTCCGCAATTGGTCCGAGCGTGATAACTGGGAAGAATGTTAATGCCCCTACGATTAAAACCGTAGTCACCAGAAGAACGATGAATGTGATGTTATCTGATTTAAACGTACCAATCGTTTCCGGAACAGGTTTTTTATTTAGTAACGATCCAGCTACTGCAAGCATGGCAATCATGGAGAAATAGCGGCCAAATAACATAACTAACCCTGTAGATATATTCCAAAACGGTGTATTATCACCTAAGCCTTCAAATCCTGATCCATTGTTCGCTGCAGATGAAGTGAATTCATAGATGACTTGAGTGATTCCATGGAACCCTGAATTTGAAATCGCTGATGACCCCATTTCTGTTGCCAGCGCAATGGCCGATGGAGCCAGAATGATTAATGGATGTATTAAAATGGTAATGGCTATTAATTTCATTTCTTTCGCTTCGATTTTACGCCCTAAAAATTCTGGTGTTCGCCCAACCATTAATCCTGCTAAGAAAACAGCAAGAATGGCATACATTAAAATATTTACAGTTCCAACACCGTCCCCGCCAAATACACAATTCAACATCATTTCTCCCAATGGAACCAACCCTCCAAGCGGGGTTAACG
Organism: Pradoshia sp. D12; assembly: GCF_008935075.1. Taxonomy (NCBI): domain Bacteria; kingdom Bacillati; phylum Bacillota; class Bacilli; order Caryophanales; family Bacillaceae; genus Pradoshia; species Pradoshia sp. D12. The sequence continues at coordinate 281,828 of NZ_CP044545.1, read as the reverse complement.
TATCATGCATATTGTTTACTGTGCCTGTCGTTGCAGCTGTTGTAACTGTTGTAAATAGAGCACTTTGGGCAATTCCAAACCTCACTTCCTTCCCTTCCATACTTCCATCTGATTGGGATAGGCCGATTTCTCGAAGCGCTGGATTTCCATTTGCTTCACTAAAATAGGCTAATGATAAGAACGCAAGAAACATAATTCCCATCGCGCTGAATAAAATCCAACCTTGCTTACGGCTTCTAGCCATATGTCCAAAAGCGATTGGCAGTGAAGCTGGTAGTAAAAACATGGATAAGATTTCAATAACGTTCGTGAGTGGTGTTGGATTCTCAAATGGATGTGCAGAGTTTACACCGAAAAATCCCCCGCCATTAGTCCCTAAATGCTTAATAGATTCCAAAGCTGCAACAGGTCCACGCGCAATCTGCTGTTCGGCACCCTCCAGGGTCGTAGCTGTAATCGTCGGCCCTATTGTTTGCGGAACTCCCTGACCTACTAGCACGATTCCAACCAGGATGGAAAGCGGGATCAGAATACGTGTATGGGCACGGATTAAATCCACATAAAAGTTACCTATGCTTTTTTGCCCTGTCAGGCCTCTCATAAAGGCGATACATAAAGCAATTCCTGTCGCTGGTGTTGTAAACATCAGAAAGATAATAACCATCATTTGTGATAAATAAGATAATCCTGATTCTCCGCTATAGTGTTGTAAATTAGTATTGGTTAAAAAACTCGCTACTGTATTAAAAGATAAGAACGGATCCATTGAAGCAATCCCACTTGGATTTCCCGGTAAAACACCTTGTAGACGAACGATTATATAACATATAGCAAACATTGCTATATTACTAACCAATAAAGCCTTTGCGTATTGCTTCCATTTCATATTCCCTTGCGAAATTCCTGACAGCTTATAAATTATTTTCTCTATTCCGCCAAATGCTCGATCAAGCTTTGTCTCTTCCAAAGAGAAAGCACGGGCTATGTAGCGCCCCATAGGTATAGCAAGCAATAAAAGAACTGCTAATACCAATGCTATTTGTATAAAATCCATTATTCTTTCCCCCATAGTGTTTTAATAAATTAATATCTCTCTGGATGAATTAAGGCATCAACCAAGTAAATCGCAAGTCCACCTACAACAATTCCTATAAAGATCATTTTTCTACCCCTCGTTCCTCAATCACATTGTCACAAAATTTGATAAATCCCCAAAATAGTAGAAATGAACCTACTGCTAATCCAATTGAAATAAAATCCACAAGAACCTTCCTTTCATAAAATTAATTTTTTAATCCACAGCTAAAGGTTAAAGGTGATTGGTTAACCAACTATATGAGCTGCTTCCAGGTTTACTTATATAAACAAGTTTGGCGCCGAGCTTCTTGTAAAGCTGATAATCCCTGCTGCATTGTGTCGCAACAATGATTTTTCTCGTACCCAATTTAGAAAAGAAGGTAATCAATTCGAACCCTTCATTGATGGAATCTGAAATAATATAAACCTTGTTATATACCAAAAGTTCCTTTTCCATTTCAATTTGGTTATCTATTCTCCTGTTTCCATTTTCCGTGTTGTAAAGAGATTTAAAATATTGCTTATATGACAATACATCAAATGCCCTTGTTCTGAAGCTATTACTAGAAATCACTGATGTATAAAGATTGCCTTTGCCGATAATCAGCACGTTTCCCACTTTTAAATCCCCCTTAAATCTCATTGAAGGATAAAGCTGTCCTTTCTATATCCCATATTTGTTTATCGAATGATAGAAAGGACACGCCTTATTGCCCTTTTATCTAACTTTAGAGAAACCTTCGGATAAAATGAAATATTCATCTGGTTATTCTGGTAAACGATTGAACTAGCTCTTCTTGCATTCTCATCCTCTATTTTTGCTTTTTCCTCGAGCAGCTTAATATCCAGATAACTCATACGTAACATTTGGTTGGTTCCCCCTTAATTTTTGTTAAATTTTACCATTTAAAAAGCGCAAAAAAGCCCTCTGTATTACACAGTGGGCTTTAATCCAAAGGTAATACCTTCTCTCTTAACGCTTACGAGGTTAGCTGTCGGATTCGGGCCAAAAGAGTAGCCCTACCTTGTTAAGGATTCACCCCAAGTGACATTGTCACAAAAGTGGTTCCCCCGCTCTTTAAAAGACTCAGCGATTTAAGATATTAACGTATTAAATTGTTAAATTTCAAAAAAGACCACAGAGGTCTACCCTGTGGTCGAAATAACTTCTTCGACTCCCCAGTTACACCATCCTCTCCCTTAACGCTTACGAGGTTAGCTGTCGGATTCGGGCCAAAAGAGTAGCCCTACCTTGTTAAGGATTCACCCCAAGTGACATTGTCACAAAAGTGGTTCCCCCGCTCTTTCAAGATTCAGCGATTAAGAATGATTTAATTATGAGAGTAATACTACTCCGGTATTTTCCAGTTGTAAAGAGCATTGAAACCTCAAATTCTTCTGAAAATGCAAAAAAACAGTTAAATATAACCATTTAGGTTTACAGATGATACAAAACCTTTAAATTACTCAGTTATTCATTGTTTTATTAAGAATTAAATTTTATTTTTCGTAATTTTAAAGAGATAAAAAGCTGTTTACATATGAATGTTTGTCTGGCTTGAATATATTTATTTAACAAATAGAACTCTCTAATTTAATCGATCTATCCAGCACACCCAGGAAAAAGTGTCTAAAGATATTAAAACGGGTAAATAACCCATATTAATGAAATTGGGAGGTATAGAATGGGAGATTATGTGATTCACGTATATGAGAACGAACAACAAGCAGCAGATGCTATTGAGGAGTTTAAAAAGGAAGGCTATACTACTGATGAAATATCTGTAATTGCTAACCAAGCAAATGATTTATCCAAGATGTCGCAGGAAGTAAAAACGTCTACTATGGATGGAGCTATTGCGGGAGCTGCTACAGGAGGGGCACTCGGCATTGCCGGCGCACTCGCAGGATTACCGGCTGTATTGGTCCCAGGTTTGGGAGCAATTTTAGCTGCAGGTCCTGTTTTAACCATGCTCGGCGGTGCACTAGTTGGAGCCCGATCTAGTGAAGGAGGATTATTGAACTCTCTTATGAATATCGGACTTTCTGAAGAGGACGCTCAACGTTACTCTAATGAAGTCCAGGATGGAAAATTCCTCGTCATACTTCATGCTAAATCTTCCTGATAATAAAAACGGCTTGATGACTCCTACTTGAATCAAGCCGTTTTATATTACCGTTGGAAGTTTATACATTTCATAAAATTTATTTATATTAAAATAACTTTTACTAATTTTGATATAATATTATTCAACTGATTTCGGCTCTTTTTCCAGTTGAAAATCACACTACCTCTAATCGTCCATTCTTAATAGGAATCTGTGGTTTGTAGCTTTCCTTTGGAAATATAAATGTCCATGGCATACTCACTTCATTTGGAATCACAAGCTTAGGTAAGGTAAATTCATTTTCCGCAATAACCTCTCCCTGAATTTTGTATCGTAATCTTGTGTTATTAAATGTAAGCGGCTGATCCGTGAAATTATGGACTAATACGGTCACAAGCAGTGCCTCTTTGTGGTTGATGGCTTCCCGGATAGGAGAGAAAATTACACCTGTGCCGTTTAGATGCTTTGTCTCTACAAATACTTTTTCTATATAGCTTCGGTCCTGGGCAGATAACGCTTTATCCCACGATTTTTCGAACTGCAAATGTTGCATGATTAAACACTCCTATTAGCTCATTGCTCCAAAATCCCACTATAACGAGGGATAAGTTAACCTTAACATAAAAATCCCACCTGTGTTTAACAGATGGGATTATATCATTATCCTCTAAGCATATTACGTCCGCCATTAACCGCGATGATTTGTCCGTTAATATAGCCTGAAATCCTTTTCGTGATTTCCCACTCTTATTTTCTGCCTATGGAAGATGATGTTAATTGGTTTGGTCCGAACCTCGCTTAAAAAGGATGCTAGGCCTAATTGACCTCGCACTCTCTTTCTGTCATTACACCATAATGCTTACGCCTGTAAACACTAAGTACAATTCCTATTAAAAACGCATTCAAAATCGTCGACATCCAGCCATAGCTGATAAACGGTAAGTAGATTGTCATAATCGGGACAAACCCGAATATCATCGCAATATTATAGAAAAATTGTAAAGAAAACAGGGCCAGAGCTCCGATAACAAGTAACTTTCCATATCTATTGCGTGCTCCTATCGCAATATACCCCATTCGAATCACAAATAATAGGAGAATAATCAGAACTGCCACGGTGACAACATACCCGAAATGAGAGGTCAGACCCGCCAATGCATAATCGGAATATGTTCCTGGAAGAACATTACCCTGGCCAGCAGAGCTTCCATACCATTTTGCTTCGGTCATCAGCTCCCTTAGTTGCACATACATATACCCTGAACCATCTGCATACTTCTCGGGATTTATATAGGCTGCTATCCGCTCATTCTGATAACCTTTTAAAGAAGGCAAAACGGCTACCAACCCAATTATGAATGCTGTAATCGTACTTGCGGTTATAAATAATGCAGTTTTCTTACTTAAATGGCTCCACCATAACATAATCAAAACTGTCATTCCATAGATAAATGAGATTGCTAGATCTGGAACCATTAAGAAAAGATAAAAGGAGTAGATAAACAAAAGAAAAAGCTGCCAAACTTTCAATTTCTTATTCTGAAAAAATTGAGCCCAAGCCAGGAAAAAGAACGGCAATGCAATCCAACAATTGAATGAACCAAGCATTGGTATACCAAAATAAGGTTCCCCATTGATTGTATAAGACGGAATTAGCCGTAACCCATAGAGTATAGCTACACCAACCAGATAAAAGGCCCAACCCCATCTTTGCAGCTTCCGATAGTCAAAGTACATAATCCCAATTGCCAGCGCTATGCCTAGCAGACCAAAAATCACTCTATTCCGCATAAATGAATCCTGTATTTCCACTTGTGACGAATCCATTGATAAAATCGGGAGAAATCCAAGCATCATCACTGCTGCTAACAGGGAAAGAAGCAGCCAATCCACTTTCGGTCGGTATAGCTTGTTCATCTTCTCACCAAGCTTATACGGATCTCCCATTTGCTTAATCGCCTTCTCCTGTGCCTCCGTAGCCGACAGCCCTTTCCCCAGCCAATATTCCTTTGCTTCCTTAAGATGATAATTCAATTCTTTTTCAACACTTACCTTCGCTTCCTTTGAGCGAATTTGCCCGATAACTTCTCCCAAAAAGCGTTCTCTATCATTGACCATTCTGATCACCTCTCCGCCTGTCCTCTCAAGGTAAGACTAGCTAGCCATACTCGTTCATCAGACTTTTCAAGCGCACGTCTCCCCTTGTCGGTCAGCTGATACTTTTTTTCTCCTGATGATCCCCATGAAGCCGTAATGATTCCCGCTAGCTCCTGTTCATGCAAAAACGCATATATAGAACCTTCCTGGTCCTCATACTTTCTTATGCCTCTTACTGCAAGAAGCCTTGTTAATTCAAAGCCTGTCCTTTCCTTTAAAAGAAGCTGGAGGAGGTTAATGAACATATCCTGCTCGCTGAATGATTCTTTTGCGATGGACTTATGAATGCGCTTTTTCATAGTTTCTGAGAAATCTAGCTCCCGCATGCAAGTTTCCTTCATAGCCTTTTTAAGACCCTTCAACCGTTCTTCCATTCGCTATATCCCTCCCAACTATCCTTTAAAAGTGTCTTCGCCCTGCGGAGTCTCGTTTTCACTGTATTGTTATTAATATATAGTACCTGCGCCATTTCACGAATGGGCATCTCCTCAAAATAATGAAGATAGATGACTTCCCGATATTTAATCGGCAGATGCATAACAGAATGCACCAGACGTTCTTCTTCATCTTGCCGAATAACCGCTTGTTCAGTGCTATGCCCACTTTCACCAGAATAAATGTATTCATCACTTGAGAGGAAGACATGGTTTTTGTACCAGCTTTTCAAATAATCCTTGCAATGATTAATAGCTATTCTCCACAACCATGTCCTAATTTTTGATTTCCCCTTATATGTATGAAGGGATTGATAGCATTTTACAAAGATATCTTGGGTAAGGTCCTCAGCAAGTTCACGATTCTTCACATAAGAATAGGAGAGTTGTAAAATTTCTTGCCCATATTGGTCCATCAGTTCGTCGATGATGATCTCCTTTTCCTCAATAACGAGGTGTTCCATTGTTATTTCATCCACTATTTCTCCCCCTTCCTAAATATTGACGAGGCTATTCCGTTTCCGGTTTTAATTTTTTAAAATAAAGTTTCTTTCAGTTACTCAGGTTTCGGAGAGTCTGTCGGTCTCATTAATAATTTTGAGATAAATCCGTTTACAAACAATACCAATAGCAATACTGATTACTTGTCAATAATTAATAGAAATTACAGATATATAGATTTCAAATACTATATACATATATTACCACCTATAATAAATATCTTTGGGAGATTAGTAACATTTTTATTGTTCATATAAAAGGTTCCAAATTGCTCTGGTATATTAATTGTCATAAAATTAAGTATACTTATAAAAATTGGGGTGAATGAGATGAAAGCAGGAGTTTATCATGGCTTAAATGATGTACGAGTTGAAGAGTTACCAATGCCAACAATCGGACCGAAGGATGTATTATTGCGTACATTGCGTTGTGGTATTTGCGGTACAGATATAAATATTGTAAAAGCTGGTGCCGGAAATATGGGCATCCGTTATGAAAAAGAATTTGGGCATGAATTTTTCGGTGAAGTCGCAGAGGTTGGTTCAGAGGTAAAGGACATTCAAGTTGGAATGCGCGTTGGGGTGAATCCGATTACCGCTAAACGAGTTGGTAAGGCACTTTCTTGTGAAGCAGGCGGATTTTCTCAATTTGTGGTCATCGAAGATGCAGCCTTAAATCATAACTTATACACTTTCTCAGATGAAGTAACACCTGAAGAAGCGGCATTAATGGAGCCGATGAGCGTTGGTTTTCATGGTGCTTTCTCAACTAACCCTAAACCAGGTGAACATATCGTAGTACTTGGTGCCGGTCCGATCGGATTATCAGCTGCTGCCGGCTTGATCGGAGAAGGTATTAAAGATGTGGTTGTAGTAGATATCAATGATTGGCGTTTAGCTAAAGCTCAAGAATTAGGTGCGAAAACAATCAATACCACTAAACAGGATCTAGCCACAACACTTGTTGAATATTTCGGCACAGCTGAATACTATGGTTTTCCACTTCCAAATGTGGATGCTTTTATTGATGCTGCCGGTGCTCCTCCATTATTTGAACAAGCATTCAAAATGGCAAAACCTGATGCTCGTTTTGCCATTGTTGCCGTGTACAAACAAGACGTACCAGTAAGTTTCTCGGATATTATGAGTAAAGAAGTAAAAATTATTGGTGCAAGCGGATATACACATGAAGATATCGTACGTGTTGTTGATCATATTGAGAAGAAAAAAACACCAATCGCAACAATGGTAACGCAAGTCTATAAATTAGACGACCTTTCAAAGGCTTTTGACACAGCTATCGCTGCCAATGAAACGATTAAAGTTGTTGTAGATCTTACTGATTAATAATTCATCGTGCATTAAAGACACTAAAGACTCTTTAATATTATAAAAATTACAATCGACATTTTTATGTTAATAACTTAAAAAGAAGTCCCTTAAAAGTGCGTAGCTTTTGAGAGGCTTCTTTGTAATTTTTATTACGTTAACGTAAGATCATGTTGTAGCCATGAATATTTTGCGCTCATTCTTCTCGCAGATTTCTTCTTTATACCTTCTCCAATAATCTAGTGGTTTGAATATATGTTTTTTAAGAGTATCTTCCACTCGTTCCATCTCTTTATTCTCAATTATAGAAAGTATATTTCTATGTTCAGCAATCATCTGTTCAAAATGATGTTGGCTAAAGTTAATCATTCGGTGATAATCCATATTCATACGTGAAATTGCTTTCCAAGTATTATCCCTATGATGGCCTCGGAAGATAATCGAATGAAAGCCATCATCTAATTCATTAAATTGTCTAGTCATCTTTTTTGGACTCAGTGTGTTTTGTTGAATCAACAGTATTTCTTGAAGATCAAGATTTCTCCTTAACTGATCAACATTCTCTTCAGAAAAATAATTACATGCTGATTTTAAATATTTCTTTTCTAAGTCAAACCACATAAACGACGCTTCTTCAACCAATTCCAAATTTATTCTTGAAACATATGACCCAACTTGTGGAATAACATCTACAAGATGCTCTTGATGTAGTTTCCATAACGCACTTTTTATAGGCGTACTTGATACTTTTAATGCCTCAGTCAGTTCTCCAACACTCAATAACTGTCCAGGCAGTAATTCTAATGATAATATCCCTTCTTTAATTGCTCTATACGAGTAGTTATTATTATTCTCACCTGGTAACCTTGATAACATTTTCACCATACTTAGTCTCACTCCTATTAGAGAAAACACTGCTAGTCTCTGTTCAAAGCTTTATATAAGTAAAGAAGATAGTTAAATTCCGTCTAACTATCTTCTTACCTACGGCAGAAATGAAATGATGTTTTAAATTACATAATCTAAAAACCTATTATTTATATAAACACTTCATTAAATTCTTGTATCGATAAATCCACAAAATGCATCGACAGGGCTTACACCTTTAAATTCTGAACGTCCTAACAATTTATCAACTATTGCAGATAATGTATGTTCATGACTATCATAGGCATTTATGTATGTCTTAACTTGCGGTACATCTGCTAAATGGAATGGACATTGTAAAGATATAAATATTGTCGGTACTTCATTTACATAGAACGGTATATCTGGAGTTCCCTTTGAAGGATTCCATTGAATACGCTGATCTGTGCTTGGTGGTACGTCTGCTATGTTTATGATTAAATCATACTTACTTGTTAAATCAGATATTGGACGTTTTTGAGCATATACGTTCATGACTGCACCTAACATTTCTTGTGGTGGAAGTTTTAATATCTTATCTATTGCAGATTCATATATTTCAACTTCAAAACCTGCTTTTTCAAGTAATTCCTTCATTAATTCGATTGGCTTTTTCTTACCAACCGACATAGCAGCCATGATTTTACCATAAGCAGATTCTGGTCCTTTTACATCAACAAGTAAAACCCTCTTATTCTTTTCTGGATTGATTGGTAATAATTCCTGCTTATTCTTCACTAATGTGATCGCTTTATCTGATATTTCTGGTGCAACAGCCTTATTTGCTTCTGTTCCGATTTTAGCCATGGCTTCTTCTTTTGGCTGTAAAATTTCAGTTTTAGCTTTTGTGTGTAATCCTAAAGATGCTTTCAATCCTAATATACGAGTTAATGCCTCTTCAAGTCTTTCTTCAGTGATGATTCCTTTTTTATAGCCTTCCATCATCCAGTTGAAGTCTTCCTCCGGGTCATTGAAGAATAAGAATAAGTCACAACCAGCAGCTATAGCTGTAGGTAACATCTCACTGCGCTTCATAGCAGATGTCATCGCTACCATGTGAGAAGCATCCGTTACGATTACACCATTAAAGTTCAATTTATCTCTTAATAGATTTTGTAAGACGATATTACTTAAACTTGATGGTGTTGCTAACTCTTCAATCGTTGCATCTGGTTTAAAGTGACGTACATATTCCGGTAAAGCGATGTGTCCTGACATGATAGAAGGTAATCCCGCTTCTATTAATCCTCCATATACTTTTCCGAATGTATTATCCCACTCTTCTACTGTTAACGTGTTTGGAGCAAATGATAAGTGATGATCCCTTTCATCTACGCCATCTCCAGGGAAGTGCTTAGCAGCTGGAGCTATACCACTTTCCATTATTCCTCTCATATATTCTAAAGAGTATTCTAAAACTTGCTCTGCTTTATTGGAGTAGCAACGAGTAGATATTACTGGGTTTCTCCAGTTCATATCGATATCAACAACTGGTGCAAAGCTCCAGTTACACCCGATAGCAGCAGCTTCCTCTCCGGATACTCTCCCCAATTCATAAGCATACTTAGGATCATTTGTAGCACCTATTTTTACTTGATGACCTACATATGTACCATCTATACAAGCACCATTTCCACCGCACTCTGTATTTGCAGCTATTAATAGAGGAACCTTACTATTTTCTTGTAAGATTTTATTTTGGTCATATACTTGTTCAGCTGTAGCTGGATTGTAACGAACGGCACCGATATGATAAGTAGCTAACATTCCTTTTAAGTACTCTTCATCGCGGCTGGCTCCCATGTTTACGAATAACTGACCGATTTTTTCCTCGATTGTCATCTCTGCAATTGTATCTTCTACCCATTTAATATCTTTATCTGTTAAATTAAACGGTTTTGCTTTTAAATCTACCATCATTGTTTTTTCCTTTAAGTCGATCATTAACTAAATCCTCCACCGTAAAATATCTAGAATTGGCTCTAATGATTATTCATACCAATTAGAGCCAATAATTCATCCTTAATCTTCAATTCATTAACTATTTGCATTACGTTTTGCTTCTAATTCTTTACTTAATTCAATTGTTTTTTGCTTGTTTAAAGGATACATGAATAAAACAACTGCAATGATTCCGTATAATACACCCGGCACTAATGTACCTAGCATGTAAATACCATCTAATACTTCTTGTGGTTGCGTACCTAATGTAGCATTATAACCAACAGCGGCGATTGCCACCCCACCGATACCACCAGCTACTGCTTGTCCTATTTTTCTAGACATAGAAACAATAGAATAAACCGTTGCATCTTCTCGTAATGATGTTAGGTATTCATGATAGTCAATAACATCTGAAATGAATGCATAAGTAATAAAACTATAGAAACTCATGCCCATCATAGCTAGTGCTACAATAGCGATAAACGGCATTGTTTCAATACCTTTTAAGAAGAATAGCGCAATGTATATAACACTTGCAAATGCCATTCCGACAATTGAGATTTCCTTTTTACCAAACTTTGCAACTAGTGGCTTAACTAATGGAACTGTAATGAACATTGACGCCATTTGAACAAGTCCAATTATACTTAGCGCTGCTGCATTACCGAAATAATCTTTGAACAAGTACGTATTAACTGCCATAACAATAAAAGATGTTAACATAGTCATGAGTGATGCTGTTAGTACCCATAGGAATGGTTTATTTTTCACTAAGCTTTTCAAAGAACGCAGGAAATCACCCTTCTTCACTTCTTTTGCTGGTGCCTCAATACGTTCTGTTGAAAGTTTGTAGCAACCAATATAACAAGCAATTGCTAACACACCGAAGATACAAGCTGTCATGAACATGCGATCTGCACTAATTTTGTTATCAATAAATACAATCATTGGTCCAAGAACATTAATAATAAGACCTGCTAAGCTAGCACCTACTGTACGCCATGTAGACAATGTTGTTCTTTCAACTGGATCAGCTGTAATAACAGAAGCCATTGATCCATAAGGAATATTAACTGTACTGTATAATGTACCCCAAACAATATATGTCACAAATGCCCATGCTAGATAGAATCCATCTGACATTCCAGGAATGGTTGTGAACATTAAAACACCTGTAAATACTAATGGGAATGACATACGCAATATCCAAGGCTTAAACTTTCCATTTTTTGTTGTTGGTCGTGTATCAATAAAACGTCCCCAAGCTACATCAGCAAATGCGTCCCATAGTCGAGCGACCATAAATAATACCCCTACTGTTGCAGCACTAATATGGAAAATATCTGTATAAAATACCATTAAAAATGTACTAGTTAATAAGAAAAAGAAATCGTTTCCAAAGTCACCTAGTAAATAGCCTACTTTATCTCGTAAGCCGAATGGTCTTACCGTACTAGAGTTAAGTTGTTCCTCCTGCTGGAGTACTGGTTCTCTCATGCTCATTTAGTTATCCTCCTTAATCTATCCAACAAATATAATTTGCTCAGTATTGAGCATAATTAACTAAACATATACCTTCTTTTTCTTAAGATAGAAGGGTGTTTACTCTTATGAACGGAACAGCCTTACATTTGCTCAATATTGAGCATAATTTATTAAAGTTTTATTTATAATTTGGTATGTATATTGTGTTCTTCTTTCTTTGTTACATAAATCGAGATATTGCTCAATATTGAGCATATTCAATCAAAGTTACTTATAAATTGGTATGAGTGTTGTTTTCTAACTTTTTGATATAGAAAATTTAGATTGCTCAGTACTGAGCATAATTAACCAAAAGTTTGTCTTCCTTTCATTTTCCGATAACTAGTTGGTGTCATCCCAATTCTCTCTTTAAAAAAGCGACTGAAGTGGGCGGCACTTCCAAAACCCGTCGAGCGGAATATGTCTTCCAGTGATTGATCAAGCTTCATTTCCAATAAATACTTTACCTGAATCAGTCTGCATTCCATTACATATTCCATGACCGTATAGCCAGTAACCTCTTTAAAGACATGGGATACATAGTATTTATTTAGATTAAACTCTTTTGCAATACGTTCTAAGCTGATTTTTTCGCAATAGTGCTGATTAATCCATGAGAGAATATTCTCAGCATGCTGTTTCTTTTCTGTCTTCTTTTGTTCGACGTGCAGCTGTGAACATTGGCTCATTTTATAAATCTTCATCAATAGTTGGAGAAATTCTATTTTCAGTTCTGTTTCTAATATCGAATTTATTTTACCTGTAGATTGAAACTCCTGATCGATTATCTCCAGTTGCTTTGCGAACCATTTAATTTTCTCTGCAACATATTTACCCGAAGCATCAAATCCAGTTCGCAAAATACAGTTATTCAGCTTTTGAAAAGGGTCCAAAAGATTTGGCATGCCCAAAACAGGAAATAACCTCCCTAACCAAGCTGGTGAAAAATGAATGGTACTCCTTACATAGGTATCAGGAGAAACAGTATTTGTCTTATGTAAAGTAAATCTGTCCAAAAGAATGATATCTCCTGGTTGTAAGTCATACATTTTATTATGAATAAAATAATTACACTGCCCCTCTTCAAAGACATAAATCTCATATGTACCATGTGTTTCAAATTGATTAAATCCAGTCACATCTGTATTTAATCCTTGAAGACGATAAGAAGCCAAAATAGATCCATCTAAAACTTTAGGTTGATAAATATCCTTTGCCCATTTATTCACTACTTTTCACACTCCCGGAAGTCAGCGTTCTTAAAGGGCATTCTTTAGAACACCTACTTATTATACTAGTATATCAATAAATAAAATTCATTACATGAAAGTGCTTACTTTTTTAAGTTTTTTGATTTATTTTGCTAATACGTATTGAGACCTAAAATTATATTGATATAGGAAATATTTATTTTACACAATCCCGTTAAAGGTTAGACATTGAAACATAGACTTGATTGTATAATCTAAGCATGTTGGAAAACCCATCAAATATAAAAAGAGTTACCGTCAGGAAATATTCTTCTGGCAACTCTTTTTATTGGTTAGATTAACCTTTCGAAACTTTTGGGTAGCTTCAACATGATTAAATCGATATATCATCCATTTATATTTGGATATCTTTGTTTTGAGGCTTTTTCAGTTGTGTAATGCTTTCTTTCTCATTTCACTAACACTTTTCTAACATACTTCCTCTTTATATACATTTCTCCAATCATCTATTGGTTTAAATATATGTTTTTCAAGAGCTCTTTCTACTCTTTCTATCTCTTTATTTTCGATTATGGAAATAATTTCTTTGTGTTCGGCAATCATTTGTTCAAAAGGATGTTGGCTAAAGCTAATCATTCGGTGATAATCCAGCGTCATATGAGAAATTGCTTTCCATGTATTAGTTCTATGATGTGCATGAAAGATAATCGAATGAAACTGATCATCCAACTCATTAAATTTCCTGGCCAGCTCTTTTTGATTCATTATGTCCTTTTGACCCAACAGCGTCTCTTGAAGAATAAGATTCATCTTCAACTGATTCATATGTTCTTTAGAAAAAGAATGACAAGCTGATTTCAAGTATTCTTTTTCTAAGTCGAACCACATATATGCTGCTTCCTCAACTAATTCCAAATTGATTCTTGAAACATAGGATCCTACTTGGGGGATTACATCTACGAGGTGTTCCTGCTGAAGCTTCCATATAGCAATTTTAATAGGTGTACTTGAGACGTTAAGAGCCTCTGTTAGTTCTCCCAAACTCAATAATTGTCCAGGCAGTAAATTCAATGATACGATTCCTTCTTTTATGGCTCTGTATGCATAGCTATTATTGTTCTCACCAGATAATCTGGATACCATTTTTACCATATTTCATTATCACTCCTCTCTACTAGTACACTATTCACTCTTTATAAAAAGTAAAGAAGATAGTTAAGTTCAGTTAAGTTAACCTCGCTCTAACTACCTTCTTATTTAAAGATTATGATTTAAATCGCACAATCAACGAATTTTTATAAAAAATTCTAATTAAAGTTGTGCATCGATAAATCCACAGAATGCATCAACAGGGCTTACACCTTTGAATTCTGAACGTCCCAATAATTTATCAACGATCGCAGTCACCGTATGATCATGACTATCATATGCATTAATATATGTCTTAATTTGCGGTACATCTGCCAAGTGGAACGGGCATTGTAAAGAAATAAAGATAGTCGGTACTTCATTTACATAGAACGGTATATCTGGAGTTCCCTTCAGAGGAGCCCATTGTATACGTTGGTCTGTAGTCGGTGCTACATCTGCTATGTTGATGATTAAATCATAATTATTTGTCAGTTCAGCAATTGGGCGTTTTTGAGCGTATACGTTCATGATTGCACCCATCATTTCTTGTGGAGGAAGTTTCATCAGCTTATCGATTGGTGATTCGTAGATTTCAACTTCGAATCCTGCTTTCTCAAGCAGTTCCTTCATTAATTCGATTGGTTTCTTCTTACCAGCTGTCATAGCAGCCATTAACTTACCATATGCGGATTCTGGTCCTTTTACTTCAACAAGTAAAACCTTCTTATTCTTTTCTGGATTGATTGGTAATAATTCCTGTTTATTCTTCACTAATGTGATCGCTTTATCTGAAATTTCCGGTGCAATAGCCATATTTTTTTCTGTTCTCATTTTAGCCATTGCTACTTCTTTTGGCTGTAAAATTTCAGTCTTAGCTTTTGCATGCAATCCTAAAGAAGCTTTCAATCCTAAAATACGAGTTAATGCTTCTTCAAGTCTTTGTTCAGTGATAATTCCTTTTTCATATCCTTCCATCATCCACTTGAAGTCTTCTTCTGGGTCATTGAAGAATAAGAATAAATCACAACCAGCAGCTATTGCTGTAGGAAGCATGTCTTTCCGCTTCATAGCAGATGTCATAGCTACCATATGGGAAGCATCAGATACGATTACACCATTGAAGTTTAATTTATCTCTTAATAGATTTTGTAATACGATATTACTTAAACTTGCTGGTGTTGCTAACTCTTCAATAGTCGCATCTGGTTTGAAATGACGTACATATTCCGGTAAAGCCATATGTCCTGTCATGATAGACGGTAGTCCAGCTTCTATTAATCCTCCATAAACTTTTCCGAATGTGTTATCCCACTCTTCTACTGTTAATGTGTTTGGAGCAAATGATAAGTGATGGTCCCTTTCATCTACACCATCCCCTGGGAAGTGCTTAGCAGCCGGAGCTACACCACTTTCCATAATTCCTCTCATATATTCTAAAGAGTATTCTAAAACTTGCTCTGCTTTATTGGAATAGCAACGAGTAGAGATTACTGGGTTTCTCCAGTTCATGTCGATATCAACAACTGGTGCAAAACTCCAGTTACATCCGATAGCAGCTGCTTCTTCACCAGATACTCTACCCAATTCATAAGCATACTTAGGATCATTTGTAGCACCAATTTTAACTTGGTTTGCTACATATGTGCCATCTATACAAGCGCCATTTCCGCCGTTCTCCGTGTTTGCAGCGATTAATAAAGGTATTTTACTATTTTCTTGTAAGATTTTATTTTGATCGTATACTTGCTCAGCTGTAGCCGGGTTGTAACGAACCGCACCGATATGGTAGCTATCTAATACTCCTTTTAAGTACTCTTCATCACGGCTAGCACCCATGTTTACGAATAACTGACCGATTTTCTCCTCAATTGTCATATTAGCAATGGTTTCTTCAACCCATTTAATAGCTTCATCTGTTAAATTAAAAGGTTTTGCTTTTAAATCTACCGTTACCGCTCTTTCCTTTAACTCTATCATTATTGGATCCTCCGCAATAAAAATATTTAAGATTGGACCGAATGGAGTAATTCGGTCCAATCTTTTATCCTAGATGATTCAACTGATTAATTGTTTGCTCTTTTCGCTGCTAAATCTTCAGCAAGTTGAGCTGTTTTCTTTTTATTTAATGGATACATAAACAAGACTAAAACAACTAGACCATAAAGAATGGCTGGTACGATTGTACCTAACGCATAGATTCCATCTAGCACTTCTTGTGTTTGTGTTCCACGTGTTGCATCATAACCAACAGCGGCAATTGCAGCACCGCCGATACCGCCAGCTAAAGCAAGACCTACTTTTCTTGCCATTGCAATGACAGAGTAAACGGTCGCATCTTCTCTCATTGAAGTTTTATATTCATGGTAATCCGTAACGTCAGTAATGAAGGCCCAAGTCACAAAGTTATAGAGATACATACTAAATGTACCCACTGCCGCAAAGGCCACAAATTGAATTGCTGACAGACCTTTTAAGAAAAATAATAGTGTATAGACAATAGTAGTAATTGACATACCGATTAAAGCTGTTTCTTTTTTACCAAATTTCGCAACTAACGGCTTTACTAATGGAAGACATAAAAACATAGATACCATTTGTATTGCCCCAATCAAACTTAAAGCAGATGCATCTCCGAAATAATCTTTAAACAAATAAATATTAACAGTAGTTAGTAGGTATTGTACTAACATAGCTATAAGCGAAGCTGACAAGACCCAAACAAATGGTTTATTAGTCATTAAGCTTTTCATGGAGCGAAGGAAAGCACCTTTTTCCACTTCTTTTGTCGGTGCCACGATACGTTCTGTAGAGAGTTTATAACAACCGAAATAACATGCAATTGCCAAAACGCCAAACACAGCCGCAGCCATGAACATACGGTTTGCATCAATTTTATTGTCTACAAACACAATCACTGGTCCCAAAACATTGATAATTAAACCTGCTAAGCTTGCCCCTACTGTACGCCATGTTGATAATGAAGTACGTTCTACAGAATCAGCTGTCATAACGGATGCCATTGATCCATATGGAATACTAACAGTCGCATACAATGTACCCCATACAATGTAAGTCACAAATGCCCATGCCAGGTAGAAACCATCAGACATACCAGGTATTGTCGTGAACATTAAAACACCTGTGAATACTAGTGGGAAAGACATGCGCAGAACCCATGGTTTATACTTTCCATGTTTCGTCGCTGGTCTTGTATCAATGAATCGGCCCCAAGCCACATCAGCAAATGCATCCCAAAGTCGGGCAACCATAAATAATACCCCGACTGTTGCAGCATTAATATGGAAAATATCTGTATAAAATACCATTAAGAATGTGCTGGCAAGCAAGAAAAAGAAGTCGTTTCCAAAATCACCCAGCAAATAACCGACTTTATCTCGTAATCCGAATGGTCTTACTGAATTAGATTCAACTTGTTCCTCCTGTTGGAGTGCTGGTTCTCTCATACTCATTTGTTTTCCTCCTTAATCCATTAAAGTTTGCTCATCTTTGAGCATATTTAGTGAAAAAATTCCTTATTTACACATTATTTCTCTTATAAGAATGCTATGTTCCCATCCTTATTATAATCTTCTAAAATCTAACAGATATTGCTCAATTGTGAGCATACTAAATTACATTTTGCTTCTAATCATTCCATTACATATTGCATGACTGTATATCCGGTAACCTCTTTAAAAACATGAGAAACGTAGTACTTATTTAAATTTAACTCTTTAGCAATACGTTCCAAGCTGACTTTTTCACAGTAGTGTTGATTAATCCACGAGGCAATGTTTTCAGCATGTCGCTTTTTTTCCGTTTTCTTCTGTACGACTCGGAGTTGTTGACATTCGCTCATTTTATAAATTTTTATCAACAGTTGAAGAAATTCAACCTTCAGTTCAGTTTCCAATAGGACATTGATTTTACCTGTACATTTATATTCCTCGTCTATAGCTTCCAACTGCTTTTCAAGCCACTTAATTTTCTCAGCCACATACTGACCTGAGGAATCAAATCCTGTCCGCAGTATACAGTTATTCAGCTTTTGAAAAGGATCCAAAAGATTTGGCATTCCTATTACAGACAACATACTCTCCAACCACACTGGAGAAAAATGAACCATACTCCGTACATAGGTATCAGGAGATGTGGTATTTGACTTATGCAAAGTTAATCCATCCAAAAGAATGATATCTCCTGGCTGCAGATCATATATTTTATTATGAATAAAATAATTGCATTGCCCTTCTTCAAGTACATAAATCTCATATGTACTGTGTGATTCGAATTGATGAAACCCAGTCATATGTTTATTCAATCCTTGAAGACGATAAAAAGCCAAGATGGATTCATTCAACACTTTAGGTTGATAAAAATCCCTCGCCCTATTTTTCACTACTGTTCACACTCCCGGAAGTCAGTGTTCTAGAGGAATCTTTTTGGAACACCTTTTATTATACTAGTATACTAACAAGAAAAAATCATTTCATGAAAGTGCTTTCTACTTCCATTTTTTTGACTCATATTGCTCTCTCTTGTTTGCCATAAGATACAGAAAAATAATATAATTTTATAAGGCCAGCAAAGATAAATATTAAAAAACACAAGCTCTTTGGACTTGTGTTTGTCTTCACTCATTCACTTTATTAAATAAATCCATAATATGGGCTTTGGCTATTTGCATAATGTGCCCAGTTAATGAGTGTAATAAAATCATACACAGGCAGCTGCACTGCTTGCTGGATATCAAATGCATAGGGAGGCAGGTCACTGCATTCTAATAAGATGGCTCCGACTTCAGGATGCTTTTCCTTTATCTCAATTGCTTTTTTAACAACCTCATCCCTCAGCTTTTCATTATTAAACGTACCTGCTCCATTCGAAATGGATGAAAACTCTTCTCCCTGGCTCAAATCACCAATGATCAAATTAGATCTGTTTGTAACTCCGCACGTTTTCAAAAGGGAATCCGTCAATCCTTTTTCATAGGCTGTTAATATACCAATTTTTTGTCCTGGCTTTAATCCAACCTGAATCATAGACAGTTGAACGAGGCTAGACAGATAGACAGGAATTTCTAATGCATTTGCTATTTGCTTATGAAAGTTTCCAAAGAACCCACACGCACTTGAAATAACTTTTGCTCCTTCACTTTGAAGTTGCATAGCTGCATCAATAATCCCTTTTTCCAGTGTTCGATCATTATTTAAAAGACGCTGACCCGTACAGCCCGGAACCAGTTTATAATGGACGGGAAAAGGGTAGGTTGAATAATTTGCGACATTGCCGGGAATAACCGGATAGGAATCTTCATCTAGGTATAAAATCCCCACAGAAAATCCTGTTATATAGCGTCCTTTTTTTTGTACGAGCTGGCCAGAGTGTGTACCAGGACCAATATATCCATAATGCATTCAATCTTCTCCCCTTTCTTATCAGAATTAGTCTTTTACAGAAATATGGATTTATGCAAAAAAGACAGCAGAAGAAGCCCGGAAATTTTCACCTTGACCCAATTTAAATTATCCAAAGACTAAGTACAGCGGAAAATAAATTAGGTTTTTGAGATGGCCAATAATCCAAATAAAAAAAAGTTGCCGACAAGACATCATCCTGTGGCAACTCTTTTATTAAAATCAAGCCTTTAATCCGTAATAATTTTTTTTTGCAAACAATAGATCCATAATAACAAGGATAAAACGAGGAAAATCAGCATTGTCATGCTCAAGCCATTAATATAATCTCCCCACTGGAGTGACCCAACCATCATCCCTACACTGCCGATCACTGTAAAGCCAAAGTTCATTAGACTTGAAGCTGCTCCGACATTTGACTTTTGCATAGATAATAGCGTATTTGACACCATCGGTCTGAGATATGTCGTGATAACCGTGAAGGGCACATAGCATACAAGAAATACAAATGGGCTGATGGAACCTACTAAGAAGAGCAGGCAGATAGATATTGTGACAATTACAAAGGCGATATTGATCGATTTTTTTATCGAACCGCCACCAACACGCATATAAAGAAATGGTCCAATCAAACCTATACAAGCTGCACCGGCAAAGTAAAGGCTGAAGGCAGATTCCGAGATGCCAAATCCATCTATATAAATGTATGAAGCGAGTGTTAGATATGCCATAAACGGTGCCATTAAGAGAGCAACAACAAGCAATAGGCTGGTAAACTTCTTATCCTTCACAATACTTGTAAGCCCTAAGATAGATTTAAATGTACTGCCAGATACTCGCTTTTCCTGCGGCAAAGTTTCTTCTAAAAGAAATCCTCCTATAAGTGATACTAGGAATAGAGCAGCTAGAGCAACAAATGTCATCTTCCAGCTGAAAAAGGCTAAAATAACCGCGCCCAAAATAGGCGCTAGCATTGGAGCAAGCAGAACGATCGCCTGCGTGATTGACAAAACATTAGACATCTCTTTTCCTTCGAAGCTGTCTTTAATCAAAGCTGTAGAGATGGCAACCATCCCTCCTGCACCAAATGCCTGAATTGCCCGGGCTGCAATCAAGATCCAAATCGACGGTGAAATTGCACAGATGATACTAAAGGTCAGTGCCACAAGGATACTGCCCAACAGGACTGGCTTTCGTCCGTACTTATCACTCATCGGGCCAAGAATGAGGATACCAATTGCCATAAAAATAAAGAATATCGTCATTGTATAGCTTGTAACTGACGAGGTTGTTTGATAATAGTTTGTCATTTCAGGCAACGAAGGCATATATAAGTCTGTTGCCAGAGGAGGCGTCATCGATAATAGCGCGATGAAAGCAATAAGCCCGCCCTTTTTTAAATATTTTTGTTCCATTGACATCTTCCTATCTTCCTAATGATTACATGGATTATTAAGATTAAATGAAAAAATAATTCAATAAACGCCGTCGTTAGTTTGTTAACGAAAATAATCCACATTATCTTAGGGTAACAGGAAACTGCTGAGCTGGGCGATATGTAAAATATAGAAATATTGAGGAGTAACCCAGAGGACTGTTTCAACTTAATAGGTAATACAACTTGAACCTAATAGTCATCTCTAAATAAAGGAGGACTCTAGTCGAAAATACTTTTATCATAACTATTAAAGATTGCTTGTACTGCATCCTTTTTTATAATTAAAAATTCAAAAAACAACCACAACTCTGGAAAATAACAAAGACTTTTCGCATCCTAACAAGGCTGTTAGATATAAAAAATCGATAAAAATTTGGTGTATACTCCGTTATAGTTAATTAATAGTTTATGAGGTGTTACCATGAATACAATCAAAATTGACAATAAAACTAAATCACAACTTAACATAGAATATATGAACGCTGTATACGCTGTTAGCAGTGCTAAGCATCCAGCTGAATATCTATACAAAGTTACTCAATATAAGAAAGCAAAGCATTATAAACAACTATTAGAAGGCCATTTAAACCAACATCAATGTTCTTAATATTTTTAATATACGTAATGTATATAAAGAAAAAGAAGCGTACCTAGTGTATTGGATCCGTAAGTTAGGACTGCATCGCTACACTAGGAGCGCTTTTTTTATATCATCCTATTCTACTATTTAACGAACGTCGGATTCTAAACATCATAATGGCCGCCCTAAGAATGAAATTGTGTAAAATCTTTAATGAAGTGCGCGAAAAGTACCTTCTATTGAGGTTTCGCTATATTTGAGGTACAACATCTTTAACGGTGATTTTCAGTATTGTATGGGATTACGTAAGCAAAAACTATATCATTACAAGATTTATAATAATTTTAAATGACCAGTTACGTCATCCACTTTCCCTCTCTCGCCAAGTATAGCAAGACACGTATCTGTTTTAACACCGTTGAACATGGTCAATCCGTTATCGGTGATAAGTCTTACAGGTAATTCTTTTTCTTTCGCAAGGTGATAAATCGAATATAATTCATCCAAACTTTCTACATAAACAGTCACTTTTACAAATGTTTCATTAAACCATTTGTTTAAAATTTGTTTGTGATTTTCAGTTCCATTATATTCAATCCACTTCACAACCCCTAAAGAAGCATGACTTCCTTGGGCTACATATTTCCCTTTTGTCATTTGTAAATCTTTTCTCATCACAATAACCATCTTTGTTGTACTTGACTTCTTTTCCAAGTTGATAGCTCCTTTTCGCAAAGAATATGTTGAAATTGTTTACTCAACTCCATTTTATTTTTTTATATACCTATTGGTGCCTAAGTGGAGAAAATTCGATGATTAATAGTTAATGGAAAGTTCTTGTTGAATTCATCCTTTATAAAAGGGACTACAATATTCATTGTTAGTTTCTAAGATATCGTCGCTAATGCTGTTTGCTATAGTGCAAGTTAACTTATGTATTTTTAAATGGTGTCTGTACATCCTTTTTTCACCATTAAAAACCAAAAAAAGAAGCATCCCGCAAGTTTTTCAACTTGTAGGATACTTCTTTAAATGGGGGAAGCAGATTACATCATGCCGCCCATATGGTTTTGAAGTGTAATATATATCCCCATAGTGGAACGAAACTGCATCAAATCAATGTTTCACTCGTCTTAGGTGTAATATCTTTAACATAGATTTACTATGATTTATTAGGTTTCGTTAGCAAAATGTTAGCATTTGGTTAGCAAATAAATATAGACGGTTTCACCTTTCTAAAAGCGATGCGAACAAAATGTGAGTATTTCACTTTTTGTTCAACCAAAAACCCGACACTCAAACATATGAATGCCGGGTTTCTGTTTGATTATTCTTGGTTCTGCTCAGTATTTCCAAACGTTTCTTCTGTATCATCAGGAACTTCAGATGGCTGAACAGTAGAAGTTATTTCGTCTAATTCTCCATCTAAATCTTTATTTATTTCTTCCTCTGAATCTTCATTTAAATCTTTATCTAAATTTTCTTCTTCATTTGTTTCAGGCACAGATGGAGAATCTACCGGATCATTCGATATTTCTGTGTCACCCAATTCTTCCATAGCCTCAATGTTCTCTTCTGATTGTTTTGGTGTTCCTATTATATCAGAATCTTTAATTGTATTTTCTCCAATATAAGTTCCCCATGCACTTTCAAAAGAGTATTCCCCCGTTATACTAGGATAAAATGTAAAAGTAATATCTTCTCCTGGTGCTAACTGAGTACTATATAATGGAGCAAAACCATCCGGCCCGGATATTCTAAAATACCCTGTACTTGCCGAACCGCTTGCCTTTACAGTAACCATATAACCTTTTCCCTCTATCATTTCAGAAAGGTTATATTTGCCGTCTTCCAGTGCTTCTCTGTCTTGAATATCAACGGTAATACTGTAATTGGCTGCTTTTATACTTTGAATAGAAGTGGTAACGTTGTCGTTAAACCAAGACCACGTTGTACCCATTAAACAGGTTATGCATAAAATTATTCCCAACAAGGAGAGCATAAGCATTTTAACTGTACTACTACTCTCTTTTACTAATTTATATTTATATAATAATTTCAAATTTTATCGCCCCTTAAAATACGCAGTAATTGAGCAATCAAAAGGCACAAATACGGTTTATGCCCTTTGATTGCCCCTCCCGTGAAGGGATACGGGAGAGGACTTAACTTTAAGAATTTTTGATAGTTACATATTGAGCATCTTCACCTAATAGATCTGTAACGTTATCTGCAGTAACCAATTCGCCGTTAACTTTACAGTTTTTTAATGTGATTGCAGCCTGTCTACTATCAAGTTCAAATCCTGCAGAGAACTCACAATCTGTTAAAATTGTTTTAGCATATGGACGCATAAACGCATAACCACTACCTTCACCGAAGTTACAATTTGTGAAAGAAGCTTCTGAAAGGGTACCTGCATAAGAAGTCCAACCATTTAATGTAGAATTAGTAACAATAAGCTTTTTGCCTCCACCATCGTCACAGCTTATCGTATAAACAGTTCCGTCAATAATAACATTATCAACAATTACGTCACTTTTAGCCCCACCAATAAAAATACCACGGAAGCCACTATCAATGGTTAAATTTTTAATTGTACCACCTTTAGTAGAGATAGCACTATCCCAGGTACCGTTTGCACCTTCAATAGAAAGAGTTTTTCCGTTACCGTCAATTACACCACCATTATGTTGTGCAATACCTGTTGCACCATATCCTGAACTACCAAGCTCTTCTTTCTTTACGGCTATATCAGAATCAAAAATAACATCTTTACCTGCTTTAACTGCAGCTTGTGTATCCTTAGTGTTTGTAACCACTTGATATGTATATGCTGCATCTTTATCATATTGGTTATCTTTGCTATCTTTTTCTACAGTATCTTGAGTTGCAACTACTGTAATTCCAATACCTTCAATTGATTTCCCCTGATATTCATTACCAGCGGTTCTTTTCATCGTACCGCTGATCGTAATTTCTTCAGAAGCACCAGTAGCTAATTTGTATTCTTTATCAATGTCCGCGCCATCGATTTTCCAATCAATAGCTTCGTTTAGCTCTTCATCACCATTGATGCCAGTAATGAGAACTTTATACTTGGCCGCTAGGTTCCCATTATTCTTTACAGTTACAGTTTCTAAATCGTATGTAGCCCCTGGCTCCCAAAGGATTTTATCCTGTTCTCTTCCATCAGCAGTCTTCCAGTTAAGAATATCACCTTCAACAGACTTCTTACCTTCTGCATCTAAAAGCGCAATGTCTAGAGTTCCTGCTTTAATTTCGTTTACACCTGTGCTTGCTGTATCCGTAAACCAAGCAAATGTTGCACCGGCTAACATTGTTACGCTCGCACATGTTGATACGATGCTCGTAACTAATGCTCTTTTAGTTGATCCTTTTTTCATATCCTTTCTCCTCCTAAAACATTTTTGGTATCGGTCGAGAAAATCCCCTCTTCGCCGTTACCTTGTGTATATGTAGCAGCAGCATTGCTGTTTACACCATTGTTAGTCGTTCTAAGCTGTTCTTTCAATTTCAATAGCTCTTCCATCATCTTTTGAGATTCAGCTCGTTCTTTTGCAATTTCGTCTCTCTCTGCTTGCAGCTCGGCTTTTTGTTCGGATTTGTATTTTCTAAATAGCCGAATACTATCCATTAAATGAATGACTATTAACAACATGAACGGAATGAAAATACAACAAATATACCCTGGTACTGTTTTTAAAAACTGAAAAAATGTACCGATTTTTGGAATATGCGTTTCGTATTTCCCTAGCACATATTCATATGTGACTACTGTTTCATCATCTGTATTTGTCGTTGTTCCGTATGTAATAAATCCGGGATCGCCATTCGCATCCGCCGTTAATCTTCTGATTTTATGTGTAACTATTTCTCCGTAATTATCAGTACCTGTAGAAGTATAGGCAATAATATCTCCTTCCTTCAAAGTCGAAGGATCGGTATCTTTTATAAGAACTAAATCCCCTGCATTAAAATCTGTCTTACTCATGGAATCAGATAGTACAATAAGGGGTTTATACCCGAAAAGATTTCGGTCTGGCTGGTCAAAGGTCGTTACAGAGATAATGGTAAACACCATAATTCCTATACTCACCAGCACAAGGAGCCACGTCACAATGGCTTTCAAAATATGTAATGCCTTTTTCATGTCCTTGTTGTTTCCTCCTTAGTCAAATTCTCTATTCGGATTATTTTTCGTCTGTACGGCATCTGCGCAAAGGGTAAATGTTAGTGTTGGATCTTTCGTACTACTACTTTCTTTTGGATAATGGAACTCAATTTCCAATTCTTTTTTTTCTTTTAAATGTAACGGATCCTTAGCTGAAGATACCATCTGTTTTGTGAGCTCACTTGGTTTTCCAAAGAATAAAACTTGTTTATCGTCTCGGATGGTCACTTCCATTACATCAGCAAGTCCACCTGTTATGTCGTCAAAATATATCTTGTAATAAGCTTCACATGTGCTGTTATTTTGAATATAGAATTCCTTTGCAACGGTCATACCTGGCTTAAAAAGATACTCATGTTCCTCAATGACTGGTTTACCATCATTAAGATCAATATCTATTTCCCCTGTACTAAAAATATTGTTATTTACCCACACCATCGACCATATAAGAGCAAAGGTAGTAATACAAAGGCAAATAGAAAGTATGACAATTGCAGCAACACTTGTTTTCAACTTTTTGCCTGTCTGTTGATTATTTTGCATCCGGCTCGCCCCCTATTTTTTTGTTTTTTCGGAAGGAGAGTTTCAGTATCAGCAGTGAACCTGTTATTAAACCAAGCGATAAGGCTACATTTGAATAATCTAGCTTACCAGGTGCACGAACTAAATTAGCTTTTTCATCTACCCACCATTTAAAATCAGCCTTCAATTCCGTACTATCTATATACTCATTCCCAACCGAAGTATCAAGATAGGTGGATATTTCGTAATACAATTCTTCCGTTTTTGCAGTATCTGATTTTTCCAACGTATATGTTTCTAATTCACCCATATCTCTCATTAATCCGTCATAGAGAACATCTCCACTATTAAGAAGAACAACTTTTAGCTTCAATACTTCTAATAATTTTTCTGGTTTGTTATGTATATCTACCAAAAATTTAATTGTACCGGAGTTTTTATATGAAACCTTAAGACAGAAATTCTTTACTTCTGAATCACCGGGCAACATATTGATTACCTTAAAAGGCTCATTGTCAGTGAATTGTCCTTTATGGAGTGATATAACAGTTGATGTAGGTTTACTACTATCACTGTCGCTATCGCTATCGTTAGAACCATTGTTAGAGCTATCGTTAGAGCCATCGTTAGTGCCACCGTTAGTGCCATCGTTAGTGCCACCGTTAGTGCCATCGTTAGTGCCACCGTTAGTGCCATCGTTAGTGCCACCGTTAGTGCCACCGTTAGTGCCACCGTTAGTGCCACCGTTAGTGCCACCGTTAGTGCCACCGTTAGTGCCACCGTTAGTGCCACCGTTAGTGCCACCGTTGGTGCCACCGTTGGAGCCATCGTTGGAGCCACCGTTAGTGCCATTACTTTCTATAGTAATATGGTCTTCGTTCGAAGAGTTGCTGTTATCTGTTCCAGTATTATTTTCCGTATTCTCTGTTTGATTGTTTGTATTACCGCCATCTTCAGGGATAATATAATTTTCAGGCACACTGACAGATGTCGATTCTTTCGATGCAAAATGCTTATATATCCCTATTCCTATTAGAGCAACAAGGCTTATGCATAGTAGGATCAATAAGATGGTAATTATCTTTTTGTATTTTTTATCACGTTCCACTCTACCTTCCTCCTTGTTCCTTTTTTCATTAGTAATAAAAAATGCATTCCACTTTTAAAGGAATACACATTAAAATGACAGTTATTTCTTTTTCCAAAAGAGTACCCTTTAATTTTGTACAGTCCATTTTTCAATTAATTTACCAGGTATTTAATGCTAGCTCGTATGTTACTTGCTATCTCCATAAAAAGCCTATTTTTTATATATTATTAATTGTAAAAGTTTTATATTTTCTCCAATATATCTTCCTCTCGGAAAAATCTATCTTTTCAGGAGTTTCTTTATCTTTTATTATTATATCAACATAATTTTTTATAGCAATAAAATTTTTAAAAACCAAACTTAACATTTTTGTATGAATTTTTTATCTCCTGTTAATCTTTAAAATATACGATTCCCTTTAACCTTCTCATCATCCACACCTCCAAAAAAAGGTGATTTCTCTTCTGTTATTTACTATATTAAAAAAGTTTTAGAGATCTATATTCTTAAGTCTTCCAAACTTTTAACAAGTAATATAAAAAACAACTATACAAATGTTAGTTGGTTTCTTTTAAATATATATCGAGATAGCGTTATTTTAATTCCAAGACAGTTATATATGGAAAAACATAGGTACTGGTGGTGTAATTCCTAAAAGAAGAATTCATTTTTACCAAACTATTTAAAGAAATAAAAAGAGGCTTCTCATAAATTAATGAGAAGCCTCTAATCGGGCGAGAAATGTTAGCATCTCTCTTATCCCCTATTCAAAATCCTTATATATCAAGGGTTTGGGGCTGATTACATCATGCCGCCCATTCCGCCCATACCACCCATGTCAGGCATTCCGCCGCCTGCACCAGCTGGCTCTGGCTTGTCAGCAACAACTGCTTCAGTTGTTAAGAACATAGCTGCAACAGAAGCTGCGTTTTGAAGTGCAGAACGAGTTACTTTAGTAGGATCCACGATACCGGATTCGATCATGTTTACCCATTGGCCATTAGCTGCATTGAAGCCAATGCCGATTTCTTCTTTTTTAAGACGTTCTACAACTACAGAACCTTCAAGGCCTGCGTTGTGAGCGATTTGGCGAACTGGCTCTTCAAGAGCACGAAGTACGATGTTAACACCAGTTTGTGCATCGCCTTCAAGTTCCACAGCAGCCACTTTATTGTACACACTTACAAGTGCAGTACCACCACCGGCTACGATACCTTCTTCAACAGCAGCACGAGTGGAGTTTAGAGCATCTTCAATGCGAAGTTTGCGCTCTTTCAATTCTGTTTCAGTTGCTGCACCTACTTTGATAACGGCTACGCCGCCAGCAAGTTTAGCAAGACGCTCTTGTAATTTTTCTTTATCAAATTCAGAAGTAGTTTCTTCTAATTGGGAACGAATTTGATTGATACGTGCACCGATTTCGCTAGTTTCTCCAGCACCTTCAACGATTGTAGTTGTTTCTTTTGTAACAACAACTTTCGCAGCGCGTCCAAGAGAAGTTAATGTAGCAGATTTAAGGTCACGGCCTAGTTCTTCAGTGATTACTTCACCGCCAGTTAATGCAGCGATGTCTTCAAGCATAGCTTTACGACGGTCACCGAATCCAGGAGCTTTAACAGCTACTGCATTGAATGTTCCGCGAAGTTTGTTCACAACTAGAGTTGCTTGTGCTTCACCTTCAACATCCTCAGCAATTAGCAATAAAGGTTTACCTTGTTGAACAACTTGTTCAAGGACAGGAAGTACTTCCTGGATGTTAGAGATTTTCTTATCTGTGATCAAGATGTATGGATTTTCTAGTACAGCTTCCATTTTATCGGAATCTGTTACCATGTATGGAGAAGAATATCCACGGTCGAATTGCATACCTTCTACTACATCTAGTTCAGTTGTAAATCCTTTGGATTCTTCGATTGTGATAACTCCGTCGTTACCAACGCGTTCCATTGCTTCAGCAATTAGAGCGCCAACTTCTTCGTCAGCAGAAGAAATCGCAGCAACTTGTGCAATGGATTCTTTGCCTTCGATTGGTTTGGAGATTGCTTGTAATTCTTCAATTGCAACAGAAACAGCTTTTTCAATCCCTTTACGAACGCCCATTGGGTTAGCGCCAGCTGTTACGTTTTTCAATCCTTCACGAATCATAGCTTGGGCAAGAACTGTTGCAGTAGTTGTACCGTCACCAGCAATTTCATTTGTTTTGCTTGCTACTTCTGCAACCAATTTAGCACCCATGTTTTCAAACGCGTCTTCAAGCTCGATTTCTTTTGCGATTGTTACACCATCATTTGTGATAAGTGGGGAACCGAATTTCTTTTCAAGAACAACGTTACGTCCTTTTGGTCCAAGTGTAACTTTTACTGTATCAGCTAATGCATCTACCCCACGTAACATAGCGCGGCGAGCTTCTTCACTAAATTTAATATCTTTTGCCATACGTAAATTACCTCCTCGATTTTTTTGTTATGTCTTATTTTTTAATCGACATTTTCGTTAAGCAATAACGGCCAAAATGTCGCTTTCACGTAAAATTAAGTATTCTTTACCTTCGTATTTAATTTCTGTACCTGAATATTTAGAGAAGATAATATGATCGCCTTCAGATACTTCCAATCCTACTCGCTCACCATTCTCAAGGACACGGCCTGTTCCTACCGCTACAATTTTGCCTTCAGATGGTTTTTCTTTGGCAGTGTCTGGTAACACGATGCCGCTTGCAGTTTTTTCCTCTTGTGCGACAAGTTCAATCACAACGCGATCTCCTAGTGGCTTTAACAAGTAAAACTACCTCCTTAAAGTTATCTCCATTTTTATTAGCACTCATCATCGTTGAGTGCTAACACAATTTATAGTTTAAATAAAGAACCAATGATTTGCAAGTAATATTAGTTAAAATTTTTAAATTTTATCACCATTTATTTATCTTACCCAAATAAGGTCTAAATATCCTTTTTATTTCAGTTTGGTAGATGAAGAGAAGGAAAATGTTTCGCAATTGTAACTATGAGGTAAAAACGGTTAAAATTAAAGATATACGCAATCTAATATCTATATAAAAGATTAAGGGAGTTTTTCTATTTGAAAAAATATTACTGGTCAATTCTCATTACCTATATTGCCATGCAATTTTCTTCTATTCTTGGTATCCCAATTATGCTGGTTTTCTTATCGAACACGAATATCCCCGCGGAACGGATAGAAGTATTGGCTGCAGGGTATTGGATTGTTATAAGCTTTATTCTGGCTTCTATCATTACTCTAGTCCTACTGAGATATGAAAAAAATAATAGAAGCTTAGGCGATCAGGCAAGTGTGGGAGCTTCGATCGGCTGGGCAATTGGCGGAGTATTTCTTGCTTTGTTTTCACAATCTATAGCTGGTAATATCGAACGAATTATTGGTATTCCTACCGGGTCTGAAAATACACAGAATATACTCGGTCTCATTGAGGCAGTACCGCTTGTTATGGTAGTCAGTTCTGTACTTGGGCCATTTTTAGAAGAGATTGTCTTTAGGAAAATTATCTTTGGCACATTACACAAGCGATTGAATTTCTTCCTGAGCGCGTTAATCAGTTCACTGATCTTTGCCGTTGCTCACATGGAATTTGTACATATCCTGCTTTATACAGCAATGGGATTCACATTTGCTTATTTATATGTTAAAACAAAGAGAATCCTTGTTCCTATTTTTGCCCACATTACTATGAATACATTAGTTGTAATCGTACAATCACTTTACAAAGATGATATATTAAAAAATATGGAAGAGCTTAATAAAGTTCAAAGCTTTATCGGAGGTTTGTTATGAGACGTTCACCGTTGTATATGGCAACGACTTACTTAATTTTAGGTGCTATTTTTATATTTTTTGCTGTTCAAAATGTATCACGCAGCGGTTGGGATTTCTTTACCTATTTCCTGATCATACTGGCTACACTTGATGTTGGTTCAGGAATCCGCTTGGTGATGATTCATAAGCAAATAAAGAAAATGAAAAGTGAAAAACCAAAAGAATAACAAAAAAAATCTCGGAGGGAAAACCTTCGAGATTTTTTATTCTGTATCTTCCGTATTTCCGGATGGATAATGTTTAAGAAAATATACTAATGATTGCAATTCGACTGCAAGGTCAATATGATGGACACGAATGCTGTCTGGCACATTCAGACGTGCCGGCGTAAAGTTTAAAATAGCCTTAATGTTCGCAGCCACTAAACGATCTGTAATAGATTGGGCAACCTGTGATGGAACTGTTAAAATAGCTACACTAATATCTTGCTTTTCAAGTTTTTTCTCCAGTTCATCCATATGATAGAGCGGAACATCCCCTATAAGGGTTCCTACTTTATCAGGAGAAACATCAAACGCCATTTCAATCTTTGTATTATTATTTTTCATAAAATTATAATTTAAGAAAGCTGTACCTAGATTCCCGACTCCAATTAGAGCTACCTTTGTAATCTCATCTTGATCGAGAGTTTTTCTAAAGAAGGATAATAGATAATTAACATTGTAACCATACCCTTTTTTACCTAAAGCACCAAAGTACGAGAAATCTCTTCGTATAGTAGCTGAATCTACTTTAACAGCTTCACTTAGTTCTGCGGAAGAAACTCGTAGTTTTCCTGACGCGTGTAGATTTTGTATAAAACGATAATATAATGGAAGTCGTTTGGCTGTAGCCTGCGGTATTTTAGTATTTTCCTGCAAAATTAATTCCCTTCTCCCTATTCTTTCTTGTCAATCGTTACTCCATATATCAAAACTGCCTTTGATAATCCCGACTGGTTTTACCCCCCCGGTTTTCCAATGAAAATAGTTTCCTTCAATAACCATTGATTTTTCGATTGCTTTGCACATAACATATAAGGTTAATCAAGTATTGCTGAAACAGCTGTTATTTCTTACTTTCGTTTTTAAGATTATACGAATAATTAATCTATTCATATTTTCAGCTTTTTTCCATATAAAATCAATATCTAATCCTTGGAGTGCCCGGGTACCACATAGAAATTATATCAGAAGTTTTCTTCACTACCATAATTCTAACTATCTTAGCTATGTATAATACGCCGCTTTTTTATCAATGATTCGTTAATTTTATATTCGAGCAAAATACTAGGACTAGCGGTTCTGATTGTTTCCAGGTTACCTCCGCGGTACCAATCATATGGGATCTTTCCTGATTAATAAAGCACGTAAATTCACTGAAAGTTTATTCTCCTATTCCTATTCTATAATATTTCTATCATTTTTGGTAATTTTTGTGTGAGTATTCACAAATTTTCTATTAAGTTGCGGTGCTTATCAAGAGTAGGCTACACTTAAGGTATGTACTTCTTGAGGTGAGAATATGATTATTTTACAAGTTAATAATGTATCCAAATATTATGGAGCTGAAGCAATTTTATCTACTATTAAGCTCGAAGTTCAAACGAAAGACCGTATAGCACTTGTTGGCAGAAACGGTGCAGGAAAATCCACCCTGCTTAAGATCATTGCAGGTCACCTTTCACATGACAGTGGGGAGATCTATAAGCCAAAAGATGTTTCGATTGGATATTTGGCTCAAAATACCGGTCTCCAATCAGACCGCTCTATTTGGGATGAAATGATCTCTGTTTTTGAAGGCTTACAAAAACAAGAAGATGAATTGAGATTATTGGAAAAATCTATGGCTGATCCTTCTGTCTACAATGATGAACAAAAATATAACCGGGTATTAAAAGATTACGATCGTCTCCAGGAGCAATTTAAAAATTCTGGCGGTTACCAAATGGAAGCAGATGTACGTTCTGTCTTACACGGTCTGCGTTTCTCGGATTATGATTATACTACATCTATTAATTCCTTAAGCGGCGGCCAAAAAACCAGGCTTGCACTAGGTAAATTATTATTAACGAAACCTGATTTACTGATTCTAGACGAGCCGACCAACCATCTTGATATCGATACATTAAGCTGGCTCGAAGGCTATCTTCAATCTTACCCTGGCGCTATCCTAATTGTTTCCCATGATCGTTATTTCCTTGATAAGGTTGTCCATCAAGTAATGGAGCTTTCCCGAACATCAATTAAGAAATATACAGGGAATTACAGCAGATACTTAGAGCAAAAGGCAGAGGAATACGAACGTAATGCAAAGCTTTATGAAAAACAGCAGGATGAGATTGCAAAATTAAAAGATTTTGTCCAAAGAAACATGGCCAGAGCATCTACAACTAAACGAGCCCAGAGCCGGCAAAAGGCCCTGCAGCGTATGGAAGTAATGGATCGGCCCTTGGGCGATGAAAAATCAGCTAATTTTACCTTTGAGATTGAAAAGCAAAGTGGTAATGAAGTTCTTCAGGCAAATGATTTGTCTATTGGATATGAAGCACCTGTTGCCAGCCACTTGAACTTTAGAATCACTAGAGGAGAAAGCATTGCACTGATTGGTCCTAATGGGGTAGGGAAATCTACTTTATTAAAAACATTGATTAACAGAATTCCGGCTTTGCATGGAGATTTTCAGCTCGGTGCCAATGTGACACTCGGATATTATGATCAAGAGCAGGCTAATCTATCGTCCAACAAAACTGTGCTAAATGAGTTATGGGATGACTTCCCTAACCAACCTGAAAAGGATATCCGATCCATATTAGGAAACTTTCTATTCAGCGGAGACGATGTAATGAAAACTGTCTCTACCTTGAGCGGTGGTGAAAAAGCACGGCTGGCTCTTTCAAAATTAATGATGCAAAAAGCCAACCTTTTAATTTTAGATGAGCCGACCAACCACTTGGATTTGGACAGTAAATTAGTGCTTGAAAATGCACTGGTTGATTATTCAGGCACTCTCCTCTTTGTATCCCATGACCGTTACTTTATCAATCGAATTGCCGATAAAGTATTGGAAATGAAAGCAGATGGTACAATTGAATACTTGGGAGATTATGACTACTATATTCAGAAAAAACAAGAACAAGCGGAACTCGCTGAACTGGAAAAACCAGCGGATTCTATCTCCAACAATCGCCCTGTTTCAGATAAAACTACTTATCAGGAGGACAAGGAGCTTAAAAAGAAAGAGCGCCAACGCCAAAGACGTATCGCAGAAATTGAAACTACCATTGAAGAACTTGATACACGGATATCCGATTTAAATACACAATTATGTGATCCGGAAATCTATCAGGACCATGAGAAATCATTGGAAATCCAGACAACTCTTACAGCAACTGAAGAAGAATTGGAAGCATTAATGGAAGAGTGGACTTCTCTACAAGACGAATAAATCAAGATAAAAAACCAAGTTAGGGATGGCTTGGTTTTTATCAACATTTTTATCCACATTAAAAAAGTTATAAAATAAGGTTTATTTTGATTTTTCCACATTATCCACAGATTTCAAATCTTTTATCCACAGAATCTGTTGATAACACGTAGTTATCCACAATTATTCGAGTGCTTTTACTTTTCAATCAATTTTTTTACCAATAAAATAAGAGGATTACTTAATACAAGTAACCCTCTTATTTTTTATTCCAATATCAATCCTGGATTTGCATTCAAGTCCATGGCAGCTCGTTTGCCTTTTTCAAAAGCAATACTACCTGCTACAGCAATCATTGCTGCATTATCTGTACATAAATAAAGTGGAGGTATAATCAATTCTACTTCCTTTTTGTCTATAAAAGCTTCTTCTAATTTAGTTCTTAATCCTTTATTGGCAGCAACCCCACCGGCTAACAGTACTTGTTTCACCTGGAACTCATCTGCTGCTTTTACGGTTTTAGTTACTAAGACATCAATTACACTTTCCTGAAAGCTGCAGGCCAGATCCTCAGGAGCTATCACTTCACCTTTTTGGTTGGCATTATGCAATGTATTTATAACAGCCGATTTTAATCCACTGAAACTGAAATCATATGAATCCTCTTCTAGCCATGCACGAGGCAGTTTAACTGTTGGCTGACCTTCATGCGCCAGTCGATCAATATGAGGGCCGCCCGGATAAGGTAGCTTTAGCGTACGAGCTACTTTATCATATGCTTCACCGGCTGCATCATCTCTTGTTTCCCCTATAACGTCAAAAGCTCCATGCTCCTTCATCAACACCAGCTCCGTATGGCCACCGGATACAACCAATGCAAGGAGGGGAAAAGAAAACTCAGTGAGAATTCTGTTTGCATATATATGCCCAGCTATATGATGTACATTAATAAGTGGAATTCCATGAGCAAAAGCCAATGCTTTTGCCGCATTTACGCCTATTAAGAGAGCTCCCACTAACCCAGGACCTTCAGTAACCGCAATTCCATCAAGATCATCCCAAGAGATTTCTGCCTTCTCCAATGCCTCTTCAACTACAAGGGTAATTGCTTCAACATGATGCCTTGAAGCAATTTCAGGAACGACTCCGCCAAAACGTTTATGGCTCTCGATTTGAGAAGCTACAACATTTGAAAGGATTTCTCGGCCATTTTTTATGACTGCTGCTGCTGTTTCATCACAGCTGGTTTCTATACCTAATATGATTTGATTTTCTTTATTCACCATAATTCCACCCACATTACTAATGCATCTTCCATATTGTCTGTATAATAAAACTTTCTTATGCCACCATCTTTAAAGCCCAATTTTCGATAGAGACTTTGAGCAGTTTGGTTTCCGATCCGTACCTCGAGAGTCATTCTTTTCACTCCCATGCTTTGTGCTTTGCCCAACATACGCACCATTAATTCTTCCCCGATTTTTTTGCCTCTCCATTCCGGCAATACAGCAATATTCGTGATATGGCCCTCATCGAGGATGAACCATGTACCGCAATAACCAATTACTTTCCCCTGGTCCTCTGCTACCAAATAATACGCATATTGATTGTTCATCAGCTCATTATAAAAAGCTTCTTTGCTCCATGGCAAAGTAAAAGAAGCATGCTCTACCTCAATCACACTATCAAGATCCTCTATAGTCATCTTACGAAATGTAATCGTCTGATTCATTACTCTTCCCTCTGTTTCTCTTGAGCTTCTAACCATTTCGCCTCAGCTTCTGCTAAACGTACGTAATTGGGGACAAAGGTGTGGATATCATCATCAGGTAGATTCATGCCATGCATTGCTAATTCACCCGGTCTAGCCTGCTGCAATGATAATGGTGCCATAATAGCCTTATCTCCAAGAATTTCTGTTAGGGCCTCAATATGAATAGGAACATCATTGCCTATGAATAGTATAGGTTGATTGAGTGATTTTAAATGCTCAGCCCACTCAATGGCCAACACATTCTGGTCTTCCTCCAATCTAACCAACTCTCCATTATCCCATTTAAAAAGACTTGTATAAATCTGTCCCCTTCTTGCATCAAACAGTGGACATACCAAACCATTGAAATATCTGCCATTCAGGGCAAGCGCCTCTAAACTTGATACGCCTGATAATTGAATGCCTAGACTCCAGGCCAAAGACTTGGCAATCGTTACGCCAATTCTTACGCCAGTATAAGAGCCAGGACCCTTTGCCACCACTATTTTATCAAGGTCTCCTGGTTTAAGCCCACATTCCTTCAAAATTGCTTCTATGGAAGGCATCGCCCGTACTGAATGGTTTCGTTTTGTAAATGTTATTTGCTCTCCGATAATCCCTTTTTCATTAGCAACAGCCACTCCCAGGACATTCGTAGATGTATCAATTGCTAATACATTCATTAAAATATCTCCTCACATAGCTTTTCATAAAATTCACCTTTTGGTTCAGCTACAATTCTCCGTCTATCATTCCCATCATGATATAAATATAAGGTCAAAAGCTCTTCCGGCAATTGTCCTTTTATCAGATGAGCCCACTCGACGATCGTAATTCCTTCACCTTCAAAATATTCTTCAAACCCGAAATCTTCCTCTTCATTTTCAATTCGATAAACATCCATGTGATAAAGTGGAAATTTCCCTTTATATTCTTTCATAATGGTAAAGGTCGGGCTATTTACATTTCTTGTTACACCAATTGCTTTAGCAATTCCCTTGCTAAATGTTGTTTTGCCTGCACCTAGGTCTCCCTCAAGCGCAATTACAGATCCGGGAATCAGGCGACTTCCAATTTCCTCTGCCAGCTTCCTGGTCTCTTCTTCACTATTACAAATTCTCATATATTCGGTCACAGTCATTCACCATGCTTTATATTTTATTATTAAAGTTTACATTATTTTAGTGTGTAAATCCAATTTCGTTTTTTTAGGTTAGCGCAAGGTTAGAAATATGAATTTGGTAATGGAATATCTGACTCTTTACGTATAGATTTATTGCTTGAGATGAGGTCTTGGCTACTACAGATTTGCTGTATACTTCGCATAGCTTTAATACAGTGTGACACGGCTTCGGTACGACTACGCGGATAGATCACCGCGGGGCATAGGTGCCTCATAGGTGGAGCATAGCTGCTTTCCTACACACTTCGCCTACCTTTCAACCACCTTTACCCCGGTATAGATCGGGCATAGGTGCCTCATAGGTGGAGCATAGCTGCTTTCCTCCATACTTCGCCTACCTTTCAACCACCTTTACCCCGGTATAGGTCGGGCATAGGTGTTCCATAGGTGGAACATAGCTGCTTTCCTCCATACTTTACCCACCTTTCAACCACCTTTACCCCAGTATAGGTCGGGCATAGGTGCCTCATAGGTGGAGCATAGCTGCTTTCCTACACACTTCACCTACCTTTTAACCACCTTTGCCCGGGTATAGGTCGGGCATAGGTGTCCCATAGGTGGAACATAGCTGCTTTCCTCCACACTTCGCCTACCTTTCAACCAATCTTTGCCCGGGCTAAGTGCAGTATAGGTGATGGTAGACCCAGAATAGCGCACCTTTCCCATACCTTATTCACGTCTTTAAGGTATTCCATTGACTGTGGATTGATCCCGACTCCTCACTCCTCCAGCTCCAACAAGTATCCAAAATCCTCCTTGCTCCCTAAAAAACGCACAAAAAAACCAGCTCATCAACTGAACTGGTTTCTTAAATTGCCCGGCAACGTCCTACTCTCACAGGGACTCGCGTCCCAACTACCATCGGCGCTGAAGAGCTTAACTTCCGTGTTCGGAATGGGAACGGGTGTGGCCTCTTCGCCATCATTACCAGACTATTTGGTTAGAAAGAAATCATTCCTTCAAAACTGGATAATGTAAGTTTGGCAAGTATGCTTGAATCATTTGGTTAAGTCCTCGAACGATTAGTATCCGTCAGCTCCATGTGTCACCACACTTCCACCTCGGACCTATCAACCTGATCATCTTTCAGGGTTCTTACTAGCTTGCGCTATGGGAAATCTCATCTCGAGGGGGGCTTCATGCTTAGATGCTTTCAGCACTTATCCCGTCCGCACGTAGCTACCCAGCTATGCTCTTGGCAGAACAACTGGTACACCAGCGGTGCGTCCATCCCGGTCCTCTCGTACTAAGGACAGCTCCTCTCAAATTTCCTGCGCCCACGACGGATAGGGACCGAACTGTCTCACGACGTTCTGAACCCAGCTCGCGTACCGCTTTAATGGGCGAACAGCCCAACCCTTGGGACCGACTACAGCCCCAGGATGCGATGAGCCGACATCGAGGTGCCAAACCTCCCCGTCGATGTGGACTCTTGGGGGAGATAAGCCTGTTATCCCCGGGGTAGCTTTTATCCGTTGAGCGATGGCCCTTCCATGCGGAACCACCGGATCACTAAGCCCGACTTTCGTCCCTGCTCGACTTGTAGGTCTCGCAGTCAAGCTCCCTTGTGCC
>NZ_CP044545.1:30000-237500 GCF_008935075.1 Pradoshia sp. D12 | reverse complement strand
CCATTTATTTAATTGCGGGGACAGGATTTGAACCTGCGACCTTCGGGTTATGAGCCCGACGAGCTACCAGACTGCTCCACCCCGCGACGATATTAATCTCGCTCAAACAATCTGAGGTTTGATTGGTGACCCCTACGGGATTCGAACCCGTGTTACCGCCGTGAAAGG
This sequence comes from Pradoshia sp. D12, assembly GCF_008935075.1. Classification (NCBI taxonomy): domain Bacteria; kingdom Bacillati; phylum Bacillota; class Bacilli; order Caryophanales; family Bacillaceae; genus Pradoshia; species Pradoshia sp. D12. Next base: position 237,332 of record NZ_CP044545.1, on the reverse strand, counting down.
GCGGTGTCTTAACCGCTTGACCAAGGGGCCGTTCATTGCTTACTTTCAGTCTCTTGAGCACTTTTTTCATCTCTCCGCGAGAACTTCAAGCGCCCCAGTCGACTTTATCTATTATAATGAATCTCTTTTAACATGTCAACACTTTTTTAAAAAAGTTTTTTTGTTAAAGTTTTGATGTCATTTTTGCTTTCGGCTTTAATAAGGCCGCTCAAATAAGTTACCATGTTAGCAAGGTCTATGTCAACGATTTTTTTAAAATAATTTTTCCGCGACATTTTCCACATACATATTTCTTCGTATCAAGCTGTCTTTTCCGTCTATATTCCAGGCCGCATGACCGGCATTCGTATAGCCATTTCACAGGGCGTACAGCACGGATATTGCTTTCCAGGGCTGAGCAAAAACGAGGTGAGTTGGTCTTTGCCATCAATTGTTTAAAGTCCCGATCTCCATGCCTGTATCCCTTCCCTTGGAGGTGCAGATGATAATGGCATAATTCATGTTTTATAATTCCCTTTATCTCTTCCATTCCTAATTCATCTAAGTATCTTCGATTAATTTCAATATTATGGCTGACTAATAAATACCGTCCGCCTGTTGTCCTTAATCTGTTATTAAAGATTGCCTTATGAGTGAATGGTATCCCAAAATCCTCTATGGATATTTTTTCAACTAATTTCTGTAATTCCCGGTCCGTCATAAGTTAAACCTCCACACTTTTAAAGTAACAAACCCGGCGGCTGTTACATACAATAAATTAACCATGGGCTTATCACCTATTTATAGTACAACATTTATGAAAGGAGGTCTAAATATGCCTGCTTGGTTGCAAAACCAAATCCAAAGAGCCTTTCTTGAAAAAAACAGCAAGCAAGTGCAACTATTGAATCAATGTTGGTTTTTTTATAAAAAAAGCATTGCCCAATACGATTAAGGCAATGCTTCACATTTATATTATCCAGCCGGATTTATCATTGTAAGGGCAATTCGTTCTTTAGGTATATCTACTTGATCAACCCAGACAGTCACCACATCCCCAACTGATACAACATCCATTGGATGCTTTACATATCGTCTGCTCAATTTCGAGATATGAACTAGACCGGCCTGCTTTACGCCGATGTCAATAAATGCGCCAAAATCAACGACATTACGAACAACGCCTTGGAGCTCCATCCCTTGCTTAAGATCCTCCATCTTCAGTACATCAGATTTTAATAGAGGTGCAGCCAATTCGTCACGCGGATCTCTTTCTGGTCTCATCAAGGCATCCAGAATATCTCCCAATGTGATTTCGCCAATATTCAATTTCTCCGCCATTTCACTTTTCTTCACCGTGGTTAGCGCTTCTCTTAATCGTTCACTTCCTAAATCATCCGTTGTGAAACCGAGCATTTTCAATAAAGAACGAACGGACTGATAGTTTTCAGGATGTATGGATGTCCGATCAAGCGGCTCTTCCCCACCAATTACTCTTAAAAACCCAATGGCTTGTTCATAGGTTTTCGCACCAAGCCTTGGAATCTTTTTTAAAGAAGCCCGATTTCGGAATGCTCCTTCTTTCTCTCTCTTTTTTACGATATTTTGGGCTACAGACTTGGAAAGACCCGCCACATATTGCAATAGAGAAGGAGAGGCTGTATTCACATTAACCCCCACTCGGTTTACTGCCGTTTCAACCACAAAACCAAGTGACTCATTCAGTTTTTTTTCTGAAACATCATGTTGATATTGCCCTACACCTACAGATTTAGGATCTATCTTCACCAATTCCGCCAAGGGATCCTGTAGTCTTCTTGCAATCGAGACCGCACTTCGCTGCTCCACCTGTAAATCTGGAAACTCTTCTCTTGCGATATCTGATGCCGAATAAACACTTGCACCGGCCTCATTTACAATTACGTAATAGATTTTTTCACTTTGCTTCTTCAACGTATCTGCAATGAATTGTTCTGTCTCTCGAGATGCTGTTCCGTTCCCGATTGTGATGATTTCTATGTTATATCTTTTGAGTATAGACAGAATAGCCTCCGTTGCCTCTTTCTTTTTAGCTACTGGCGGATGCGGATAAATCACTCCTACCTCAAGCATTTTCCCTGTAGGATCGACTACTGCATATTTACAGCCTGTACGATAAGCCGGATCTACACCCAATACCATTTTTCCCTTTAAAGGCGGCTGAAGCAGTAAATTTCTGAGATTCTCAGAAAAAATATAGATAGCTTGGTCTTCAGCCTTTTCCGTCAACTCATTACGAATCTCCCTTTCAATAGAAGGCTGAATCAATCGCTTATAGCTATCTTCTATTGCTTCCTTCATAATCACTGCACTCGGATTGGCTGTATTCAAATTCATTTTTCTAGCGAGATAATCCAGTATTTTCTGTGTATCGGTTTTGATGGAAACTCGAAGCACTCCCTCTTTTTCACCACGATTAAGTGCCAAAATGCGATGAGGAACTATTTTTCCTATTGCTTCATCATAGTCGTAGTACATCTCAAATACCTTTTTCTCATCTTTCTTCTCATCTTTACTAACAGATTTAATCAAGCCAAACTTAAATGTTTCATCCCGAATCCATTTTCTGAAAGAGGCATTATCAGAGATATTCTCTGCTATAATATCTTTCGCACCATCTAAAGCTTCTTCTGGCGTTGTCACTCCCAACTCCACATCAACAAATTGAGCAGCTTTTTCAAGTGGGTTTGCAGTTTGAGGAGCTTCCATGATCCATTTCGCCAACGGTTCTAATCCTTTTTCATTTGCGACCGTTGCTTTTGTGCGACGCTTTTGCTTAAAAGGACGATACAAATCTTCAATAGTTTGCAGTTTTACTGCCTTGATGATTTCACGTGATAACTCCTCTGTGAGTTTCCCTTGCTCCTCAATAATACGCAGGACTTCTTCCTTTCTTTTTTCCAAATTATCGAGATAGGTCCACCGCTCAGAAATTGTTCTAATTTCAACCTCATCCAATGAGCCGGTCATTTCTTTTCGATAACGCGCTATAAATGGAATCGTATTACCATCCTCTAAAAGCGCCAATACATTGGATACTTGACTCCCCTTCACTGAAAGCTCTGACGCTATATATTGAACCAATTCACTCTTCGACTTCATTAACAAACCTTCCCTCTGCAAATAATTACCTTTATAGTATCATAACCTTTTCTGCTACAAATACTGGACTCTCATAAATAACACAAAAAAGAAGTCTCTTATAATTATAAAAGACTCCCAAAAATGAATGTAATATCATCGTTCAAGGCACTATTTTGACTTTCTAATTTTTTCGCAGTTTCTTCAAGAGAACTAGCATTTCGCAGGAAATTTTTCGTCCCCTTCATTTCAAATCCATCGGAGTGAATGAAAAATTTAGTGGACGGAGTATATGTAAACTGTTGAGTATGGAATTTCTGCTTTCTTCCAGATAAATATCCGGTTACAGGTAGGGGATAGATCATTTTATCATTTGGAGGATATAGATAGAAACGGATATTACCAACACAGCTGTACTGAAATTCTTTCTTTTTGAAGTCCACTTTTAAAATAGCGACAGCGGCGCCTCGCTTTCTTAGCAGGGCCTGATTACATCGTTCCATAATATCTCCAACATCCTCGCTCTGATACTCCCGAACTACATTAGTAACTGCCCGAGAGGATTCATGAGCAAACTCCCCTGATCCTAATCCATCTGCGATGACACAAATAAAGTAATCATCCGTCACTTCATAAAAATAGTCATCACCACATAACAACTTTCCTTGTTTAGGTGATTGAGACACAATTAATTGCACTCTACTATCCCTTAGCACTTCTTGATTCACCGTATATACTCCGAATTCTCAGCATTAATGGCTTCCTGCAGTTTTTTTATAGCACGGCGTTGAAGACGGGATACATGCATTTGAGATATACCTAATCGATCTCCCGCTTCCTTTTGACTTAGATTTTCTAGATAGGTGTATTGTATGATTTTCTTTTCGCGATCTGACAATACATGGAGAACTTTCTCCAAAACCAACCGCTGATTCACCTTTTCATATCCTTCATCCACATTTCCGAAGATATCTAACAAAGTGACTGTTCCGCCGTCTGAATCCGCCTCGATTGAGTGATCCACTGATAGCGCCTGATAACTTTTACTCATTTCCATCGCTTCTAAAACTTCTTCCTCAGAAACTTCTAAGTACTGAGCAATTTCTTCAATCTTAGGAGAACGATGCAATTCTGAGGTAAGTTCTTCAACAGTCGACTTGATTTTTGGACCAAGCTCTTTAATTCTGCGAGGAACGTGAACACTCCATGTTTTATCACGTAAAAAGCGTTTAATCTCTCCAATTATCGTCGGGACAGCAAAAGCCTCGAAGCTTTTTCCGAAGGAATCATCATACCTGCGAATCGCACCCAGCAATCCAATCATGCCAACCTGGGCAATATCCTCATGATATGATTTTCCCTTTGAATACTTTCTCGCAATCGTTTCAACTAGCCCGGTATAGTGCTGAACAAGTTGAGCCTGTGCTTCTTCATCTCCATGGAGTTGATAGGCTTTAATCCATTCCGTGACTTGGTCTCTCATTTGTGCCTTTTTCTCATCACTAGTTTGAGATTGTTTCTGCATCACTCTCCACCTGCTCTCCCTCAAGAAACTTCGTCATGAATACTGTCACACCTTCATTATGGTGTATTTTCACTTCATCCATGAGCGTTTCAATCAGATATAGACCTAATCCTCCTTCTCTTAAGAATTCCACTGATTGGTCTCTCTCATAAGGCCCCAAGCCTTGTCGCACCTCTTCAAAATCACAGCTTTCGCCATTATCGACTACCATTACTTCAAGACGGTCTTCATATAATCCAAAGCCTATGATAACTTCCCCATCCCGCTCGCCCTTGTACGCATGCTGAACTGCATTTGTACAAGCCTCGCTCGTAGCAATTTTCAAATCTTCTATACTATCATATGAAAACCCCATACGGCTGGCTATTCCTGATAAAGTTAATCTCATTACCCCGATAAATTCAGGTTTTGCAGGTATCTTCATTTCAATATATTCGTATGTTTCACTCATTGCGTTCCACCCTCTGCATGGCTTTTTATATGGATTATATCCGCTAAACCAGTGATTTCAAAAAGACGATGTAATCTCTCTGATAGTCCGATGATTCTAAAATCCCCATTGTGCGCTCGAACATTTTTAAATAATCCTACAAATACCCCAAGACCTGTGCTGTCCATATAAGAAACATCGGTTAAATCAATAATCATGACTACTTTATCTTGATCCGACAAAGGAAATAGTGTCTCTCTTAACTTCGGTGCTGTGTATGCATCTATCTCGCCTTTAACATTTACATGTATTTCAGAATTTACATTCTGTACATCAATAGAAATATTCATGAATTTGTACCTCTCCTCAAAAAGTCATGTTCCGCTATCCTTCTTTACCCGAAATTATCCACTTAAAACTTCCGTCTCATAATTATCAAGGTAAAATCATCTCTTAATTGAAAATGTTGCATCTTTTCCAACTTTTTATAGAGATTGTTTACAATGGTTTGGGCATCTAAATGAATAGATTCCCGAATAAATTGAACCAACGTATCTCTTTCTATAAATCCCTCATTTGTCCTGCACTCTGTTACCCCATCAGATAGAAGGATAATCATATCGCCTATTTCAATCTTTCTTTCATATTGCCTGTATACTGTTTTTTTATCTACACCAAGCAACAGACCCTTAGCAGTTAACTCGGTAAATTCATTTTTTTCGTAATTATAGAAAAATCCCGGTTCATGACCTGCTGAAGCATATGTAAAAATATGATTTGAGGGATCATATAGACCATAAAACATCGTTATGAACATACTCGGTCCAACATTTTGCTCCACAACACGGTTAATACTTTCCAGAACACTCGCTGGGGATGTGCGATGCTCCGGCAAAGAATCCATCGCGTACTTAATCATGGACATACATAACGCCGCCGGTATCCCTTTGCCAATAATATCAGCAATCGCTACAGCCACTCGATTATGCTCATCCTGAACAAAATGAAAATAATCTCCGCTCATGTGCTTAGCCGGAACACTTATGGCTCCAATTTCAAGATTTTTTAGTACAGGAACTCGCGTTTCCAATAAAGTCTGCTGAACATTAGCCGCTATCTCCATCTCACTCTTCAGTTCTCTTTGTTGATGGCGGAGACTCTGTAATTCACGAAAGGCTACACCATACTCCATCATAATTTCCAACAAAAAATCAAAAGAGTGGCTGACTTCTTCCGAAATATCAGGAAGTATTTCTTTTAGCGTATTTTTATGCAAACTTATTATCTCTTCAGGTGATACCATCTGTTCTATAGCTTCTTTGCTGATTTTATGTCCGAGATATAACGCTTTTTCCGTATGCTCTTTCAAGTAATTCGAGAGAGCTTCACGGTATCTTTCCTCCATGCACTCTCTATTTTCCACATACCTTCCCCCTATCGGAGCCATTTAGTAGACATTATTCGCGTACCCTTTCCAACATCAGAGTCAATATCAAAGTCATCCATCAATCTCTTGACTCCCGGCAAACCAGCTCCCAGACCTCCCGATGTTGTATATCCATCTTCCATTACTCTTCTTATATCACTTATTCCCGGACCATTATCCTCTGCTATGACTCTGAGACCCGTTCTCCCATTGTCATAGACTTTTTCAATGCATATTTGGCCCTGCCCTGCATAGAGATAGATATTCCTTGCTAATTCACTTATGGTTGTGGTTATTCTTGCCTGATCCACGGTGCCAAACCCCAACTCTTTGGCCACATTTCTGCCCACTTGTCGGGCTGCAACAATATCCCACTCATTAAGAATTTTTACGTAGGATTGGGTGCTCATCATGCTAGTCCCCCAGTTCCTTTTGTAATTTCTCCAAACCCTTTTCAAGATCCAAAGCTGTCATCACATCGGATAATGTAATGCCCAATTCAATTAATGTGATGGCAACTGCAGGCTGTATCCCTGTAATCACTACTTTTGCTCCCATTAATTTTGACATGTCAATGACATCGCCAAGGACTTTAGCTATAAAAGAATCAATGATATCTACTGAAGTTAGATCAATCACCACTCCATTTGCATTTGTTTCATGTATCTTATGCAGTAAATCCTCCTGAAATTGCAGCGCTGTTGCATCATCCAATTCCCATTGAATAGAAATCAGGAGACAATCATGCAACTTTAATATCGGAATCCTCATACTAATTCCTCCGGGGTTACGATAATTTTTCTATTTGTAATTTCCAGGGCAGCCTCTACACCCTTTTTCAATGTATTTTTAGTTATGATTTCATCTAAGTTAATGCCGAGGTTGACAATTGTTTGAGCAATCTCCGGACGTATTCCCACCAACATACAACGGGCACCAACCAAACGAACAGCCTCTGCTGCCTGAATAATATGATGAGCCACCATAGTGTCAACAACAGGCACTCCAGTAATATCAATCAACACTACCTCAGAACGATGCTTTACTACGCCATCCAAAAGATTTTCCATAATTTGTCTCGCGCGTTCTGTATCTATTGTACCTATAAGAGGCATTACAGTAATCCCTTCAAACACAGGAATAAGAGGTGCTGATAATTCCTGGAGTGCAATTTTTTGCAAAGAAACGGTTCGTTCCCACGTAGATGTATAAACATTCAGAATTTCATTATTTAAAGGGGTAATCCACTCGTCAAAATCCAGCACAATCTCAAGCTGATTTTCCTTTGTCATTACCCCTTCATTTACCATACCGTCTGTAACAACTACATTAAATGCTTTCAATCCCTCATTCACAAATGTTAACGGCCAGCCTAAACGAATAATTTTAGCTGCAAAATCACTAAGTTTCACTTTAAATTCTTCATCAGAATCTTTAATATTAGAAATCAGCACTTCAATAAATTCATTACTGGTGTGAATAAACATTTGATCTGAAACAATCTTCACGACTCGATCATCCGCTTTATCCTTTACACGTTCAATCCACTGCTGCAAAATGATGTCTTTATGACCCTGGATATAGTTTTGCACAAGTTTATTCATTAGTTCCTCCTCCATCAAGTTTTCTGTTAGATTCTTTTATATGGATACATGTACTTTAATTTATTTAATAATTTCAAAAAAACCATATTCACAAACTATTATAAACACTTAAAAAGGAAATAGGAAATCTTAAATTCCTTCGTAATATTGCCGTAATACAGCAACAACGTATTTGTAATTTCTATAACCTGTACTTCATTCCCTTTTTGTCACTAACTTAAACCAAAAATAAGTTTTTCTAAGTTAAAAAGTGCAAAAAAAAACTGCCAAGAATTCGGATTCTTGGCAGCCTAACCTTCAACACAGAAGTATATTTATTATTTATAATCTTTTTACTATTACAATTCCACGAGTCCCAGACTGATTTGGAGCGCATTATCAACCTTACGCATCATTTCATCATCCAGCTGTGTTATTTTATCTGTCAATCTCTGCTTATCAATTGTTCGAATTTGTTCAAGTAAAATAACAGAATCGCGTTCGAATCCATATTTTTGGGCGTCAATTTCTACATGGGTCGGCAGTTTCGCTTTTTGTATTTGAGCCGTAATTGCCGCAATAATTACGGTAGGGCTAAATCGATTTCCGATATCATTCTGAATAACAAGTACAGGTCTTACCCCTCCTTGCTCAGATCCAACCACTGGAGACAAATCAGCGAAATACACATCACCACGTTTAACATTTAAACCCTTATTCACCGCTAACTAAACGCTCCACAGCATGTTCAGCTTCATATTCTGCCTGGAAAGCTTCTGCAGCCATAGTTAAATTAATATTGGCCATCTCCATATATCCACGGCGCATGGATTCGCGAAACTCTTTCTTTTTGCGTTCTTGCAAATACATTTTAGTTGCTTGATAAATAAATTCGCTTCGATTCACATTTTCTTCTCTCACGTATCCATCCAACTCACTTAGCAAATTTTGGGGCAAGCGTATTAGAATTTCCGTAGTTGCACTGGACTCAGACACAGGCAAACACCTCCACCATCACTACAAACCACATAGTTCTTTACTATTATATCTTACCATTATTACTTCTGCATGCAAAGGTGTCTAGTACATTTCTTTCTTATTATGAGGCTAAATAGTTGTCCTTTATTCATTATTCATGCACATATGTGTTAAATAATTAATAATGAAATAACTGATTTACAGTTTCAACAATTAAACCATCCTGCTTATACACTCGAGGGACTCTGCTTGATAGTTGACAAATAACCTCGTAATTAATCGTTTCTAATTTCTCGGCGATCTCATCAACTGTAATTGTCTCATCACCATCGTTCCCGATAAGAGTAACCACTGTATCCTCAGGAACAGACTGATCTAATTTAACCATGCACTGATCCATACAAATGCGTCCGACAATAGGTGCTCTATGTCCTTTAACCAGTACAGATTGCCCAGATAGTTTTCTGATCCATCCATCCGCATATCCAATAGGCAAAGTGGCTATCCATTCAGGCTCACTCGCTGTATACGTTGCACCGTACCCAACTGTATCACCCATTGAAATCTTCTTGATTTGCTTTATCTTTGTATAAAGAGATAAGGCAGGCTTCAACGTTACTGGGAGGTCTTTTGATATTTCCGGTGATGGACTTAAGCCATACATGGAAATACCAAGCCTTACTGTATTGAAATAGGCATCAGGATATCTCATAGCTGCCGCACTATTACTAGTATGAATGTAAGGCGGCAAGTATTCCATATTATCAAGAATCTCCTTGAATTTCAACAATTGGTTTTGAGTTTTGTCCAAGTCCAGCTCATCTGCACTGGAAAAATGAGTGAATATACCTTCAAGATGAATATAATCTTGATTCTTAAGCATATATTCTATTTCTTTCATCTCTTGTATATTCCTTATCCCAAGTCTGCCCATGCCTGTATCAATTTTTATGTGTATATTTAGCGGTTGCTGTATATTTTCTTCCTGTAAATATGCTATAGCTTTCCCTATCCAATCAATGTCATGTACATTTAAAGAGATATTGTACTGCACGGCTACCTTGGAGTCTTCCGCCCTAGTGGAACCTAGTACTAAGATCGGCACTTTTATACCTGCCTGACGAAGCCTGATCGCCTCATCCAAGAAAGCTACGGCCAAACTGGTTGCTCCGGCACCTAATGCCACTTCAGCCACTTGCCGATCTCCATGTCCATATGCATTTGCCTTTACAACCGCCATGATGTCAGTAGTTTGAGGCAACAGATGCCTAATCTGTTCAACGTTATGCTTTATATGATCTAAATTGATTTCTGCCCATGTATCTCTATAGGATAATTGACTATTTTTCATAAGAGGTTTACCTACCTTTAGATGATTATAATTTGATTATTCCCCTTAATGAAAGGATAGTCAATTCATTCCTCAGAAACTAAAAAGAAATAGACCTGCCTTTATTAACAGGTCCATCCACTTCTATTTTTCTGCAGTTTCCTGCACTGATTTCGCAACCATGATCATCTCGTCTGATGTGAGATTTTTTGCAGCGAGCATGAAATCTATCCCTTCATAAGACCAGGATATTGAGTTTTCTGTCATATTGCCAATTGTGAATCCTAAATCAACCGGCTCACCTTCTGCTATGGTGACCGCAGCTTCTTTGACAATCTTTGATTTAGTTTCAATTAACGTGTATTGTTTTTCATCACCCGCAAATGTCAGAACGGCTCGTTTTCCTTCCTCTGTTTTGATCATTTTCTCTCCTGCAGGCTCCACACCCTGTATCTCGGCTGTTGGATATTGAGCTTCAAAATCAATATCTTCTTCAGAAGACATTACCGGCACTTCCAATTGCGCTCCTGTCATATTCTTTTTCACATCAAAATCACTATTACTGTAATTCGGATTGAACTTCGTTTTTTCAAATTCAACCTGAACTAATGCATTACGATCAGAATCCATTACATCTACACTTACAGGCTCTAGTGTTTTGCGGTCAAATTTCACGACCTGCAATGGAAGCATCTTATTGTTCTGATATCTTGTTTTTGTCTCAAACACATAACTATCATCTGTTGCCTTAAAGGTTGCATCCTTATCAACAGTTACATCTGTAATTAAAGACTCATACAGATAGGCCTGCGAGCTGTTTTTTGGCCACTCACTTTGAAACTTAAAACTTTTATTAAGCGCTGGAGTTAATACAAATACCCCTTCTTCATTCCGCAGGATGATTTGACTTTGATCCTTTTGAGCATTTTTCAAGTTTACCCGGTAATTTGATGGAGATTGATACCATACTTCCACATCATATACTTGTGGTTCTGTACCCATTTTTAAAGTCATTTTCGCATCTGCTTTGTATCCCTTTAATTCATTCATCTTTTCCGTTAACGCATCCACAACTTCAGTTTGCGATTTTTCCCCGCAGCCTGCTAAGACCAACATAAATCCCAATGTCAGCGTCAGCATCATTAACCTCCTCAAGATCTCATCCCCTTTTAACAGTAGTAAGTAAAAGGGAGAGGAAAGCCCGATCCGGTTTGTTCATTTACATTCCAGTACATTTTTAAGATACATCCTTTCAAAACATTCTTTATTTCTGCTATTCTTATGTTAATTCAATAACGCTGTTGAAAGCCCGCAAAGAGTGTTTTATCTTAAATACATATGGGTAGTAAATGTCCAAAACAAGGCCTTGTCTCTCCAATTCGTTAATTGAATATATGAGACAATCCTTCTGAATATGTGCTTGCGGGGGACAAACAATTTATTTTTATCGTTTTTCAAGTAGAACCTGGGCAGCCGCATATTGTTTAGTATGGGTAATACTTAAGTGTGCCTTTACCTCTAAAGGATGTTTGATAATCGGTTTACCATTCTTGTCAGGAATAATGCTAATATCATGGAACGATAGTTTACCGCCGATACCTGTACCATTTGCTTTTGAAAATGCCTCTTTAGCAGAAAATCGTCCGGCAAGCCACTCGATTTTTCGATTTTCACCAAGTGACAGATAGTATTCCTTTTCATCTTCAGTTAGTATACGATCAACAAATTTCGGCTGCCGTTTAAGAATATCTCTCACTCTCTCAAGTTCAATAATATCGATACCAATTCCAACAATCATTGGTTCACACCCTCACAATTTATATAGCTATTTTAGTTTAAACATTACCTCATTATAAATGATTTACCAAATCTTATTATGTTAGGATGATGTCTTTTGTTCACTCGTACCGAAAGTTTCGGGCAATTTATCCGTTTTTACCCGGGAGTCAGTCTTTTAACAGCTGTGTGTATAGTTCTTTTTATTATCACTTCTTTACCAATCTCTCTTGGAAGAGATCTTTACACCTTATTAAGCGGAGTTAACTTATTCATTGCAGAGGGTGAATATTGGAGATTGGTCACACCAATCTTTCTTCACATTGGCTTTTCCCATCTATTATTCAATAGTTTCTCCTTAATTATTATTGGTCCTGGACTGGAAAATATATTAGGTACATTTAGATTCAGTCTCCTTTTTATACTGTCCGGTACCCTTGCAAATGTTCTTACATTCTTTGCAGAACCTTTAATGTATGCTCATGTGGGAGCCAGCGGTTCCATTTATGGGCTATTTGGATGTTTTGCCTATATCATCTTTTTTAGAAAAGATTTAATTTCGCAGCAAAATTCACAGGTTATACTAGCTTTAATTATTATCGGGGTAGTCATGTCTTTTTTCCAATCATCCATTAATATCACAGGGCATATTGGCGGCCTTATAATGGGCTTTGCACTCTCCCGTCTATTTTTAGTTAATCGATAATTAGATGAATCTATTTCCTCTCTAGGAAAAATTAACTATAATAGAAATAGCATCTTTAAATTAGAGAGAGAAGGTAGAAGCTATGGATTTATCATTCAGTGAATTTTTGATTCCTCAACCCATAAAAGGAAATGGCCAAGAATGCCTTACATTTTCTATCCCTGAATGGATGAATTTATCTGACACCTTCTCTATTCATACATATGAACAGTATCATCCAATCTATGTCATGCAGGCAATGGCTTCTGTATCACTAACAAATGAAAAGGAAGCCTTCAAAATTGTAAAATCATATTACTGCAAATGTACATCTGGAGTAGTTCAGAAACTCTTTGTCCTGGAATATTTATTCCGTTTAGGATGCATGGATTGGATTAAAACATTAATACTCGAAGATTCCTCCAACCCAGAAAATAATGAATTAAGAAATGTATTTTCTATTTATATTGCTCAGGCAGAGGCTCAGATCGATAACTCAGAGCTTATTGATCAAGCATTTAATCTGTCTTCAAGCTGTTTAGAAATTAATATTGCTTCTATCATTTCACATATGTATGGGATTAGTCAGTTAAGATTGCAAGAGCCACTCAATAAATTAATAAAGGCTGTCGAACCCATGCTTTTACTATGTAAAGAGGAGGATTTGCTGTCTATCTTTAAAATACAGCTTGGAGAAATGTATTTAGTCTCTATGTTATGCAGCAGCACAAATCCAGAGAACGTTCGAAACGCCTGCCAACAATACTTTAACAATAAAGATTTATTGCAACAATTCCCTACTCTGGAAATCAGCCTGTCTCACATCATAGCTCATTCTTATATGTTCGATAGCTTCCCTATAGCAAAAGAATGGGTTACGAAGGGATTAGCTCTGCTGAAAAATGTCCATATGCAACGCAGACCTTATTTGGAGGCTTCACTTAATTGTTCTTTGGATATATTCAGGAGCTTATGGCGCAGAGAATTGGATATACAACCGACATCCCCATCTGAAAAAGCCTATCGTTATATGGTAACTGGCCAAACACATCTAGGAAGCAAGATATTAGAGACTTTGCAAACAGAAAAAGGATCACTCACCCTTTTTGAACACTTTTATTTAGCTATTGGTAAAGGTCCTCATGAATTACGAGAGGCACAGAACCTTTTCATACATAGCCGTAATTACTATTATGCCAAGCTTATCGACTTTCATTTGTCACAGGCTCATACGAAAATATAGCACCATCCATTATTTTAAAGCCATCTAGCAATTTTAATTGCTCAATCAACTTGAAAACAGCAAAATCTTTATGCTTAGCCTCCAGCATACAATCAACTTGGCTTGTCAAATTATTATTCCCCTGCACTAATTCCATCATTTCTTCTTTTTGCACATGATCAGCATGTGCTTTTTTATTTTTTTCATTCTTCGGGGATGAAAGATGGACTTTAACAGGCAAGCTTGAATTACTCCAGGTTTGCACAATCCTTGGCCAGTGATCTTTCCAATCTCCCTGACAGTTTTGTTTATGATGGTGTAAATCAAATACCATTGGAATGGATAGTTTTTCACATAGGTAAAGGGTATCCTGTATGCCAAATAGCGTATCATCATTTTCCAATATAATCATTTCCTGAATATCCACAGGCACATATCCCCAATTATGAATAAATTGTTCAAGAGCTTGTTCCTTATCTTGATATAAACCACCAATATGTAATACACAACGATGTTTTGGCGATAATCCAAAAACTTTTAGTAATCGAAAATGCATCCTTAATGTCTTAATTGATGTTTTCAAGATATTCTTATCTTCACTATTTAAAACAACGAAGTGATCCGGATGAAAATCAATTCTCATATGAGAATGCTTTTTTAGATATTCTTTAATCGCACTTGTTTCCTCTTTTATACCGGCCATATAGTTCCAATCTTCTAAATCCGGATGGTTGGCAAGTGGTATTAATTTTGAGGAAAATCGAAAGAATTGGATACCATTTACTTCATTATGAATTAATAAACGAAGGCAGTTTTTAAGATTGGTTTTTGCAATTTTCTCCAGTCTTTTTATAGCGGCTTCTCTATTTGCCAGCTTGCTGAATTGCGCATATGTCATTGTTTTTGAGGGGGATGCATTTTTCAATTCCATACTCATAGCTACATAACCTAAGCGAATAATAGTCATAAGATTTACTCACCTCCTATGCTTATTATGAACAATGGAAGGTAATTCATTACAAAAAGGCCAATCCTAATGTGTAGGATTGGCCTTTATTTAAATCTTATTTACTTGTGTTTTTTGGTTTAGAGTTTGAGTAAGACTTTCTGCGTCCACCTTGATTGGTGCTGCTGCTGCGTCTTCTGTCTCCGCCACCACGGCTATCTCTGTCTCCGCCTCTGTTATATGGACGTTTGCTTCCGCCACCTTTTCCGCCTTTATAGCCATCTTTGCGGAATGGAAGTGGTCTCTCTTCTGAGATGGTTACAGGCTTTTCATCCGGCTCTCTAATGAACAATTTCAATGCTGCAGCAACTAATTCCTCTGCAGTATGATCTTCTATCATTTCTTTAGCCAACGGAAGATATGCCGTTAAGTCCTCAGAAGAAACAACATTGTACAATTTTTCTTTTACAGTTCTTTGCTGTCCTTCAAGCGCATCTGTAACAGTTGGAGCTTTTATACGCTCCATTTTCTTTTTAGTGGTGCGTTCAACCACTTCAAGATAAGACATTTCACGTGGAGTTACGAATGTAACTGCCATACCTTCTTTACCCGCTCTTCCTGTACGTCCAATACGGTGAACATAACTTTCAGGATCCTGAGGAATATCAAAGTTATAAACATGAGTAACACCGGAAATATCAAGACCACGTGCAGCCACATCCGTAGCTACCAATATATCGACTGCTCCCTCTTTAAACTTGCGTAAGACTGACATACGACGTGCTTGTGTCAAATCACCATGGATTCCTTCAGCTGTATAACCACGTACTGTTAATGCTTCTGCTAATTCATCAACACGACGTTTAGTACGGCCAAATATAATAGCTAATTCCGGCGTATGGATATCAATTAGACGAGTTAATGCATCGAATTTTTCTCTTTCCGGAACACGTACATAATATTGGCTGATTGCCGGTACAGTCATTTCTCTCGCTTTTACACGAACTGTTTTTGGTTCATGCATGAATCTTTCGGCTATACGACGAATTGGATCAGGCATAGTTGCAGAGAACAATAGAGTTTGGTGATTATCTGGAACAGAAGATAGAATAGATTCAATATCTTCAATGAATCCCATGTTCAACATTTCATCTGCTTCATCAAGAACTACAGTATGAACATTGTTCAAACGAATTGTTTTTCTGTTAATATGATCCAACAGTCTGCCTGGTGTACCCACGATGATATGCGGACGTTTTTTTAACGCACGGATTTGACGAGTTATATCCTGACCGCCATATACTGCCAGAACGCGGGAACGGTTGCCTGCTCCGATTTTGTAAAGCTCTTCAGAAACCTGAATAGCAAGTTCACGTGTCGGTGCAATGATTAATCCCTGAATTTCGTCTCTTTTTACATCGATTTTTTCAATCATCGGAATTCCAAACGCAGCAGTTTTACCAGTACCTGTTTGAGCTTGTCCGATTAAATCCCCACCCTGCAATGCAAGTGGAATCGTTTCAGATTGGATTGGAGTTGCTTCTTCAAACCCCATGCCTTCTACTGCTCTTAATGTGTCGCTGCTAATTCCTAATTCACTAAATAATGTCATTAATTTTTCTACCCCCAAGATAGGTGTTATTTTAACAATTGCTTCAATATATTTTTCATTCCTGTAAAACAGGATTACGGTCAATTTAATCATGCCTGTTGCACAGGGTTCGATCTCACAAAAAAAAGCGGCCGTCAGTATCCCGGCAGCATGAGTTCATAAGTCCAATTCATTTGGAAAATTTTCATGAAACGCATGTATTTAACTTATGTTAACAAAAACAGACCGGGATTGCAAATAATCGCACTTGCAATATTCTATTATGCTATTTGTCCTGCTTCAAATCTTCAAGCTATTAACAGATACCTTTGTGGTTCTAAATTAGCTAATTTAAGAACTGTATTCTCCCTTTTTAAAGCCGTTGATGGGTGAAGAATAGGCGCTGCACACTAATCTTGTACACGATAAGCCGTTATAGTCACGATTTGTTTTAAATAAAATAGAGGTTTATAAACATATTTACAGAATTTTGTTTGTAGTACACATAGATGATTTATGCCAGGACTCGATTTATACAAAGCAATCGGATCTTGGTATCAAAATTAAATAAAATATTACATTTACCTACTAATCAATCGATTGATTAACTAACCTAGTTTAGTGTGCAGCATAAAAACGCCAATTAACTAATAAATAACCTCTATTTACATACAGTTATATATTACCCAGATTTCATTCAAATCATGCAGATATGTATGAAATTTTTAAAAATGTCATTCATCCTTAAAGAATGAATGACATCGTGGGATAGTATATCTTTAAGGTTTAGTCTTGAAGGCTACGAACGACTTCTTCAAGTCTCATCCCTCTCGAAGCTTTGACCAACACAATAGAATGTTCATCAATGACTTCTTTTAACTTCAATGATAATTGATCCTTATCACTGAAATGATAAATGCGTTCTTTATTCAAATTTTCTGCAGCACCTTCGGCAATCTTTTCAGCCAATTTACCATACGTAAAGACATAATCAATCTCCTCTGTGATTAATTCACCCATTTTGAAGTGATACATCTCTTCCTCTGGTCCCAATTCAAGCATATCGCCTAGTACAAGAATCTTCTTGCCCGTACCTTTCATCCCTTTCACTAATTCAATAGCTGCTTTAACTGAAGTCGGGCTGGCATTATAAGCATCGTTTATGATTTTTTCGCCTCTCGCTCCAAAGGATACTTCCATCCGCATATTAGATAGTTTTACTTCAGCAAGGCCTGTTGTGATTTGTTCCCAGGAGACTCCCATCGTTCTGCCAGCAGCTATCGCCGCCAATGCATTCAGCACATTATGATTGCCTAAGAGCGGCAATACGAAAGGATGATGACCATCTACATCAATTGTAAATTCCATTTCATTCTCTCCTGCTTTGCTTTGAACAGGATAATAGTCATTTGTCATGCTGCTGCCGAATGTAATCTGTTTATATGCATGCTTGGATACCCTGCTTAACAGAAGAGGTTCATCCCCATTAAAAATGAGTGTTCCATCCTTCTTTAAACCCTCGACAATTTCCATTTTGGCGTCTGCAATTCCTTCACGAGAACCAAGGTCAAGTAAATGCGCCTCACCAATATTAGTAATAATCGCTACATCAGGTTGCCCAATCTGTGAAAGGAGTGAAATCTCCCCACTGCTGCTCATTCCCATTTCTAGAATCAGGATTTCTGTATCTTCCGGAGCAGACAGAATCGTAAGCGGCAATCCAATGTGGTTGTTATAATTCCCACTTGTTTTATGTACCCGATATTTTGTTTTCATGATTGAGGCAGTCATATCTTTAGTAGTCGTTTTCCCATTACTGCCAGTAATCCCGATTACTTTCGTATCCAACTCATGTAAATACGCTTTAGATAACTGCTGTAATGCCTTTAAACTATCCTTAACAAAAATCAGTGCTCTGTTTTCAGGAGGATTCGGTGCATCTGATTCCCAAAATGAAGCAGCTGCTCCCTGAGCGAATGCTGTCTCTACATGATTATGTCCATTGCTATTTTCACCCTGCAAAGGAACAAATAGATTGCCTTCCTCGATTTTTCTTGTATCATTTGTTACTCCTGAAACAAGTATATCTTTGAAACCTTCATTTATGCTGCCATCTACCATAGCTGCAATTTCAGCCAATGTACGTTTGATCATATTAATCCTCCATTACCCTTTATCATCCCTGAAAAAAAACAGATACAGCCAATTAAATAATCGGCTGTACAGCATTCCTCTGCCGTTTAATTGAGTATGCATAACCCTATCAATAGTAATAAGCCGGAAATGATGTTCGTAAATCAACCCATCGAGAAAATCTAATGCGCTGATTCTTACATTTCTCATTTATACAGCCAGGCTACATTATATTAAATAGTATATTTAATTTTTTGCTTTTCAGCATGTCTTTCAATAGCTAAATTAATCAGTTTTTCAATTAATTGCGGATATTCCACTCCAGTGTGGCTCCAAAGTAATGGGAACATACTAAATGGTGTAAATCCTGGCATGGTATTTACTTCATTAATATAAGCTTTTCCTTCATGTGTAAGGAAGAAATCTGCTCTTACAAGGCCTGAACAATCCAATGCTTTGTATGCCTTAATTGCCATGTCATGCAGCATTTGATATTCTTCCTGAGAAATCTCTGCAGGTATTACCAATGCTGTATCGCCATCTTCGTATTTAGCTTTATAGTCATAAAACGCTTTTTTCGGAATAATTTCCCCTGCAACAGAACACTCAGGATAATCATTTCCAATAACGCCAATCTCAACCTCTCTTGCAGTAACACCTTCTTCAATGATTACTTTTCGGTCGAATTGGAATGCCTCTTCAAATGCTTTATGCAGCTCTTCAGCATTTTCACATTTACTAATCCCAACACTGGAACCTAAGTTAGCCGGTTTAACAAAACACGGATATCCCAATGCTTTTTCTACCTCTAGGCATACCTTTTCTTCATTTCCGCTCCATTCTGAACGTAAATAAGAAACATAACCAACCTGCCCCAACCCAGCCTGGGCAAATATATTCTTCATGATTACTTTATCCATGCCTGCAGATGAAGCAAGAACACCATTTCCTACATACGGAATGTTAAGCAGCTCGAGCAACCCCTGTACTGTACCATCTTCGCCATTCGGGCCATGCAATAATGGGAAAATAACATCAAATGCATCATCAGATCCGTGTGCAATAATACTGTTAAAACCAGTTGTTTGAACAGCCTGACTTCTGTGGTCAAACTCTAGCTCCTTAACAGATTCAACCGGCCCCTGTAATTGCGGCCCTTTTATCCATTCACCATCTTCATTTATGTAAATCGGATGTATCTCATATTTAGATGAATCCAATGCTTTGATGACTGCCATAGCAGTTTGCATGGATACTTTATGTTCAGCAGATTTCCCACCATATAATAATCCTAGTTTAATTTTCATTGAATTTACCCTCCGTTAGTTGATACATAATATATTGTATCATTTCCTTTTCAGAACATTAAATTAATATGTGACACGTTCCCCTTATAGGCAAAACTTACATTCTTCTTATTATATGCATATTCGAACATAATTTGTGAACCTGAATATCTGTATAATAAATTAGGAAAACCTCCTTAATTTTACAGGAGGTTTATTTTCCATCTATGACCCATTCCTTCATTTTCTTCTGATAAACGAGATTAACAGTTTGCCGTTTTTGGTATATCGTCCTTAATTCATCTCTCAGCTCATCTTCATGCCGATAATCTCCAACAACCCACACTGGAATCTCGATAGTTTGTCTTGTTTGAATTGACTTATGAAAGCTGATGATTACGCCCTCATTAAACAAAGGGGATAACTGTTTCAGAATCTCTGTAGGGATTATTGCGTTCTCTGTTTTTTTTCTACCGCCCAGCCATAATCGATCCGGCTTATTTATCTCCACATGCTCAGGAATTAGCTTGGAAATTAACTGGTAAAAATCATTCCAATACCGGTAATAAACTTTATTATAAAAGCCATCCTCTAATGTTAAATAGACAAACCGATTATTTAATTTTGGATAAAAGGGAGATCTTAGATGGTTAAATGTATGTCTGATATACAGGATTTCAGCGATTTCCCATGGAGCTAATTCTTCCAGCCCCTCAATATCCTCAAAATCAATCCAGCTTATATGCCCATACTCCTTCCCACTTTCTTTATAATATTTCTTATATGAGGGAAAGGAAACATAATTAAACTGTGTATGCATATCATATTCAACATCCATAAAAGGATGATCCAATAATAAAACATTTGGCGGCGGCTCTTTCAACGATTGCATAAAACTAAAAAAGTCTATGCCAAATGAAGCTACAAAATGCTCAGCTTCTTGTTTATGAAGGTATATAAAATCTCTTTTACCATGTTTCAATACAAACCCCTCCGGCATGTCTTCATCAATACGATGTTAGGTGGCTATTAGACTATTTTGATTAGTCAAGCCTACATCTAATTACCTATCCCCTGCTTATCCTATCGGTGTAAATAGTTTCTCCTTTATTCTAGACGATATTAAACCAAAAAAGATTCAAAAAACCGTAAAAAAATTATATTGTAAAGTTGTTGTAACATTGGTAATCCTTTAATCTGACCTGTAGCAAAAAGTGAGTAGGCACCAGCCTTATTTTTTAAATAAAGATTAAAATTATATAATCCCACTGTTTTAAAAGATTCAAACTTTCTCGTATAAAATTATAAGACTTTTTTCCCAACATTACTAAACTTACGCACCGTTTTAAATTATTTTACTTATTCGGAAAATACTACCTTTTTATTTTTGGTATTAACCGGAGCTTGACTCCATTCTTTTCATTTAGTTTCGTTAGATGATATGTCCCTGTAACCCAATCTTCCATTTGGTTTTGGTACCATTCGCTTCCCAATTGCCCGGACTGTCCTGGTCCGACTATATGTGAGGCCTTGGATAAATCAGAGAGATCCGCAATAAACCTCCATGATCCTCCATGATTAATAGTTCCCTTCGTATCGTAACCAGCTGCCTGAACCGTAACCGCACTTCCCCCACTCTCTAGTTCCCCCTTATAATTAAACACATATTGAAGAGGACTGACTGAGGATAGCGGATGCTTAAATTGAATTTGGTGATAATCCCCCCATCTCCAATTAGAAAGAACCCCTCCCTGTATCTCTTTCCCTTTTGTAACAGCTTTCTTCAAGCTGGTTTCCAGCACCGTCTTTAAGCCACCCTTGTCTTCAATCCAAATACTCTTTTCACCATTTAACGCTTTTCTAAGAAGCTGATCAACAGCTTGCTTTCTGCCTCTGAAAAGGGTGAGCATTTCTTCAGATATATCATCTGCGAATAAGGTGTCCGAGATTTCTGCCATCCATAGTTGGAAGAGTAACGGAGCTGCCATTTCTTTGTCATCCATGTAATTCCAGTCCTCTAAAACATCAATGGCCTCTGTTTCTTTAGTCTCTGATAGTTCTTCTATAAACTTCGGCAGGAACTCCTCCGCCTGCAGATTTCGCTGATCCATTTGCAAATTCTTCATCTCTTCAATCGTTAATTTATCATTGCCTGAAAGAACTTCATCAATCCTCATTTGGCGATAGGGCTGGGCCCAATCATGGCTTATATGATACGGATAGTGTTCATCTGTTACTTTATTGTTAGCCGTTGATATGTATCCTTTTTCAGCATTAATCGTACGCGGTAATTCGTTGTATGGAATATATCCAACCCACTCATTTTCTCCCGTCCAGCCTTCTACCGGTAAAAGAGCATCCTGCTTATCTTTTCGAATAGGAATCTTCCCATTAGCCTTATAAGCAATTGTTCCTTCCTTTGAGGCAAAGACAAAATTTTGTGCCGGCGATTCAAAATCCTCCAGCGCTTTTTCGAATTCGGTCCAATCTTTTGATTTACCCATATTAAGCACGGCTTCCAGCTCATTTGAGGGTTGCAAAGCGGTCCACTTTAAAGCCAAAACATGCTCCTTGCCAACACTTCCTAAAAATTCTGAGATGACAGGCCCATGACGTGTAATGGTTATTTTAAAATCCTCCGATTTCTGTCCTTTTATCTTTATCTTCTCATGAATAACCTGAGCTTTTTCCCATTCTTTTTTGTAAAGAAATTCATCTTCCTGTTCAGGGTTTCTCTTCTCAATATATAAATCCTGTACATCAGGACCCACATTCGTAACTCCCCATGCAATAGTTAGGTTATGACCTAAAATGATTCCAGGAATACCGGCAAATATGACACCGCTAACATTATAGCCAGGCCCTTCCAAATGATTTTGATACCAAACAGAGGGGGTGGCCAAAGATAAATGTGGATCATTCGCCAATAATGGTTCTCCAGATTGGGTCTTCTCACCTGAGACTACCCAATTATTGCTTCCGTTATATTCATTCGGGACAACAGAAGAAGATAAACTGCCTTCTATGTCGAGTTCATCCTTGGTTATATTCACTGGTGCTCCTGCAGGGTAGCTTGGGAATAGTTCATATGCTTTTTCCTTCGGGAAACTTTGCAGCAAATAGTGACGAAAAGCCTGACTGTTCCAGTTTCCTCCCAAATCAAAAGCCATATACTTACCAATCGTCAGTGAATCAATCGGAGTCCACTCCTCTGGCTCATACCCAAGAAAGGTAAATTCTATCGGCCATTTCCCTTTGGCCTTTTTTTCTTTTATGTAGGCATTTACACCCTCAGCAAATGACTGAAGTATTTCTCTTGCCTCCGGTGAATAGGATTCATAAGAATCTTCAGCAGCTCTCCTCAAACCTAGCGTTCGGAAATATTTATCGTTTTTAAGCATGGCTTCCCCTATTACTTCACTTAATCTGCCTGATGCCTGCCTTCTTGATAAATCCATTTGAAACATCCTATCCTGAGCCTGTACATAACCTTGGGCAAAAAATAAATCCTGTGTATCATCGGCCTTTATATGCGGAACTCCTTCTTGATCACGCAAAACCTCTACCTCATTATGTAAACCCAAAAGTTCAAGTTCACCTTCCATTTGCGGTAAAGGCCGTTTAACAAAATAAACCGCTCCCAGTGAACCAATTATAAGAATGACTACTAAAATAGCAATTACCCATAAACTAATTTTCTTCCCCTTTGACACCCGTTTCCTTGGAATCTCCATTTCCATAATATCCCACCTCTCATGCTTTTTACATTCTATAAAAGATGAGAGTTTCCTTTATTTGTTTTAAACCATTGCCTCAGCTGCTTATACTTGTTATACAACGCAAAAAAATGCCGACACTTACCATGTCGGCATTTCCTCACTCTATTTACTTTAGCTTAATTCGTTGAAGGCGCAGGGCATTTAAGACAACACTCACCGAACTGAATGCCATAGCACCACCTGCCAACCAAGGGGCGAGCAGTCCCATAAACGCCACTGGAATTCCAAGGGTATTATAGCCAAAAGCCCAAAATAGATTTTGTTTAATATTACGCATCGTCTGCTTACTTAAATAAAACGCATCTGCAATTCCATTTAAGTCGCCCTTCATCAAGGTAATGTCCGCTGCTTCTATTGCAATATCTGTACCTGTTCCGATAGCAATACCGATATCGGCCAACGCTAGGGCCGGAGCATCATTAATTCCGTCGCCGACCATCGCTACTTTTCTTCCTTCAGATTGGAATCTTTTAATCTGATTCGCCTTTCCTTCTGGAAGAACTTCAGCAATCACATGTTGAATACCCGCCTGCTTTGCGATTGTCTCCGCGGTGCTCTGATTATCTCCTGTAATCATCCACACCTCGATGCCCATATCCCTTAGACGTTGCACCGCCTGTCCGGATGTCTCTTTAATCGTATCAGCAACAGCAATGATACCAGCCACATTTCCATTCACCGCGGCAATCATCGCCGTTTTCCCTTCTTTCTCAAGATCCTCCATAAAAGGCTGAGTTGAGGTGATATCAAGCTGATTAGCCGTCATCCATTTTCTCGTTCCTACCAGGACTTTATCCTGCCCAACAGAAGCGCGAATTCCAAATCCAGGAGTACTTTGAAAATCTACTGCCTCTGTAAGCTCCAGATTATGTTCATGGGCTGCTTCGACTATTGCCTGTGCTAGAGGATGCTCGGATGGTTTCTCTGCTGCCGCTATGAGTTTTAACAGTTTTTCCTGCTCCCAATTTCCGATTGGTATAATATCCGTTAAAATCGGTTTACCATTCGTTATTGTCCCTGTCTTATCCAACAGTACGGTATTAATCTGATGAGCGGTCTCTAAATGCTCTCCGCCTTTAAATAAAATACCAAATTCAGCTGCCCGGCCAGACCCAGACATTATGGATGTCGGCGTAGCCAACCCTAACGCACATGGACAGGCTATTACAAGAACAGCAATCATATTTTCTAGTGCCGTAGTGAAATTTCCACGATCCACGATAAAATACCATGCTATAAATGTCAAAACGGCTATTCCCACTACAATCGGAACAAAGATACCTGATATTTTATCCGCTAACCGCTGAATTGGAGCTTTCGAACCCTGTGCCTGTTCAACCACTCTAATAATTTGGGATAGGGCTGTATCTTTACCCACTTTAATGGCTTTCATCTTTAATGCACCATTTTTATTAATGGTGGCTCCGAAGACTTGGTCCCCTGGATTTTTATCAACCGGAACACTTTCACCCGTTAACATGGATTCATCCACAGCTGAGCTGCCATCGAGCACTTCACCATCTACTGGAATTCTCTCTCCGGGTTTCACATAGATTAAGTCCCCTACTACTACATCGGCAAGCGGAACTTTCACTTCTTTTTGATCACGAATGACAATCGCCGTTTTAGGCTGCAAGCCAATCATCTTCTTAATCGCATCTGATGTACGGCCTTTTGCCTTAGCCTCAAATAATTTACCCAGTAAAATTAAAGTTATTAAAATGGCACTTGTTTCAAAATAAAGATGCGGCATCTCAGCATGATGATGCCCACTTTTTACTATAGATTCATATAAACTATAAAAATAGGCAGCAGATGTACCAAGCACCACTAATACATCCATGTTGGCACTGCCATTTCGCAGAGCCTTATAGGCCCCTTTATAAAATTGCCAACCAATAATGAATTGAACAGGTGTCGCTAAAGCCAACTGAACCCACGGATTCAGTAAAATATCCGGTATATACATCCAGGAGGTAAAAGAAAAATGGGCTACCATCGTCCATAATAGTGGCAATGAAAGGAAAGCAGCTGCTATAAACCTAAGCTGTTGTTTTTTTATAGCCGATTGCCTCGGGTCTTCACTTTCCTGTTTATGCTGTTCCTTTGGTGAAGCACCATAGCCTAGTTTTTCTATTTTGGCAATGAGATCTTCCTCAGATAACTCACTGCTAGAATATTCAATCGTGCCTGATTCCAAGGCCAGATTTATATTGGCAATTAAGACACCCTCCGTCTTGTTCAATACCTTTTCAATTCTTGCTGAACAGGCGGCGCAGGTCATTCCGGTAATCATTAGTTCCGATACTCTAGTCGTAACCCCGTACCCTAGCTTTTCTATTTTTCCTCTTAAATCGTTCGCTGATAAGAGAGTAGGATCATAAAGAATAGCAGATGTTTCAGTGGCTAAGTTCACATTTACCTCTTTAACTCCCTCCATTTTCCCCAGTACCTTTTCAATCCTTGCTGAACAGGCGGCACAGGTCATTCCCGTAATCTGCAAATGGACATGCTTCATAAACTCACCACCTTATTGTTGAACTTGCATTATTTAAATAGGGCGTGGCTTAGCCTATTCATTCTAATCACATATTAATCGACATCATATCCTTGTTCATCAATAGATTCTTTAATTGTTTCTAGATTAACCATTGCCGGGTCATATTGGACTTCCACTTTTCCCGTATCCAATGTAACCTTCACAGAACTAACTCCGTTTAACTCACTTACACTGCCTTCGACTGCTTTCACACAATGCCCGCAGGACATACCTTTTACATTTAAGATCGTTGTTTCCATTTTAAATTCCTCCTATTTTTTCATTAATTTTTGTATGGTAATTAATACTTCATCGAGTACTTCCATATCACCCTGTTGAATTCTTTCTGCCACACATGATTTCATATGGCCTTCAAGCATCAACTTTCCAACAGCATTCAGGGCTGATTGTGTAGCTGCAATCTGGGTTATAATATCATCGCAATATACATCCTTTTCAATCATGCCTTTAATCCCTCTAATCTGCCCTTCAACCCTATTTAAACGACTGATCAAATTTTTTTTTACGTTATCAGAATGATGGCTTTTTCGTTCTTGGTCATGATGGCAATGATTACCCATATCTTCAGTAATCTCTATCTCGCTCATAGTGACCTCCCTCCCGTTTTTCTATTATTAAATATACTATACCCCCCTATAGTATATTCTTCAACGTTTATCACTTATGATCGATCTTTTTAAAATTAGACTGACAATCCATTGTTTTTCTATCCAACCTTGATTGCGTTATACTTATGATTATTCACAAATTGCAAAGGAGACATGTACGTTGCTAACAATCTACTTAACTAGACATGGACTTACAGAATGGAATGTCAATCGTATTATGCAAGGCTGGGGAAATGGCGAACTGACTGAAAAAGGTATTAATGATGCAAAAGCTCTTGGAAAGAGGCTTGCTGATGTAAAACTTGATAAAGTGTACAGCAGTACATCAAAACGTGCTTATGAAACAGCTCAATATATCATCGGTGATCGTGAGATTAGCCTGATTAAGGAAGATGACTTACGTGAAATGCATTTTGGAGATTGGGACGGGCGCATTAGAGATGAGATTGAGGCAGAATTTCCTGAGGAATTTAAAATCTTTTGGGAAACGCCACATTTATTTGAGACAGAAACAGGTGAAACCTTTAATCAGCTCAAGAAAAGAGCTGTCGATGTGTTCGAAAGAATTATAAACGAAAACCCTTCCGGTACCATCCTTATTGTGACCCATTCTATTTTCCTGCGTGTTCTGCTTACGCATATTAAAAACACACCACTTTCAGATGTCTTTAAAGCGACACCCCCAGGGAATACAAGTTTAAC
The DNA here is from genome assembly GCF_008935075.1 of Pradoshia sp. D12. Taxonomy (NCBI): domain Bacteria; kingdom Bacillati; phylum Bacillota; class Bacilli; order Caryophanales; family Bacillaceae; genus Pradoshia; species Pradoshia sp. D12. Next base: position 209,673 of record NZ_CP044545.1, on the reverse strand, counting down.
GAAGCTTGAATTTCATGATGGTAAAATGGAACTTTTATTCGAAAATGATATGCAGCACGTAGAATAAATAATCCAAGAGGCTTTCCCATAGTCAAGTTATTGGGAAAGCCTCTTTTTGTACAGGATAGATGTGGAGATCAGTGAGGATGTTTAATCAAGCCGGAGACAGCCACCAAGTAAAAAAGACATGGCAAATAAAAGACTCTCATTCTTGGGTAATCAACTATAAAGCTAAACCTTCGCCTTCGCTTCATTTTTAAAAAATTCTACTGCATAATCAACTGCCTCGCAAAAGGAAAATAACTTGGAATCAGCACTGCCGATTTTACCTTTCCTAACAGAGTACTGTTGTTCGAAAGCATTTCCGATTGTATCAAATTCAGTATCATCATATTCAATATCCGTATACTCCACCCATTTCCGCTCTCCATCTACAAAAATGGGAGTACCTTTTTGGATTACTTCCCTGGTACCAGATCGATACTCTGCCAGATGAAAGCAGGTGTTCGTTTCATAGCTCGTTCCGATAAACAGGACATGAGCATCTAAATCATAGAGTTTTCTTAGTGGAGATCCTTCACCCAATCCATTTTCCAATTGATGATTGGCAAGGATTTCACCATTACGCTTACCCCATGCAGTAAACGAAACATTTGGATGGTTGCTTCTTAAAACACCTGGATATGTACGAAATAGCTCTGCAATTTTCCCCATGCCATATGTAGGTGTAATAGCAGGTTCAAAAGCTGGCATTGTATTTCTCACGGTTTCCCACCACTCCCAAGGGATTGGTGGGTTCAACCATTCAGCCGGATCCGACAAATCCGCAGATTGAGCCGGCATGATAATGGCTCCTTCTTCTGTAACAGTATCCATCAATGCCTGAATAATGGCAACAGCCCCTCCATTCACCCATCCAACTGATGATAGCGAGGAATGAACAAGGACATTCATACCTCTTTTTAACCCCAATTCGCGCATGTCAGTACGTAGCACCTCTCTTGTACGGGGAAATGGTGTATTTTCTATCAACTTAGACATAGACTCACTTCCGATTCTGGCTTTTCTACCATTTTAAAGGAAAAGAAGTACTTTGTAACCCCAAGGTACTAATAACCCTTAATCATGTGTATATGATGCTTTAGGATTTCCAAAGTTGCTGGAGTTTCCAAATAAATTTCGCCATCTGTGTCCGCGTCCAGCACTTCTTCTGTTTCAATTGACAATGATTTGGTCTGCAAATGAAACAGCCTCGTTTCAGCATCATTTAGGTTTATATCAGGAGAATTAAGTGAAAATAAATCAAGAAACGCACCAAATGATGATTCTTTCACTACTAATACATCAAATAATCCATCATCCATATTAATGGATGGCAGAGGGATTTGATTAGATCCAATGAATTTCCCATTCAGCACCATGATCATGACTGCCTCATCTTCATACTCACCTTGATCAGTCTTCATTTTATAATGAAATGTCTCTGCCTCTTTCACCGTTCGTAATGCACTAATAAAGTAACTCATTTTCCCCATTAATCTCTTTTGGTTTTCATCAATATTGCTTGATGTATGGGTGATTAGCCCGATCCCCCAAAAATTAAGAAAGTAGTGGTCATCATTAACTTTTCCTACATCTACCGGAACTTGTTGGCCACTCATGATTGTCTCTGCCGCTTTTTTTAGATTTTGCGGGATATTAAGCATTCTGCTGAAATCATTACATGTACCACCCGGCAAAATAGCTAAAACAGGCCTCTTATCCAGAGCAGCAAGCCCATTGACAGCTTCATGTACCGTTCCATCTCCACCAAGGATAATAACAAGGTCATATTCTTCCCCAAGCTTAAGACAGATTTTTTTGGTTTCACCTGCCTCTTCCGTTTGCACCACTTTTAATTCTTTCGTTTCAGTACTAATTACAGGGAGTACGGCGGCAAGTGCCCGATCTGTTTCTGTCTGACCGGCAGAACCATTGTAAATAAATAGTACCTTATTAAACATACTCATTATTTTTTCTCCTTATCTTCAGAAAACTTGTATCTCTTATATTCCCATGAAGCCGGTATTTAGAAACATTCATCTCTTAATAAATGGAAAATTTACAGAAAATTCAATATAATTAACTTGCAACTAAATTTTGAAAGGATGTTTCCATGAAAACGGCTGATTTATGTGATGAGTACGCTGACAGGTTAAGTCTATGTAAAACCCCTTTCTATTCTTATGGTAAGAAAAAGGAATTTCAGGGCGAAATACGAACCGTTGAGGTATATGAAGACAATTCAATGGTAAAAGAAAGCTTGGAAACGATTGAGACTGGAACTATTTTAGTTGTAGATGGTGGGGGCTCTCTAAATTGTGCATTATTGGGTGACCAGTTGGCAGCCATTGCAGCTGAGAGAAAAATAAACGGAATCATTATTAATGGCTGTGTCCGGGATTCAGCTGACTTGGCCCATATAGAAGTTGGAATAAAAGCGATTGGAACATGCCCATTTAAAAGTAAAAAGAGAGGCGAAGGTACAAAAGGCGGAACACTATCATTCGGAAACGTAGAATGGACTCCTGGACAATTTGTGTATGCTGATGATGATGGGATTATTATTTCAGAAAAACCATTGGAATCCAAGTCGGGATAAATATATCTCAGCTTTTTTGATGAGTCGAAAGTCATTATTTCCACTTAAAACGAACACTTGTTCTTATTGTTACTAAATGTATGCTATAATGAACTAGCAAAAGTCACTTCCATTAAGCAGACACCAACCATCCGAAATGGAGTGATGTCCCATGTCAATCTTTGAGACATTTATGGTAACAGCTTTGCCACCTTACTTCTAACAGTAATCACGATAAATAATAAAAAATAGACCTCACTGCTCTAAAAAGATAGTGAGGCCTAAAAAAATCAATACTCGTCTCCGTTAAGGAGTGGCTTTTGCAGAATCATGAATGCCCACCATTCATGATTCTTTCTATTTAAAGAGTATCATAAAGATTGAGCAAAGTCACTTACAGGAGTATCCTGTTTATATGTGTATTTTTTCCCATATGTCGCAAAAAAGTTTAAACCCGTTCCTGATGGTGAAGAAATATACAAAGGGATATTTGTCAGGAGGTGAATCTTTACTCCGGACGGGTAAAGAGATTGAATGGAGACGATGGACATAGTTAATATAGTTTTACTTTTATTTTTATTGGTGAGTACGATGTTCTTTGTGGCATCAGAGTTTGCCATTGTTAAGGTCCGTGCGACCAGAATAGATCAGCTTGTTGCAGAAGGAAATCGAAAAGCAATGGCAGCCAAGAGGGTCGTAACACATTTAGATGAATATTTGTCAGCGACACAACTTGGGATTACGATTACATCATTAGGGATCGGTTGGCTTGGGGAGCCCACCGTTAAACATCTCATTGATCCCCTATTTGAAAAATTGCACATCCAGGATTCTGTAGCAAGTATTATTTCCTTTGTGATTGCATTTTCTATTATTACCTTTTTACATGTTGTAGTGGGAGAATTGGCGCCTAAATCCGTTGCGATTCAAAAAGCAGAAACGATTACAATGAATTTCGCACGGCCGCTTATTATGTTTTATAGAGTGATGTTTCCGATTATATGGGCATTGAACCATTCTGCCCGATTTATCACAAGCCTATTTGGCATTAAACCGGCTAGCGAAGGAGACATTGCCCATTCTGAAGAAGAGTTGCGGATGATTCTGACTGACAGTTATAAAAAGGGAGAAATCAATCAATCTGAATTTAAATATGTAAACAATATCTTTGAATTTGATGATCGGATTGCCAGAGAAATCATGGTGCCTCGAACAGAAATTCAAACGTTTCAAAAGGATGATATTTTAGAAGATATTGTTGCTTCTTTAAATAATGAACAATATACGCGCTATCCCGTTACAGATGGAGATAAAGATACGATTATTGGATTTGTGAATGTTAAAGAATTACTAACAGCCAGTCTTAGAAGCGGTTTGAAAACAGATATGCCAATCCGTGATTATGTTAAACCACTTATCACGGTAATTGAAACGATTCCTATTCACGATTTACTTGTGAAAATGCAGAAGGAACGCATACACATAGCCGTGTTACTTGATGAGTACGGCGGTACTTCCGGTATTGTTACGGTTGAGGATATTCTTGAAGAAATCGTTGGGGAAATCCGCGATGAGTTCGATACAGATGAGCTACCAGAGATTCGTAGAATAGGTGACTATCATTATATTCTAGATGCAAAAATGCTATTGTCTGAGATTGAGGATTTGCTTGGAATACAAATGGACTATCCGGATGTAGATACATTAGGCGGTTGGTTTTTAACTCATAAAATCGATGCAGCCATTGGGGATACATTGGAAGAGGATGGATTCATCTTTACTGTAGAGGATGCTGAAGATCACCATCTTTTATATATTGAAGTGAAAAAAGCATCCGAGTAAATAATAAAAGGAGCATACACACTGAATGGTTGTATGCTTATTGCTAGAATAGTAAGTTAGTATTATGAACCCATTTTTATTAAGATTTTGTTGATTACATTTGGATTTTCCTATTATGTAGGAGCAAAGAATTTAATTGGATCCAGTAAACTGATATGGACATCAATAAAAAACATTAGGATTCTATTAATTCACCTGAACTCAATTAATTTCAAAAAAATGATTGCAAAAAAGACGAGAATGGGATAGACCCCAAGTTCTCGTCTTTTCTTATTATTCAGTTTTCCCTTCCCACTCTAGCATGCCACCATTCATATTGGTCACATCGTATCCTTCAGATTCAAGGAACTGAACAGCTCTGGCGCTTCTTCCTCCTGCATGGCAAACAACTATATATTCTTTTGATTTATCTAACTCATTCATCCGAAATTCAAGCAGGCCTAATGGAATATTAACCGCTGTTGGAATTTTCCCGTTACGTACTTCATCTACTTCACGAACATCAATAATATTTAAGGACTGCCCTTCAGCTAGTTTTGCTTCCACTTCTTGTGGCTCAATTGTTTTCATCGTACTGATTCCGCCTCCTTTAAGATTTCAACGTAACATTACCCCTATAGGTATATCAAATTTTATTAAAAAAAGCCAACCGAAACTCTCAGCGACTTTTGACCAACAGATGCACTGCTTCATTCACTAACTTTTCCTTCTCTACATCTTCCGCATTTTTTACGCACTCAATAAGGTTACTGCTGACAATGACTCCAATTGTCTTGTCTACTGCAGACCTTACCGCAGATAACTGAGTCACGACTTCTTTGCAATCTTTTCCATCCTCCATCATTTTAAGTATCCCGCGTAATTGACCTTCCATCCTCTTAATACGGTTTTTGACTTTATCATCATATTCCATCTGAAAATCACTCCTTAAGTTATTCAAATCTATATCAGCGATAAATTCATCTTTCAGCTTCTTCTTTATACTATTTATTCCCTATTAATTAGTATCAGTATACCTGAAAATCTCAGCGTATTCTATGATGACATACAGGTCCTTCTTCTTACTATTTGCTATTCCAATAAAGTTGTTTTTTAGTATTTTGGTTAATTACTGGCATTAATGGGTATTTAGTTAGAAAGCAAGCTCTATTGACACTGAAAGGAGATTCAACTGGAATGAAAAAAAATATTCTTCCGTTTATCTTTCTACTCCTTCTGCTAGGTTCCTTGACTGCCTGTGCAGAAAAGGAGCAAATGGCAAGCGGGGCAGAATTGATTAATAACGATCAATTCGTTTTCACCGCTTCCGGGGAATTTAAGCCCTTCAGCTATATGAACGATGATATGACAATGACTGGCTTTGATATTGAAGTTGGGGAAGCCATCGCTAAACAATTGGGGCTTGAGCCTGTCCAAAAACAAATGAAATTCAAGGGAATTGTTGAAGGTGTAAAAACTGGGAGAGCTGATGCCGCAGTGGCCAGCCATACCATTAATGAGGCACGTTCAAAATTCGTCCTCTTTTCCACTCCCTACTACTATTCAGGACCACAAATTTTCACCCGTCCAGACAGTGATATCAAGACAGTTGAAGATTTAAAAGGGAAAGAAGTTGCAGCCGCCAAAGGATCTACATATGCAGACACTGCGAGCAGATATACATCTGATATTAAAACATACGATAGTGATGTGACTGCACTCAAGGCATTAAGCAATGGCCGACATGATGCTGTCATTACCGATTTTGTCACTGGGAAAACCGCTGCCAAAGAAGGCTTCAAAATTGTTGGACAACAGCTGATTGAACGAAGTGAGCAAGCTATAGTGCTTCCACAGGATAATCCAAAACTTCTTGAAGAGGTTAATAAAGCACTTGAGGAACTGCGCAAAAACGGTACTCTATCAAAAATTAGTATGAAATACTTTGGCGAAGATATTACTCAAAAACCAGATAATAAAGAATGAAAGGGAGCTGTTACGATTGCAAGATTTATCACACTTTTTTCAAACATTAGTTGATACCCGCGGGGTATTCTTCGATGCACTTCTGTTAACTCTTGAATTGACTGTCGTCTCCATCATAATCGGAATTATAATAGGACTATTTGTAGCTTTACTTAAAATCTCGAAAATTAAATTGCTCGGTTACATTTCTGATGCTTATATATATCTTGTTCGCGGAACCCCGTTAATTGTCCAAATTTTCATTCTTTATTTTGGGTTCAGCGGCATCTTTCTTATACCGGATTTCTGGGCAGCATCATTGGCTCTCGCCTTTCATAACGGGGCCTATATTGCTGAGATTTTCCGGGGAACAATTCAATCCATTGATAAAGGACAAATGGAGGCTGGCCGCTCGCTTGGTATGACACGCGGACTCGCCATGCGCCGAATCATTTTCCCTCAAGCCTTACGAAGAGCCCTCCCGCCACTCGGTAACCAATTTATTATCGGTCTAAAGGATTCTTCTCTCGCTGCTTTCATCTCATTGAATGAGCTGTTTAATGTGGCGACCACTCTCGGATCCAATAATTTTGACGAGATGACCTATTTACTCATTGTTGCTGTCTACTATCTAATATTGGTTGCTGTGTTAACACTGGGTCTTCGAGCACTTGAAAAAAGAATGGCAATTAGCGATTAGTAAGAGGGGGAAACAAAAATGAATGAATTACGAGAAATGATAAAAGTCGAAAATCTGAATAAATCCTTTGGAGATCTGCATGTATTAAAAGATATTAGTTTGACTGTCTATGAAAGCGATGTTGTCTGTTTACTTGGTTCAAGCGGATCTGGTAAAAGTACATTGCTGCGCTGCTTAAATTATCTTGAAAAAAAGGATAGCGGCTCCATCATTATTGAAGGTGAACAAATCGAAACAACAACCCATAATATTAATGAAGTACGCCAAAAAATCGGGATGGTCTTTCAGCACTTTAACCTCTTTCCTCATAAGACTGTACTGGAAAATATAATTGAAGCACCTATTATGGTAAAGAAAATAGCCAAAGATACAGCTAAACAAGAAGCATTAGAGCTATTAAAAAAGGTTGGCCTTGATGACAAGTCAGATGTTTACCCAAATAAACTATCCGGTGGACAAAAGCAACGTGTAGCCATCGCCCGTGCCCTGGCGATGAAACCTGATATCATGCTATTCGATGAACCAACCTCTGCCCTGGATCCAGAGCTGGTTGGTGAAGTATTGACCACCATGAAGGAACTCGCCCAGGATGGAATGACGATGGTTATTGTCACTCACGAAATGGGCTTTGCACGCGAAGTTGCTGACCAAATCCTCTTTATGCACGAAGGAAACATCCTGGAAAAAGGCACTCCTGAGCAAATATTTGAAAATCCTAAAGAAGAACGGACACGAGAGTTCTTTGGAAGTCAGTTATAATATCCCTAACTATGTTGAACCCTCCATCAATGGGAGGGTTTTTTTACGTATTTTAGCTTCGTCATGGACTTCAACTACCTATCACCCGCCTTTACCCCGGTATAGCTGGTCCATAGGTGCCTCATAGCTCGGGGATAGGTGCTTCCCTCTGGACTTCAACCGCCTTTCACCCTCCTTTACCCCGGTATAGCTGGTTCATAGGTACCTCATAGCTTGGGGATAGGTGCTTCCCTCTGGACTTCAACCGCCTTTCACCCTCCTTTACCCCGGTATAGCCGGTCCATAGGTGCCTCATAGCTCGGGGATAGGTCCTTTCCTCTGGACTTCAACCACCTTTCATCCACCTTTACCCCGGTATAGCCGGTCCATATGTGCCTCATAGCTCGGCTAGAGCTCAGCTTTCCCCCGGACTTCACCTGCCTTTCACCCACCTTCCACATAATATAGGGAACTTTTTATGACTGCATAAAGGTGGACCAGAAATGCTCATATGCTCTTCCACAAAAAAAGTGCTCAATGAATGAGCAATTTTTAGTCTATGACAACCATTATGATTGTTTTTCAATGAATTTTTTATATAATTCTTTTGAATTATTTGGATAAAAAGAATAGGTAGTATCCGTTTCGATTAGTGGATGATTGCGAGGTGAGTGATTGGAGAATGTGGCATAGCTGCTCCACTGATAATCCTGAGGGTTTGTAACCAATCCTGCCACAACAGGATTTATATGGATATATTTACTGACATTTAAAAAATCATTTGAGCTATCAACGATTCTGAAATAGTAACTTGCTTGAAATACATGCCCCTGAGATTTGTAGGTATGGTTAAAATACATGGCATATCTTTGTTGAATGGTTTGCATGATTTTGCTTAAAGGAGAATTGGAGGTTTCTAAGAGAAGGTGAAAGTGGTTGTTCATAAGGCAGTACGCATGGAGTTTAAAATCATATTTACTATGGGCTTCAGCAAGAATAATCATGAATCTATGCTTATCGATCATATTATGGAATATTGGCTCCTTTCTAACCCCTCTATTGGTAATGTGATAAATTGAAGTTATTTCAAATTGATTCAGAGTGTTGGACAAGTATTTTTCCTCCTTAATAAGTTAATACATTACTCTTTCGTTCATGGCTGGCAAAATTCCTTTTGGATTGTGAAAAATATAACATAATTTTACGTCCCTCTTTTACATTCTGGTTTGCTGGCTACTTCAAGAAAATCATTTCTTTAGATAAACAGAAAAACCGACCCCACCCCCAGGTGAAATCGGTTTTCAAAGTGTCATTTTTTATGCATTTTAAATTCAAGGAAAAGTTCATTATAATGCGCGAGCATCTTTTTGCCGAGATTATCGTAGACCTCAAGTCGGTCTGTTAGCTCAGCAGGTGGATAGAAGCGTTCATCCCCTGAAACTTCTTCTCCTAAAATTTCTAACGCTGCATTATTTGGTGTGGAATAGCCTACATAGTCTGCGTTTTGAGCAGCATTTTCAGGATCCAGCATGAAGTTAATGAATTGGTGTGCTCCGTCCACATTTTTGGATGTTTTCGGAATAACCATATTATCAAACCAGAGATTAGAGCCTTCTTCCGGCACTACATAATCAATGTTTTCATTATCCCACATAATATCAGCTGCATCACCGGACCAAACCAGCCCGACTGCTGCCTCCTCCTGAGCGAGAAGCATTTTGATCTCATCACCCACGATTGCTTTAATGTTCGGAGTTAATGTATCTAATTTATCCTTAGCTTCCTGCAAATGCTCTTCATTCGTGTCATTTAATGAATAATGAAGGCTATTCAATCCCATTCCAATGACTTCACGAGCACCATCAACAAGCAAGATTTTATTTTCTAATTCTTCGTCCCATAAATCATTCCAGCTTTTGAATTCTTTATTCGGAAGGAGCTTTGTATTATAAGCAATTCCGACTGTTCCCCAAAAATATGGAATGGAATACTTATTTCCCTTATCAAAGGAAAGGTCTAGGAAGCGAGAATCAATGTGCTTTAAATTTGGTATTTTATCGTGATCTATTTCAATCAACAGGTTTTCTTCCTTCATTTTGCTGATTGCATATTCTGAAGGAACAGCTACATCATAGGACGTACCGCCCTGTTCGATTTTCGTCATCATCGCTTCGTTTGAATCGAAGGTTTGGTATATGACTTTAATGCCTGTTTCCTCTTCAAATTTTTCAATTAAATCCGTATCGATATAATCTCCCCAGTTGTAAACCGTTAAGGTATTATCTCCGGCATATCCTTCATGTGCATTTAATCGATTGATCAAATATAAAAGGCCGAATGATACAACCAAAATCAGAATCAGGGTACGGGTTAGCTTGCTCATTCCTTAACCCCCATTCGCGGCTTGGTGCTTCTTTGTGTAATAAAGTAATATCCAATAACCAATAAAATTGTAAATAAGAATAGCAAGGTTGATAATGCATTAATCGTTAACGATATACCTTGACGAGCCATGGAGTAGATTTCTACGGATAGTGTGGAGAATCCATTCCCTGTCACGAAGAAGGTTACGGCAAAATCATCCAGTGAATAGGTCAATGCCATAAAGAAACCAGCAAAAATACCGGATGTGATGTAAGGCAGAATAACCTTTGTCAGCACATTCCACTGGCTCGCCCCCAAGTCACGAGCCGCATCGATCAATGTCGGGCTCATTTCCTGAAGTTTAGGCAATACCATAATTACAACAATCGGAACACTGAAAGCAATATGGGATAAAAGAACGGACATAAAGCCAAGTTTAATCCCAATAATGGTGAACATAATTAAGAAGGAAGCACCAATAATGACATCAGGGCTTACAATCAAAACATTGTTCAAGGAAAGTAATGTATTTTTCGTCCTTCTCTTGCGTACCTCATGTATGGCCAGTGCTCCAAAAACACCAATCACTGTAGAAATTGTAGCTGAAAGCAGAGCAATAACCAGTGTATTCAACACAATAATAAGCAATCGCGTATCGGCGAATACTTCTTTATACCATTGCAGCGTAAAACCATCAAAGCCATGCATTTTTCCGCCGCTGTTAAATGAATAGAACATCAGATAGAAAATTGGTGCATAAAGGATGGCAAACACTAAGATTAGATATAGATTTGATAGCTTAAATTTCTTTTTCATTGTCCATCCCTCACTTTCTTCTGCCTGTCAGAATCATGATTAATGCCATTGCGATAATTAGGAATACCGCTATCGTAGCTCCCATTCCCCAATCTTGCGTAACGAGAAAATGCTGTTCAATTGCTGTTCCCAATGTAATCACTCGGTTACCTGCAATCAAACGAGTAATCATAAACAATGACAGGGCTGGGATAAAGACAGCCTGTGCACCTGATTTCACTCCGTCGAGTGTCAGAGGGAAAATGACACGGCGGAAAGTCATCCATTTGGATGCTCCAAGATCACTGGCTGCATCTACATAGGATTGGTTCATTTCCTCTAGCGCATTGTAAATTGGCAATAGCATAAACGGTATAAATATATAGGTAGAAACAAAGATGAAACTAAAATCAGTAAATAGAATTTGCTTTGTTCCTATTCCAAAAACCTCTAAAAAGGCGTTGGCAGCACCATATGTGCCAAAAATACCAATAAAGGCATATGCTTTTAAAAGTAGATTAATCCAGGTTGGTAAGATAATTAATAAGAGCCATAATTGCTTATGCTTTGTTTTCGTTAATAAAAATGCCGTTGGGTATGCAATTAATAAAGAAATAACTGTAACTAAGAAAGCATACCAAAACGAACTTAATGTCATTTTCAAATAGACTGGTGTAAAGAAGTTGCTGTAATTATCCAACGTGAATTGGCCGTCAATCCCAATAAAGGAGTAATAGACAACCAGGATAATCGGGAATACAACAAACAATGCAATCCAAATAGAGTATGGAATCAGATAGAGAGTTTTCGCTTTATTCTTCATGGCCGGCCTCATTATATGCTTCTAAGCGTTTATCGAATTCTTCTTCCGTTTCCCCCGGCAGCATGACATGAATGGCTTCTTCATCAAAACTCAACCCAATTTCTTCCCCAACAACCGCTTTTTTCGTAGAGTGTACTAGCCACTCATTACCTGCTTCATCAAAACAGCAAATTTCATAGTGAACACCACGGAATAATTGGGAATCAACGCGTACCTGCATTTTTCCTTGTTCGAGTGTAGTAATCTCTAAATCCTCAGGACGGATTACCACTTCTACAGACTCATTTTCTCTGAAACCGCCGTCTACGCAGTCAAAACGTTTATCTGCAAATTCTACTATATAGTCGGCAATCATTCTACCGGGAACAATATTGGATTCTCCGATAAAGTCTGCGACGAATCGGTTAACAGGCTCATCATAGATATCAGTTGGCGTACCGCTTTGCTGAATTCTGCCTTTGTTCAAAACAAAAATCTCATCACTCATCGCCAATGCTTCTTCTTGGTCATGCGTAACAAAGATGAAGGTAATACCAAGGCGGCGTTGAAGCTCACGCAATTCATATTGCATTTCAGTACGAAGCTTTAAATCGAGCGCCGATAAAGGTTCATCAAGTAAGATTACTTCCGGTTCGTTTACAATCGCACGGGCAATGGCTACACGTTGACGCTGTCCACCGGACATTTCTTTAATTTCACGGTTTTCATAACCAGCCAGGTTAACAAAGCGTAATGCTTCTGTCACTTTCTTGGCAATGTCTGCATTTTTCATTTTTTTAATGCGTAAACCAAATGCAACATTTTCAAATACATTTAGATGTGGAAATAGGGCGTAATCCTGGAATACTGTATTTACCTGGCGCTCATTGGCCGGGACATTATTTATTAATTTACCGTTAAAGTAAATCTTTCCTTCAGAGGGCTGCATAAATCCGGCAATTAAGCGGAGAATCGTCGTTTTTCCGCAACCTGATGGTCCTAAGAGTGTATAGAATTTCCCTCTTTCAATTTCAAAGCTAACATCATTTAATACCGCTGGATCGTCATCATATTGCTTCGTGACGTTCTCAAAACGAATAATTGTATGATCATTCATGTTCATTACTCCTTCTTGTGGATATTAATTATAGATAAGAATCCGTCGCTACAAGCAATAATTCTGAAATCCCGTTGAAATCATTAATTATCTGATGTTCTTCGGTTGCGTTAAAATAAATTGCTTCTCCTGCCTTGGCAAAGTATGTCCTTCTGCCGAGTGTTATCATGATTCTCCCTTTTAATACATAGCCAAATGTCTCTGAAAGTGAGGGCTCAAATTTTTTGAACTCTCCCTTTTCCTGCAATGTAAGCAATATGGGTTCCATTTCTTTTTCATTTGATTCTGGAACAAGCCATTGGATTTGATAACCCCGATCTTCATCTATAAAATCTGTCGTATCATTTTTTCCGTATACTACTTTTTGTTCACGTTCTTCCTCATCAAAAAATTGCTTTGGGGTACAGCCGAGAACCTCGAGTATATCGAAGAATGTTTCGATAGATGGTGAACTGAGACCTCTTTCAAGTTGTGAAATATACCCTTTACTTAAATCTGTTCTTTCACCAAGTTCTTCTTGAGTCAGACCTTTTTTTAATCTTAAATTTTTAATTTTGCTTCCGATTTCCATTAACATGGTATGACCTCAATTTCGTTTATTATAAGTAAACTCTAACTAGAGAAAGTTTATTATTATCAAACTTAATGTTTACTACCAAACTCAGATTATTATACAACATTTTTAGGAAACATCAACAAAAATATATAGCAAAATAAGATTTTTAAATTTTATAAAAAATAGGTGCCTATCTTTTCAGGCACCTATACGTCATTCTATTTAATTAGCGGCAATAGATTTGAATAGCATCATGTAAATATCGGGCAAGCCCCGGCTTTGTACTATCGATATTATCAGTAAAACGTTTGTCAGAAATATACATCTCGCCAAGCCCTTTAAATATTTCCGGTGTGCAATTATAAAAATGTTTACAAATATGCATTCGCCATTCATGGACGATTTGTTGAACCTCACTATCCGCAGGATCCCGGTCCATTAATTCAGCTAAAGACTGATAAATTTGTTGTCTTTCTATTTCAATTGCCTTCCAATCATCTGCTTGATAGCCATTTGTTTTTTGCTGGGATTGGCGAAATGCCTCCGTGTCTGCATACTTTTCCTTAACTTCTTTTTCATACTTTTTTAGATGTGCTTCAACTCTACTCATATCAAATGGCTCGAACATATCCTGCCTTGACATTTTCCTTCCTCCTTTAATTGCCTGGGCGGTCTGATCTATGGATTGAATAATTTTCTCCAGCCGCTTCTGCTTTTCCTCCAGAACCTTTTTATGTTTCATCAAGGAATCCAAGTGGTCAAATTGGGGATCATCCAGAATAGCTTTGATCTTATTTAGCGGTAAGTCCATTTCTTTAAAAAATAATATTTGCTGAAGGCGTGCTAAATTTCCCTCATTATATAAACGATATCCATTCTCCTCAATATGAGCTGGTTTTAACAGATCAATTTCATCATAATAATGTAAAGTTCTAACACTGACTCCAGCAAGCTCGGAGACTTCCTTTATCTTATACACCTCTCTCACCCCTCCCTTCCTATATCGTAAATGATGACGTAACGTTAGAGTCAAAGCATTTTAGATATTTTAATGAGATTAGCGAACGTCAACATCCATATTGAGTTTATTCCCTTCCAGCAAGGGAATGTGAATAGATAGGGATATAACCATTTTTAATGAGGAGGTTTTTTTATGAATAAAGACATGTACCAAGTCTGTATAGATGCCTGTATTGAATGTATAGATGCTTGTAATGTATGTTTCGATGCTTGCTTAGAAGAGGATTATATGAAGATGATGGCAGATTGCATCCGCCTGGATCGAGAATGCGCGGACATTTGTGCATTGGCGGTTAAATCAATGCAATCTAACAGTCCTTTTGCAAAAGAAATCTGTAATCTTTGTGCAGTGATTTGTAAAGCTTGCGGCGAGGAATGTCAAAAGCACGATCATGACCATTGCCAAAAATGTGCCGGGGCTTGCTTCAAATGCGCTGATGCTTGTCTCAGCATGACTGCCTAAATCAATATGGCAGGAGTTTATTTTCTTATATTTAGCAAAAGGCCGCAACAGATATTACTAAACCTGTTGCGGCCGCTTTTTACTTCCCAAAAAGTAATTGAAGAATTCGCTCCCCTGCTCTTCTATTTTCTCCTTTGTAAGGATAACAATGAATATGGATCGCAGGATTAAAATTAAGTTCGATAATTCCATAATTTTGTTCACTGACATTGGCAGTCGGATCATCAATCATCATATCGACTCCACAGATTGTAGCACCAGCAGCTTTTGCAGCTTGAATGGCCAATTCCTTATAGCTCCCTGATATAGCATCAGTAAGATCTAGACTATCCCCGCCAGTGCTGATATTAGAATTCTCTCTTAAATAAACAAGCTCTCCTTCCGCCGGGATATAATCGAAATCCTTTCCCTGTCCCTTTAGGAAAAGTGCTTCACTTTCCCCTAACTGAATCTTCTCCAAGGGTGTTTTATAGCCCTTTCCCCGTAAAGGATCTTTATTTTTCGCTGTAACCAATTCAGCAATACTGGATTGTCCATCACCTTTCACATTGGCTGGGACACGATGAAGGATCCCTGTCACTTCATCTCCCATTACAAGAAACCGATATTCCTTTCCACTGAGGAATTCCTCAACCAACACAGTACGATCATGAAGAAAAGCCATCCCTAATGCTTTTTCATAGTCCTCTTTTGAAAATGAATCTTTGAAAATCGTAATTCCCAAACCAAAATTTGTTGATTTCGGCTTGATTACAATTTGCTTGGCCTTATATTTCTCATAATCCATAACTGCTTCCTCTAGAGATTGATAAGCCCCTCCATTCGGAACTCTCATCCCAGCATTTCGAAGAATCTTCTTCGTAACAAGCTTATTCTCCATAACCAAAACAGTACTGTATGAATCGAGCGATGTTTTGGTCGCCTGCTTCACATACTCTGTTTTCTTCCCATCAGATAAAGCAATAAAGTTTTCATCTCGATCAACAATCTCGATTCCTATTCCTCTTTTAATAGCATCTTTAATTAAAATTTGCGTTGAAAGCTCCATATCCTCATATCCCAATAAAGTGAATGAATGTTTTTCACTTTCGTGTAAATAATCAAAAGAATGTTTCATATGAAACAATTCGTAGGATGACTGCTTTATACCTTCCTTTATTCTTGCTGCATAAGAGAGTTCCGGATCAATTAGCATATTTTCAACTTCGACCAGTATATGGATGTATTTATCAGCTAGAGATAATTCTCGTGCCATTTCCTTCATTTCAGCTATGATGGATAAATAATTCAAATCGGTCTTTTCCTCTTCTTCAAGCAGAAGCATATACAAAATAAATAAGTGAATGAAATAGAGATTCTCTTTACTTGTACCGATTTTAAACAGAGGGTTCAAATCTAACAACCGAATCTCAATATATTGAATCCCTTTATCTAAAAGACCTTGCAGGGGATCTTCACCAGCACCTGCCTTCAAGCGGAGCGTATGATAATATTCTTTTGCGCTCAACAATTCATGTTTCTGAATCAAATTGTGAATATCCTCAACATATTCTTCAACTGATTGATAGGAAACCTGGTAGTCCTTTCGATTTTTATAACCACATACGCTGTTTCTAAATGAATGAACTTGAGGGAGATAATAACTTCCTTGATTTAATTGCTCTGCCCTTAAGACGCAGTCTTGGTTATAAGTATTATGAAACACTGGACTGGCCCCAGTCACATCAACCAATAAATCTCGATAGCGGTTAAAATTACGGCTGATTTTTAAATAAATATCATTTTTAAACTCTTTATATGTTTTATGGCTGGATTGTTCATCATACAATACGTGCAATAGTTCGTCAGAGAACGAGAAATTGTAATGGATACCGCTTATTAATTGCTTTTTTCTTCCGTATTTCTGTGCAAGTTTATATCGGTACTCGGTCTCCTGATCGTTTTCCAGCTTGGCGATTGGAATCAAGCATTCATCGGGAAGAATAGGAGGATTACTGCCTGGCCATAAGTATTCTCCTTGCTTAGATAATTCTAAACTCACAATATCATGTATATTTTCCAGAAACTCAAACGCCTCATCAATCGTCGGGAACACCGGAGTCACCATCTCTATCTGAGACTCAGAAAAGTCGGTTGTAATGTACGGGTGCTTTGCTCTGTCACCGAATGAAGACGGGTGTGGTGTTAAAGCTAATGTCCCATTTTTATGAACCCTATTATTTTCTTTTTCAAGGCCAAAATTTCCCCTAAACAATGTTTCCGATAGGTGTTTTTCTTTCATGAGCTTTAGAAGTCTATGGTCTATATTTGTCATATATGTACTCTCCTTACCAACCGTTCTTATGCGTGTATTCTTGCTGTCTTATTTTTTATTTTTCGCAATGTAAACATAAACCAAATTACCAATACAACACCCTTCAAAAGACTGCTGATTGCGATACTCATCCATACCCCATTTAATCCAAATGGAACGGAAAGAAGGATGGCCATCGGGATTCTGAGCACTGTAAAGGTGATACTAAAAATAGGCGGAATATAGGTTTTCCCCAACCCATTAAATGCTCCGACTGTTAAAAGCTCCATACACATAAATACCTGCGAGTATCCAAGGATTCTCATATAGTCTGCTCCGAGTTTTATACTATCAGGCTCACTGATAAAAATAGAAAAAAGCTGCTCTGGAAACAGGATAAATAGTAGTGACGTAAGTAAACCGAACCCTATGGTCATAGCCAATGCTATTTTATACCCTGCATGGATTCGGTCCATTTTGTTTGCACCATAGTTTTGTCCAATAAAGGCGGCAATCGCACCCTGCAGCCCCCCAATAGTCATATAGGAAATCGACTCAATTTGGATACCAACTTTTTGAACAGCAATCGCCTCTGCTCCCCATTGCACAATAATCTTTGCAATAATGATGGATATGCCGATGAATACTACTCTTTGGACTGTAATTGGAATCCCCATTTTAATTACTTCTATCATCTTACGTCCGTTCCAATTTGTATGGCTCCCTAATGATATGAATCGTTTAGAATTAAACCAGAAAAGGAGCGTAACAATAATGTTTGCTGTTAATGTTGCAAGCGCAGCTCCAACAACCCCCATTCCAGGTATAAATCCGATCCCAAAAATTAAAAAAGGATCCAAGATCATGTTAACGAGAAAACCAATAGTGTAGACGCGAAATGGCGTTTTACTGTTTCCCATACTATTTAAAATCATACTGTACAGTAAATTTATAATAGAAAATATAACACCAATCATAGAGATGACTAAAAATTGCACAGCCATTCTCTCCACCTGAGAATCGCCCAGCTCAAAGAAGCCAATAAATGAATCTTTATAGATAAATACAACAAGCGTATATAAAATAGCCAGGATCAGTGACATGATAAACCCGTTTTTTATGTATTCAGCCGCTTCCTCTTTTTTGTTCGCCCCCATACAATGAGCGATTTTGACTCCGCTCCCAATCGAGACCATTGTTGCAAGAGCCAGCGCCAAATTAACGAAGAAACTTGCCGTACCTATGGCAGCAACTGGACCGCTGCCAAGCTTGCCAACCCAAATCATATCGACCATTCCATATGTGGTTTGAATAAAATTTGTTGCTATTATAGGAACGGAAAGCTTCAGAAGAGATGAGGAGATTGCATTTTCTGTTAAGTTATAAGCACCCTTCATCTTGTTTCCCCCTATCTTTTTTACTGCTTACGTAAAAAGCTGATAATTGACTCCAGCCTTTCTTCGCATAATCGATAAATTGTATATTTCCCCTCTCTTCTTCCTTTAATAACTCCGCCTTTTTCCATAATTTTAATATGATGGCTGACCGTGGAATTAGGAAGCGAAAGAGCTGTAACAATTTCACATTTACATAAATCTTCAATTAATAATAATGACAGAATCTCCAGGCGAGTAGAATCACCAAGTGCCTTAAACATTTCTGCTAGCTCCAGTAATGATTGTTCATTATGAACGGCTGGTAGCTGTTGTTTACCTTCTTCGCATATACAGCGCATTCGATGATCTGTTTTCATTACCCAAGACATTTACATTCCCCTCCTCTTCACATAACCATAAAACTAGTTTTATGGTTATATTATACTTCATTATTTTAATAATGGAAATTTTTAAGTTACACTTATAAGAGATCTAGTAGATTGGAGGAGATAGAATGAATTGTAAAATAAATCGGAATGCCGCCAAAGAATTAAAAAAATTATTGAGTACAGAGGAAGCCGACGGGAAAATGATTCGTGTAGTGATTTCCCATATGCATGGCGACCATGCTCACTATGATATTGAATTGAGTACACCAACTGAGCATGACGAAATTGTTAAGACTGATAAGGATATTGATGTCTTGCTTGATAAGCGAGAAGAATTCCTGGATGGAGTGTGGATTAAGTACTTCCATCTACCTGAACCAGGTTTTGAAATAACAAACCCTCATAAAGGCGGACATGGACACCATCATTAAAATATTCAATGTAGAGGCAGCCGTTCAATCGGTTGCCTCTTTTACGTATAATTGGTAGTTAATTGGTTCATATTAACAGATGAGTTCTTCAAATTTAAATATAAGGAGTCGACTGATTAATGGGCATTTTAAGTGGAAATCCGCAAAAAGAACCAATGCATTATGGTGAGGTATTTGCTGTATGGTCACAATTAATGGGTGCACAGGCCATGATTCCTGGCTTTCAAACCCTTAAAAACCATACTGGTGATGATGATTTAAAAGATTTATTAGATGACATGATCGCCAATGCTAGATCAGATGTAAAACAACTGCAGGAATTACTAAAACATAATGGTATTGCTCTGCCGCCTGCACCACCTGAAAAACCGGAAAGCCAAATCGAGGCTATTCCTCCTGGTGCACGGTTTACAGATCAAGAGGTTTCTGGACTTGTATCGGCTGATATTGCTGCTGGACTCGTTGCCTGTGCTCAGGCAATGGCTCAATGTATTCGTGAAGACATCGGCTTAATGTTTGGACAATTCCATATGAAAAAGGCACAATTCGGGGCCGCATTATTAAAAATAAACAAAGAAAAAGGCTGGTTAGTTCCGCCTCCTCTTCATGTTGTAACGACAACTGACTAATAAATTCATTAAGAAAGAAGAGAAGCCTGCATGTATTATTACAAAGAAGAGCTAATCAATATAATTAAACCAGATAAGCCAGATCCTGCTGCTGCTAAAGTCTTACAGGAGACCTTAGGCGGTCAATTTGGTGAAATGCGCACAATGATGCAATTTTTCTTTCAGAGTAACAATTTCAGGGGCAAAGACACTCAGTATAAGGATTTGCTTCGAGGGATCTTTTTAGAAGAAATCAGTCATGTCGAGCTTGTTCAGAACACCATTAATCAACTATTAAATGATTCTGGCCTTTCTTCACAACCTGGTGATGGTGGCTCAGATGGAGCTCCTCTAGATGAAGCAATCAAACATGCCAATCCACACCATTATATTATGGGAGCTCAGTCATCTCTTCCAGTAGATGCAGGCGGCAATCCATGGAATGGCTCATGGGTTTATGACCATGGTAATTTAATTGCTAATCTGCTGAATAATTTGATGCTCGAATCAACAGGTGTACTTCAGAAAACAAGAATATATGAAATGAGTAATAATCAAACGTTTCGTGAGACTCTCGGGTTTTTAATTGTCCGGGATAATGC
This sequence comes from Pradoshia sp. D12, assembly GCF_008935075.1. Classification (NCBI taxonomy): domain Bacteria; kingdom Bacillati; phylum Bacillota; class Bacilli; order Caryophanales; family Bacillaceae; genus Pradoshia; species Pradoshia sp. D12. The sequence continues at coordinate 189,013 of NZ_CP044545.1, read as the reverse complement.
TCATCAAAATGCTTTTGCTAAAGCACTTGAAACCTTAGGTGTGGATTGGGGCAAAATTTTCCCTGTTCCAAATTATGATATAAATAAATATCCTGAATGCAAAAAGTTCGTGGATATGGGCTTCCATAATGCTCAGTTTAACTTCCGATTAGATCCAACTAGAATCGCCGAAGTTTTCCAGGGACAAACACCGAGCAGAAACGGTGGAACCTTGTCAGTCACTCCTCCACCGCAAGGATTCCCTGTTCCACAGCTACCGGAAATGCCAAACGAGCACGCTCCAGGGATAAGCGATTTAAATAGATAAAAGGAATGCAGCTTCCAAATGGAAGCTGTATTTTTTTAATCAATCGATTAATTAAAAATTCAAAATATTTTGTTTACATATTGATTAATCTTTGGATAGAATGAACATTATAGTGCCAACATACCGGGATAAAAAGGGGGGGTAGATTGAGATGCTTAAGAAGTGGGTTATGGGAGTTTTCATAATTTCCCTATTCTGCAGTTTAATAGGATGCAGAGGCCAATTGAGACAGGATGTTTTAATTATGGGATCAATAAAGGAATATAGTGATAGAAGTGTTATTTTATCACTTTCAAGTACACTTCATGAAAATTCTATTCTCCATGTGACCTTAAAAGAAAACGGCAGTGACCAAATCGCATGGGAAGGTGAAACAAAAGTCAAAGAAGACGGCTACATAAAATATGAATTCAAACGCCCTAAAATTTCAGAGCAGTATAAACTTGAAGTCCTCTTTGTACCTGATAAACAACCCGCTTCTGTAAAAGAGATATATGGAGAATCTGGAGAGTATATCAGAGAAGACAGTCTGGGATACAGGTCTTATACATATGACGGAAAAAAAGTGGACGGGATTGTTATGTATGGAATTTTGACAACCTTTGATAAAGAAACAGATGGCAAAAGCCAACACAAGTCATGGGAGTTGGTCTCAGATTTTGCCAATATAGAAAGCATGTTGGAGTAGGTGAATATACATATGAAACAGTTTAAAAAAATTTCTGCCCATTTATTAGATTTTATATTAACCATTCTGGCTATAAACCTTATTATTCTTTTTTTTAGTTCTTTATGGGTATGGAATAATGCAGATCCATCCATTAGCTGGTGGAAGGCTTTCTCAAACCAGGCCAAGGATATTTATGAGGCATTTTTATTTATCGATCAAATTCAAATCATGGTAGACTATAGTTTTTCTCAAGGAATACCGAAATTTTCACTGTTCTGGGTCAGTCTCAAAGACCCGTTTATTTATTCACTTCTTATTTTAGGAGGCACTTTACTAGCAACATTTATTGCCGCTCTATTATTTGAAGTATTCCATTACTTTTCACCAAGAATCCTTCAGAATTTTTTTCGTGAAATTGCCTTCTTTATTCAGTCTATCCCAGATGTCATCATGATCTTCGCGATTCAATTATTTTCAATATGGATTTTCAAAAAAACAGGCTTGCTCATTCTGGATCCCGTTGCTTTAGGAGAGGATCATGTCTACCTTCTACCTATTATCGCTCTATCTATCTTGCCGATTTTTATGCTATTCCAAATGATTGATTTATCTGTCAGTGAAGAGCAACAAAAGATGTATGTGGAATATGCTTATGCAAAGGGCTTGTCCAAAAGAGAGATATTTTTCAAACATATCCTTCGCAACACGACAATCACTATTTTTTCAAATCTGCAATATCTACTGTGGTTCATCATCTCAAGCCTGCTCATTCTGGAGCGCTTATTAAATATGGATGGACTATTCTCCTTTATAAACGGGCTGGACATCAAGTTTATAGCTGTAGGATTGACCTTCTTATTTATCCCCTTCTATTTATTAGATATATGGGGGGAAACGATTGTAAAACGAGTGATGGGCGGTGAACACGGATGATAAAAAAATTACTTAAAAATCCTTCTTTTATGATTGGTTTTCTATTTTTATTCATCCTTATTGTAACCAGCCTTCTCTATCCCGCTTGGATTAAACCGCATCTCGAGCCTCCGCCTGAGCTTATTTATGAAGATGGAAAACTTGTTGATCAACCGGCTTATCCACCAAGCTTAACGCATCCCTTCGGTGTAGACAGACTTGGTCAGGATACATTTTGGAACGTAATTGAAGGAGCTAAATATACATTATTCATTGCTGTATTAATTGGACTTTTGCGGATGTTTTTAGGAATGGGAAGTGGAATCTTATATGGATTGTATCATCAGCGTTTCAACTGGGTAATAGAACCTTTGACTCGAGCATTTCGTTTTATTCCAACCATATTGATTGCCATGATGTTTTTTATATCTGAAAGTGGAATAGATGTGATTTTTCAGCAATGCTTAATGCTTTCATTGATTACCTTTCTTCCTTTAACCTCCGTAATAGGAGATGAACTTCGGTATTACTTAAAAAATGAATTCATCGATGCATCCCGTCTGTTGGGAGGATCTAAATGGTGGATTGTAAAGGTCCATATTAGGCATCATTTAAGATCAAGGTTGATTGTCATTTTTCTTCAGCAAATCGCCCAATCATTAGTGCTGCTAGTTCAGCTAGGCGCTTTTATGTGCGTGATTGGGGGTTATGAAACAATAGACCTTAGTGCTCCAATGAGTGATCCTTATAATGTTGCCACCTCTCTTTCACATGAATGGTCCGGGATGATCGGTCTCTCCTATCATGAACTGCGTTACAATAAATGGATTGTCCTTGGCCCATCACTTGGTTTTATACTTAGCTTGTTTTCTCTGAACCTCATGCTGAGAGGAATTCAAAGCGTGCTGGCAGACCGCTCTCTTATCCACAAAACAAAGGAGCAGGCTCATCCGGTAAAAATCGAGCAAGATGGCTTCCAACTGGTAACCCCCATCAATTAATATAGATGTAAAGGCCCCCTTTTTCACATAGCTGAAAAAGGGGTTTTCTATTGTACTTATAAAATAAACAGGGAAAATAAATACATTAAGATCATGCTGATGAGGATACATAAATTTGAGACCGTACCTATCATCATTGTCGTTCGATATTTAAATTCATGGGCATACGGTATAACAGCGAGGCCAATTGGCAGGACTAAACCGAGTAGTATCGTGTATTTAAACATATCATCAACTGGAAGAACAAAATATAATGAAATACCGACCAGCAATGCAAAGCCATATCGGAATGATAAGTATTTTATAATTGGGCGTATATACTGTTTTTCAAAAGAAAATTTCAAATATATTCCGAGCAGCAATAAGGCCAGTGGCATATTCGCTTTAGATATGATTGTTGCTACTTCTAAAAGCGCCGATGGAAGCTGGATATGACCAAAATTCAAGACACTCATAACAATGTATGTCATTAAAGGAATGGACTTACCAAATTTCATAAGGATGGCGCGCCCCTCCAGCTTCATTCCATTTTCAGAAAAATAACTTCCTACTATATAGGCCAATCCAAATACAATAAAAGAATTACCAACATCAAACATACCAAAATACAGTAATCCCTCTGTGCCCCAAAAGGCCTCAACAAGCGGAAAGGCGAACAGTCCGACATTATATCCTGAGGCAAGCATCATAAAAGTTCCTTTAATCTCACGTGTCTCATTCCTAAACACAAAATAGGCCACTATTGTAGAAAGAATCCCGTAAAGAATAACAATAAGAGTGATTCCCAATAAAGATACCGTTATAGTGGAGGTTTGCAGGGATACAATGACTAGGGATGGCAAGGTGATGTTAAAGATGATTCTCGAAATTACCTCTCCATCAGATTCCTTTAGAATTCCAGTCCTTTTTAGAAGGTAACCGAGTGCAATAATGATGACAATATATAAAAATTCCTGATTCAACGAGTTCCCTCCTTTACACTATTATTAATTCTATCACTACTATTCTTACAAAAAAGAATGCCCCTCAATTCCACCCGTTTCCACGAAACGGGAATCTTTTCCATACGGCGGTTTCACTAGATAGTATGTACATTAGCTTATCTCGTAGGTATGGATAATTTGTTCCAAGCACACTTATTGCAAGTAATATTCGAAAAAGATGTTTATCATCTTCTTGATATATTTTTTATCCATATCTAAAAAGGCAGTCAACAGGACCGCTATTTTTTACATTGAAAATGAGAAAACACTAAGTTCCACCCCTCCTGATCCTCAGCGTTTCTGATGACCGGCTTAAACCCGAGTTTAAGATAAATATGGATAGCAGTCAGACTCGTTGTCTGGGTTTTCAGATAGGCTTCATTATGGAAAGAGCTCAGAATTTCGAGTGCCTTTATTACAAGGGGTTTACCTAATTTCCTTCCCTGATATTCAGGCAGTATTTCAACCCAATGTAGCCTGCCAGTTTGTTTACCGTTAAAATCGCCAAACCAGGCAGCAGCGGTTCCCACCGGTTTTCCTTCGTCTGTCTCAAGAATGATTACCCTTTTTTTCGCCTCTATCCTATATGGCATAAATTCAGACTCAAACCGTTTCAGAGCGGATTTCATATTGGTAAACTCCTTTGTAGCCGTATTGATTTCAGCCCAATATTGTTCATCACCTTCTCTGAACAGTCGAAAATTAAAACCGCTTGGTAAGATAGCTTCTGGTATATCTCTTAATGTAGCACTCATATAAAGTGAAATATTTTTCATACAAAATCAACTCCTCTCTCAACAGATTACAACGCAGGATAATATTTAATTAATTATCCTAAACATGATTAGCTCAACTGTGTAAAATAGAATTGGATAGTAACTCGTATATTTATTACAGGAGGTCTTGATTACATATGTTACAGGCTATCAAAGGACGTTTAGTCGTTTCATGCCAAGCACTTGAAGATGAACCGCTGCACAGCCCAATGATTATGGGGAAAATGGCGCTTGCTGCCATGCAGGGGGGTGCTGGCGGAATACGCGCCAACTCACATGATGACATCGTTGCAATCAAACAGGAGGTCCCCTTACCTGTTATAGGAATTGTGAAGCGTGAATATCCTGATTCACCTGTCTATATCACTCCGACGCTCCGAGAGGTAAGCGATATTGTATCTGCCGGAGCAGATATGATCGCGATGGATGCAACTTATCGTCCCAGACCATCTAATGTGGAACTTGAATTTTTTGTCCAATCTCTTCGCCTGCACTTCCCTAATCAATTACTTATGGCTGACATCTCCACTCTGGGCGAAGCAATTGAAGCAGAACGAATTGGATTTGATTGTATATCAACCACACTAGTTGGTTATACACCTTATTCAAAGGGGAAATTCATTTATAATGATGACTTCAAATTATTGCGGGATCTTGTATCAACCGTCAAAATCCCAGTCATTGCAGAAGGAAATATTCTAACTCCTGAAATGGCTAAGCGCTGTTTAGAGGTTGGTGCCCATTCTGTTGTTGTAGGCGGTGCAATAACAAGACCTCAGCAAATCACAAAGCGATTCACAGAAAAAATGAAAGCGTAAGAGGATATTCCCCTTACGCTTCTCTTTATGGATGTGACACAATCAAGGAAAGATTCCCCTCAAGTTCAAAATTACCTGTACCCGATGGAAGAATAAAGTGAGCACCTTTTTCTAACGGATAAGTCTCCTCATTCATTCTAAGAGCCCCTTCTCCATCAATAACACTAAAAAGCATAAAGGGCTGATTCTGGTCAAATGAAGATAATCCACTAATATCCCATTTATAAACTGAGAAAAACTCCGTTTCCACAAACGTAGTCAATTCTGCCCCTGGCAATACGGTCTTGGAAACCTGCACTTCTGCATCCTGATGCGGCACCATACTCACATCAATTGATTTTTCAATATGCAACTCTCGTTTTTGTCCGTTTTGGTCCGTGCGGTCGTAGTCATATACACGGTAGGTTGTATCTGAGCTCTGCTGTGTTTCAAGTACAAGCGTCCCTTCACATAAAGCATGGACCGTTCCACTTGGAACATAGAAGAAATCTCCTGGCTTTATGGAAACGCGACGCAGTAAATGATTCCACTCGCCCTTCTCAATCATGGAAGCAAACTCTTCCTTGGATTGCGCGGTATGCCCGTAAATCATTTCAGCGCCATCCTTACAATCAATGATATACCAGCATTCTGTTTTGCCAAGTTCACCATTTTCATGAATGTTTGCATATTCATCATTCGGATGAACCTGCACGGATAAATCTGCATTGGCATCTAATATTTTTGTTAACAGAGGGAACACATTCCCTTCCATCTCACCAAATAAATGGCGTTCCTCATTCCACAATTCGATTAAAGTCTTGCCTGCATAAGGGCCATTTTCGATAATGGACGGGCCGTTTTTATGACCGGATATCGCCCAGCATTCACCTGTATGTTCAGATGGAATCTCATAGCCAAATTTAGTTTTCAGCTCTGTTCCACCCCAAATTCTCTCCTGAAAGACAGGTTTTAAAAAAAGAGGTTCTGTCATTGATGTAATACCTCCAATACGGGATTAATATGTATATTATTTACTATAATTCAAGAGAGAACCCCTGTCTAATCTCTTTTTTATAAAAAATTACTGGTTAAAAAGAAAAGCTGAACCAGTACGATTCAGCCTACCTGATATTTCTCTCCTTATGACACTCTTCCTATGATTCATTTTATTTTACGACTCCGCACGCCAACCGATCACCGGCATCGCCTGTTGGCTGAGTTTTTCCGTCATCTGGATTTTCATGTATAATCAAGGCGGTTCCATCAGAATCTACTAAAGCAGCATCGGCCCCTTTAGATAGTGACACATTTTCTGCGTTTACCGTCACATTAACGGACCCATCCTCACCCACTTCCAAATTAGGAAGATCGCCGGCATGCGGACCATCCTCGTGCTCCATGCCATGCTTCGCATCAGTTGGATTAAAATGACTGCCTGCAGTCTCAAAACTAGGTGCCTCACACTTTCCTGTTTCATGAAAATGGAATCCATGCAGTCCTGGCGGCAGTCCATCTGCTTTCAGTTCTATCACTACTCCCTTCGCTACCTCACTAAGCTCTGCTGTTCCAATATTCTCTTCTTTATTATTGTATATATCTATCACTTTACTCTCTACCTTATCCGAGCCACTATTCTTTGTATCATTCGTTGTTTGCTCGGCTACGTCTTTATTGCAGGCTACCAATAAAATTAGTATGAACAGTACGAAGAACATCCCTTTTTTCTTTAACATAGATCGCTTCCTCCTTTTGTATCTCCATACCATCCATTCCCAAAAATAAACAATTATTTTTAAAAATGTGTCCTAAGTCCTGAAAACAACTGTTAAATAACATTGATGTATATATTTTCTTGTACAGTTCTGTAATGAAGTCTACCCTTACCTTTTAATTTACCAGTCCTAAATATACTATCTTAAATGCTCGGTTTCTCAAATTTCCTCTTTTCTGAACATTTGTGTTAAAATGTGTTTATTGTGCCATTAATACCCTTAGCTGTTAAATTTGCCTCTCCGTGGTAATACCTCTATTGTTTTGTTAATTCTGTCTAAAAGGATTTAGTTAGTTTATTACATAGCTAACTACTCATATTTCTTGCTCTCTCTTTCTATCCGCACTCTTTTAATATTCCTCTTTATGATAGATAGGAAGTAAGAATTTCAACACGAAACGCTTTTATCCTAAAAAACATCCAAAGAAGGGAGCTAACTATATGAAAACATCTAAACTTAAATTTTCATTAGCTACTCAAATTTTAATCGGCTTAGTATTAGGAATTATTGTTGGTGCAATTTTTTATGAGAACACAACAGCACAAACGTACCTACAGCCGCTTGGAGATATTTTCCTCAATTTAATTAAAATGATTGTCGTACCTATCATTATCTCAAGTATTATTGTTGCTATAGCTGGCGTTGGAGACATAAAAGCAGTCGGGAAACTTGGTGGTAAATCGTTACTTTACTTTGTATGTGTAACTATGGTAGCCATTGTTGTCGGACTAGTATCCGCAAATATTTTCCAGCCCGGAAAAGGCGTAAACATGGAAAATTTGGAGCAAACGGATATATCCAGCTATGTTGGGTCTGCTGAAGCTAAGGAAGATCAATCTATTATTGATATGATCGTTCATATTGTCCCAGCCAACCCATTTGAAGCATTTGTTACAACAGATATGCTTGCTATTATCTTCTTCTCTGTCCTTTTTGGACTTGGTGTTGCTGCTGTAGGTGATAAAGCAAAGCCTGTTTATAACTTCTTTGATGGCGTGGCCCAGATTATGTTTTATATAACTAACCTCATTATGAAATTTGCACCGATTGGTGTATTTGGATTAATTGGTGTTACAATTTCTAAATTTGGATTGGAATCTCTTATCCCCTTAGGTAAGTTAGTTATAACGGTCTATGGAACGATGATTTTCTTTGTGATCATTATTTTAGGATTAATTGCCAAGGCAGTCGGCTACAGTATTTTCAGATTGTTTAAAGTGTTAAAAGCCGAACTAATCCTTGCTTTCTCTACAGCAAGCTCTGAAGCCGTTTTACCTAGAATCATGGATAAGATGGAACAAGAGGGCTGTCCAAAGCATATTGCTACCTTTGTTATTCCAACAGGTTATTCCTTTAACCTGGATGGTTCTACTCTTTATCAAGCCTTAGCAGCACTGTTTATTGCACAAATGTACAATATTGATTTATCCATAATGGAGCAAGTAACTCTAATGCTTGTGTTAATGATTACCTCTAAAGGTATAGCAGGCGTACCCGGAGTCTCCTTCGTTGTCTTATTAGCTACCCTAGGTACTGTAGGTATTCCAGTTGAAGGTTTAGCGTTCATCGCTGGTATTGACCGTATCCTTGATATGGGTAGAACGGTTGTAAACGTACTGGGTAATGCTCTTGCATCAGTGGTAATCTCCAAATCAGAAAAAGCATTCTCCCCTCCTGCTGAATCACAGCAAGAAGCATTTTAATAGAATAAGTTGAAACAGCCTGGACTGATTAAACGTCCAGGCTGTTTTTTGGAGTTCATAAACTGAAACTGCTGTTAAAATTGGTATAGACAGAATAGCCAAATCCGCACCTCCAAAGATTCACTATAAATGAGAGTATATCTACCCTGCAAATGGCGGAAGCAAAACTTCTTGTTTATAAATCTACTGGATAAAAAATCCCCCCAACAATGTCTCTATACCTCTCTATATAAAAATGAATAGGAATTTACTGTATCCATTGTCTTATTCTTTCTAACAGTGATATTGACCTATAAAATTTAGTAGCTAGACAACAAACTCTAGGTATCCCTCCAAAATAACCAAATTTTCGACAATCCTATATCTTAAAGTTCTGCTAACTAAGTAAATATAATATACTTATAGATGGTTAATGATTACAAAACTAGAAAGGGTTGGGGATATTTGAAAAAAATAAGTCAGTTAATTGTCATGATGCTAGTACTCTCACTTTTGATTCAGCTACCCGGGGAAACGAAAGCTGCTTCGAAAACGATTGTCAATCCGAATAAGACGTATACATACACACAAATGGGGAAAGACATTACAACCTTAAAGAAAGCTTACCCGGATTTGGTACAAGTAAAGACAATTGGTGCATCTGAATACGGCAGAAAAATATATGCTGTAGGTCTTGGAAAGGGAAGTACCAATGTTTTTATCAATGGTTCCCATCATGCTCGTGAATGGCTGACGACCAGCTTAAATATGTACATGATTGAAAAATATGCAGCGGCCTATAAGGGCAATAAAAAAATCAGCGGATACAACGCAAAAAGTCTTCTTAATTCCTCCACTATTTGGTTTGTTCCAATGGTGAATCCTGATGGAGTAACTCTTCAGCAACAAGGTTTAAAGGCATTTCCTAAGAGCACTCATAAAGCAATTATCAAAATGAATAATGGAAGCAAAAACTTTAAACGATGGAAGGCAAATGCCAAAGGGATTGATTTAAATAGACAATATAAGGCAGATTGGGGTAAAATCAAAAACTCTCCGAAATCTCCAAGCTACAAGAACTATAAAGGGAAAGCACCTGAATCAGCGAAGGAAGTAAAGGCTGTTGTAAAATTTGTTAATCAAATTAATCCAGAAATGACTGTTGCCTATCATAGCAGCGGCCGTATTCTGTATTGGAATTATAAACAAAGTAAAACCAATTATAATAGAGATCATGTATACGCTAAGAAGATTGGCAAAATGACAGGCTACTCATTGGTGTATCCAGGCAAAAACCCTTCAGGCGGTGGATTTTCGGATTGGTTTATCAGTACTAAAAAAAGGCCTAGCTTTACACCTGAGATTGGGAAACCTGCAGGTGAAACAAACCTACCCGTGTCACAGTTTTCTCAGATTTGGAAAGAAAATCAGGGAGTAGGCCTATACGTTGCACAGGAGAGCATAAAGCTAAAAGACGCACGGGATAAAAAGTCGGCAGCCACATTGAAAAAAGACTCCGCTGCTAAATTAAAAACGGCTAAGAAACTCGAAAAATACTATTATACTGACATTAAGAGTACCTCTAACCTAAAAATAACAGACGCTCACCAGAAGCTCTATAATACAGTGACAAAGGATATTAAAGCCCTGCAATCTAAAGTAAATAAACTGCCAAGCAAGCATACGAAATCAATTAAGGCAGATATCACCGCCATGAAAACATATACATCACGTTCATTGACCTTTATGAATGCGGTCAAATATGGATCCACTCTTCAAACTGCTGACAAAGCAGTAGTCAAAATGATAAATGATGGTATAGTAAGCTCAAAATTACCTGATTCACATAAAAAATTAAACCAAACTATTACGCAAATGCAGAAAAAAGTGACCCCGCTTTATGGCAAAGGTGCTCGTACTCTGTTTACACAGAAATATGTTACACCAGCAAAACGTACGGCTGAAGACACTAAATATGATGTGGAACGCTATAACTTACTCGTTTTAATAGAAGGACAAGTGAAGGAAAATAAGTTTACGGACGCCCAAAAGAACTTAAACAAGCTGCCTGCACTTGAGAAAAAATCCATAGATTTAAAGAAAAAGAATCTAAGTAAGTACCCAACTTATATGAAATGGGAAAATAACTTTAAAGTTAAAATAGCTGAATTACAGAAAGAAGTAACAGACGCTCTCACCAAGGAAGAAGAAGCTGCCAAAAAAGCTGAAGATCAAAAAAGAATGGAACAAGAAAAAGAGAAGGCTGCAAAAGAGTTAAAAGAGCAGCAAGCCAAAGAGAATGAAAAAGCCAAACAACAAGTGAGAGAAAAACAAAAAGCTAATCAATTAAACAACGAAAAGAACAGATCATCATTTGACCAACAGAAGCCTGCCCAACCGAACTCTAAACCAAACTCACCGCACAATGGTGGCACTCCAAGGCAGATTGTAAACAACTAATAATACAAAAAAACAGGTAGCTGTCTGAACAAAGCTCCCGATTGTTAAACAATTGGAGACGCCGTTCATCTTCTACCTGTTTTTTTAATGTTTTATCAAACAGTCTCTTTCCCAAATTGAATTCTATGCAGGTTTGCAAATATCCCATTTTGATTCAGCAATTCTTCATATGACCCATCTTCAGCTATCCCATCCTCAGTTACAACAATCAGACGGTCGGCATTACGAATGGTTGCCAGGCGATGTGCGATTACTAACGTAGTACGGTTCGCTGCCAATTCATTTAACGATTGCTGAATGATTCTTTCCGTTTCCGTATCTAAGGCAGATGTAGCCTCATCTAAAATAAGGATTGGCGGATTTTTTAAAAACATACGTGCAATTGCAAGCCTCTGTTTCTGCCCTCCAGATAACTTCAACCCCCGCTCGCCAATCTGCGTATAGTATCCATCCGGCAGCTGTTCAATCATCTTTTCCAAATGAGCTTTTCGGGCCGCTTCTACAATTTCCTCAAATGAGGCATCCAGTTTCCCATAAGCAATATTCTCGCGAATGGTTCCTGTGAATAAAAAAACATCCTGCTGTACAATTCCAATATGTTTACGGAGTGACTCAGTTGTCATATCGCGAATGTCCATTCCATCTATTTTAATAGACCCTGCATCCACGTCATAAAAACGTGGGATAAGTGAGCATATCGTGGTTTTTCCGGCACCGGATGGACCAACAAATGCAGTTGTTTCTCCTGCCTTTAAATCAAGATTGACATCGTGTAAGACTGGTTTGGATTCATCATAGCTGAAATCAACATGACTGAAGGAAATATCCCCCTTCAAACCACTTACTGAGATGGCATTTTCTTTATTTTGTATATCTGGCTCCTGTTCAATAAGCTCGCGAAAACGCTTGAAGCCTGCCATTCCTTTTGGATATAGCTCAAGCAGTGCACTGATTTTATCAACAGGCTTAATTAATACATTCGTATATAATACGAAGCTTATCAACTCTCCATAAGATAATGTTCCATTAAAGCTGAGCCAGGCTCCTACTACAAGAACCAACAATGTCAGCATCCTTGTTATCATATAAATAGAAGAATGTGTCCACGACATCACCTTGTATGCAACAAGCTTGGCAGAACGGAATAACCTGTTATTCAATTCAAAGCGATCAATTTCAAACGCTTCATTAGTAAACGATTGAACAACGCGCACACCTGCTACACTGTCTTCCACCCGAGCATTTACATCAGCAATACTTCCGTACATATTCTTCCATGCTGCGTTCATTTTCATATTGCTGAATGTCACCAGCCATATTAAAAATGGAATTAGAATAACCGCCACGATCGCTAAAGTAGGATTAATATTAAACATGATGGCAAAGGCACCGAAGAATGTCATAATTGCGATGAAAAGATCCTCAGGTCCATGGTGGGCAAATTCACCAATATCAAATAAATCATTTGTCACTCGGCTCATTATGTGGCCGGTTTTTGTGTTGTCAAAAAATCGAAATGATTGCCGCTGAACGTGATTAAAGAGCTCCTGTCGCATGTCTGTTTCAATATTTATTCCTAGCTTATGCCCCAAATAGTTCACAATAAATTGCAGGAATGTACTCAGTAAATAAACAGCTAATAATAAAATGCTGACCGTCACGACCATGCTCCAATTTCCTGTCGGCAGCAATTCATCAACAAACCATTGGACTGCCATCGGAAAAGCCAACTCCAGCAACGCAACTATAATGGCACTAGTAAAGTCAATCAAAAATAGCCGCTTATGCGGTTTATAATATGAAAAAAATTTCCCCAGCATCCTTTTATTCCTCTCTTTTCTAGTCTCAACTCATCCATTATATCAATATCTCTCAAATATAAATGCGAATTCTGTTTTAAAAAGGAATAGATTTACTTATTCTTCAATACAATTCGAATATCCTATAACTCTCAATCTTTTAAATACACTTTTAAATTAATAAAATAGTTCAAAGCATATTGGTATAAACATAGAAATTTATGAACCGAATTGTTGACTCTATTAGGCTTACAGACTTACTAATACATTTCAATTTCCTCAAAAAGGATTCTTTTTTTCAACTATTTACAAACACGTTACATTTGAATTAAAGACTCAATTTAGCGTTTTTACTATACTCACGTTGGAAATATACAGAGTATACAACAAAACAATTAAAATAAACCCAAAGGAGCGATTTATTATGGCAGACAAAATGTCTAGAGAAGAAGCAGGACGCAAAGGCGGAAAAGCTACATCTAAAAAGCAAGACAAAGAATTCTACCAAGAAATTGGCAAAAAAGGCGGAGAAGCTACTTCGAAAAACCATGATAAAGAATTCTACCAAGAAATTGGACAAAAAGGCGGAGAGGCTACTTCCGAAAATCATGATAAAGAATTCTACCAAGAAATCGGACAAAAAGGTGGAGAATCCACTTCTGATAATCATGATAAAGAGTTTTACCAAGAAATCGGTAAAAAGGGCGGAGAAGCTACTTCCGATAACCATGATAAAGAGTTCTACCGCGAGATCGGCAAAAAAGGCGGAGAAGCACGCAATAACGATTAATATGAATGCTAAAAAAAGCAAGAAGGTGACGTGATTTACTCTCACGTCACCTTCTTTATGCTTATCGAATAGTTTTTAATAAATTATTCATTTCTGCAACTTGCCTTTGTTGTGTAACAATCATCTTTTGTACGATAGTCCTTAATTCAGGATTTTGAGTATACCTTAATATATTTTTGCCCATTTCAATAGCAGCCTCATGATGTGGAATCATTTCAGTCAGGAAGTCTCTATTAACATTTCCCGTTGGTTTCGCAGCCTCCAATTGAGTGATCATTGAGCTATAAATGTTATTATAGGTCTGTAGATAAGCAGCTTCTGCCTGCTTATTCACTTGAGGATTATTTTTTAGCTTATTTTTCAGTTCCTCCATTTGTCTTATACCATTTAACTGTTCCTTAATTATCGTATCTGCCAGTCTTTTCAGCTGATTATTGGCACCGTCATATTTTAATAAATTTTCTGCCATAGAAACAGCTGCTTCATGATGCGGAATCATTTCATACAAAAAATCGAGCGATGGATCCCCTGTTTTAGGAGCCTCAGACATACTTTCCTTCATAACCTGCAAAATACTTCGATAATTATCATAATAGTCCTTTTCCTTAGGACCAATTTCCGCCTGAACCTGTGAACTGAACATACATAGGAATGCCAATAGTACTGCTATACTTCTTTTTCTCATAAAGAATCCTCCTAAGTTGTTTATTTTTCTTATTATGTAAAAAAGGTATAGTCCCTATGCATTTCATTCACATAAACGATTTAAATTCTTTCTCTCCCAGCATGAAGCTTTTAAACTTTCCATCCTATATGGAAATTAAAATTGATCAATCTCACCTATGATATCCTTTAATACATCTATCGACTTAAGTATATCTCCTTCATAATCCATGCCGTGGTACACCTTTGGGTAGAGCCTTGTTTTCATACTTGGATGATAATCCAATTGTTTGAATCTATCCTCTATATATTGATGATCATGGTCGCCAATAAAGCATAATCCTTTGACAGAACTGTCTTTCATAGCACTCCATACATCATCTCTTTTTAGTAAAGGTGTCAGCCAAACAGCTTTTGCATCCTTGAATTGAGATTTTTTCAGCTCATTGCTCATCGCGATCGTACCAAGTGATTTTCCAATCAGGTAGAAATTTTCATACTCTCTATCCTTCAGAGCATGATCAATCATTGCTCCGGAATCATAGATAACCGCTTCAACTAGCTGTTTGTAGGTGAAATCCTCATAAAAAGAATCTCCATATGGGTACTCTAATTGCAATACATCTATCCCTTTGTTTAAATATAACCCTGTGGCAAAATGAAAAAGAGGTCCATGAACCGTATATCCCAACCCAGGAAACATAATGACCAGGCTACGTGAATCTTTATTTGTACTGAAAATGGAATAACGAATTCGCTTTTCTTTATATCCTGAAACCTCGTTACTATTAACCTCTTCCATCACAATCTCCTCCCAATTAAAAATTAAGCAGATTAATAATAAAATTTTTTACCAATTATATGTATTTAAATATTAATAGTCTTTCAAGTTTCCTTCTGCTCTAAAGCCTCTTCAAGGAAGAACATAAAAATAACCACGATTATTTCCACTATAAAAGGAACTGTAATGCGACCCATAAATTCGTCTACTGTATAAATAGTCAGCCAACTAAAGATACAGTTAAACAGAAACTTCACAGCGAATAATTGGTAGGTCCCAGATATATAGAGTTTTGATAATTTAACAAGCACCATTGAAAACAAATCCAACACCAAACCAAGCAAAAAGAGAAACACAACAAATAGGAAGAGTGTAAATCGAGAGTCATACTCTCCCCCAAACAATCTAAAAAAGCCCGCAAAACTAAAGTAAGTAACACCCAACACAAACGACAAAGGAATGAGTACAATTAGGCAGATAATCACCACAGTTGTAATCTTTTCTTTTATCCCCATATCCCGAAAAGGTTTATCTTCATTCGAACTCATGAATTACATTCCTACTTTCAAGTACAATATGTCCTGAGTCTATTATAAGCTTCATCTTGTTAGGGAGGCACCGTCTTTATATAAATCTTGGAAAAAAACAAGCATGTATGATGGCTGATTTAATAGAAAAAATCATTTTAACTAATAATAAGAAAGAATTTTAGCGAACTCAAAAAGTCTTCCTTTATCAAGTAGAGGAAGACTTTCAAACCGGAGTTGATTTTAATACTTAATACAGAGTGCGTTGGTGAAATATCGAGCTCTAAGGCTTATTCAGCTGATACTAGTAGTTTCTCTTTAATATGGTTAGCGGATATATAGCCAAATACCGTTGATGGTCCTAATGTGGCACCTGGACCAGCATATACACGTCCCATAACGGATGCTGAACAATTTCCAGTTGCATATAACCCTTCTATCGGTAATCCATTGCGAAGAGCTTGCCCATGTTCATTAGCTACAATTCCGCCTTTTGTCCCTAAATCACCAGGATAAATTTTACAGGCATAGAATGGCGGTTTTTCAATAGCACCCAGGTTAGGATTTTTATAAGTAGGATCGCCGTAATAATTATCATAAACTGAGTTTCCACGCCCAAAATCTTCATCCAACCCTTTTTTTGAAAAATCATTAAACCTGTTAGCCGTATTTTTTAACCCCTCTATGTTAATTTTGCATTTCTCCGCCAATTCTTCAATGGAATTCGCTTTAATTAAGAATCCGCTTTCAATTGCACTTTTAGGAGTTCTTCTTGGGAGCATGTTACCAAACAAATACTTATTTCGATGTCTGCTCTCCATAATAAGCCATGAGTGAATCGCTTTCCCATTCTTTTCTTGCCTTTCAAGAATCGCATGGCCAGCATCTGTATAAGATTGTGACTCGTTAAAATAACGTTCTCCCGTTTGATCCACTATTATACAATGTGGCATTGAACGTTCATGCACAAGGAATTTTCGGGCACCGCTTGCGTCAATCGCTGTAGGTCCCCACCAGGCATCATCCAATAAAGCAGTATCTAAGTTATGCTTTTCTGCGATTAACAGCATATCTCCTGTGTTATCCGGACTTGCAGCTGTCCAGTCTGTTCCTACATGATGATATTTTTTGCGCAGCTCCAGATTTCGTTCAAATCCTCCACCCGCCAAAATCACTGACCGACACTTGATAAAATATGGTTTCCCCTCTTTTTCTGCCTCGACCCCTACAATTTTATCTTCCTCCATGATTAAATCCTTTAAGGGTGTAGATAACATCAGTGGGACTTGATATTTCTTTGCAATTATGAGTAAACGGCTGACCAATCCGCCTCCAATCGATATAGCATGTTCACCTTTGATCTTATGCTTAAATCCATTCAGGAACATACCGACAACCGTGTTAAAATCTTTTGCATTTGTAAAGGCTTTTGGTAAAGAGGCTACTTTGCCGGAATAGATGGGCATCGGAGCCTCAAGCTCACCCGTTCGCAAGGTCTCTTCGTTCTCTGCTAAAAGCCTAGCATCAACAATTTCCGCCTCAATGGAGCGACCTATTTTACCACCAGGTCTTTCAGGATAATAATCTGGATACAATGAGCCCGCTACCCACTTCATCCCTAAATCCTCTAAAAACTTTACCATCCTGTGACCATTTTTCACATAGGCCTCTTTTCGCTCATACGTAGATGCTGGCCCTGTGTCCTCTATTATTTCTTGCATATAAGTAAGAGCTTCTTCTTCACTGTCCTGTAAGCCAGCATTTTTCGAAACATGATTATTTGGAATCCACAAACCTCCGCCAGATAAAGCCGATGAACCACCCCATACAGATCCTTTTTCAATAATAGCTGTGCGAAGACCGCCATACGCAGATGTAATAGCTGCTACCAATCCTCCCGCACCACTGCCTACTACTATAACGTCATATTCTTCATCCCAGTTCATTTGCATTCCTCCATATTGTCCAAGTTTTATATTTATATGAAAGATACAGCAATAAAAGTACGTCTTTCTTCTATCTACTGGCAAATGATTTTGAAGGGTAAAAGAGTTCCCGTTTTATTAATATGCACACAAAAAAACAGCTGCCGACTCTATCGACAACTGTCCATTGTAAAGACACTCTAAATCTATTCTTTCAGTTAACAAATATACAGAAATCTATTATTTTTTTATAAGCTTAAGCTCTACAGGTATAGCTTTATCGATTTCTTTGCCGTCTAAATGATTTACGGCAGCCTCAACTGCTTTTTCACCAATTAAATCTGGCTGTTGAGCAACGGTAGCAGCCATCTCACCGGATTCAACCTTTTTCAATGCATCATCTGTCGCATCAAAGCCAATAACGATAATATCTTTACCGCTTCCTTCAATTGCTTCTAGAGCTCCAAGAGCCATCTCATCATTTTGTGCGAATACTGCTTCAATATCTGGATTAGCCTGAAGAATGTTTTCCATAACTGTTAATCCTTCTGATCTATCAAAATTAGCAGTTTGGCTAGCTTTAATCTCTACTGATTCTTTTACTGCTTCATTAAATCCTTCTCCACGGTCAATAGCAGCTGATGAACCAGCTATCCCTTCTAACACAGCAACCTGAGCACCTTTTTCTACTAAAGTAAGTAAATATTCGCCTGCTAATTTACCGCCCGCCTTATTATCGGATGCTATATGAGATATAACTTCTCCACCCTCAGATGATCTGTCTACTGTAATAACTGGAATCCCAGCGCTATTAGCTGATTCAACCGCTGAAGAAACCGCAGAAGAATCTACAGGATTAATCATGATCATATCAACTTTTTGCTGAATTAAATCCTCTACGTCAGACGCTTGCTTAGAAGCATCATCTTGAGCATCTACTACTGTTATCTTTGCATCAAGGCTATCCGCTTTTTCTTCAGCAGCTTCGCTTAGTGACACGAAGAACGGATTGTTTAATGTAGATACTGAGAACCCGATAACCATATCTCCTTTTTCCTTGGATGACTTGGATTCTGATTTGCTTCCTGATTCCATTGAACAGGCTGCCAACACAACAGATAACATTGCTGCCAACAGAATTAATGAATACTTTTTCATTTAATACACTCCCTTTTATGCTTGTTTTTTGCGATCTAAAAGAACTGCCATTAATATAACTGCACCCTTCACAACCTGTTGGAAGAATGATGAAACCCCAATTAAATTCATTCCATTATTCAGTACTCCGATTATCAATACACCTACTAATGTACCGAATATCCAACCACGTCCTCCAGTTAGCGAAGTACCCCCTAAAACAACTGCGGCAATCGCATCCAACTCATAGGATTCTCCAGCAGTCGGCTGAGCTGAATTCAGACGTGATGTTAAAATTAATGCTGAGACAGAGGCTAAAAGACCTGTAATTGCGTAAACCCAAATTTTCACTCGATCCGTATTGATTCCAGATAGCTTGGAAGCGTCTTCATTTCCACCTACAGCATAAACTCGGCGGCCAAAAGTTGTCTTATGGAGAATGAAATATAATATAATGAAGGCCAAAATTGTTGTAACAACAGGAACAGGAATTCCTAATAAATATCCTTTACCAAACATTTGGAAAGTAAGAGAGTCACCCAGCCCCGAAACTGGCTTTCCTTCCGTATAAACAAGCGTTAATCCGCGATAAATAGTCATTGTTGCTAAAGTAGCAATAAATGGGGCAACTTTTCCTTTTGTAATGATCACTCCATTAATTGCACCCAGGATTAACCCAAGTATTAGAGCAGCACCCATTGCTATGATTGGATCTGTACCACTGGCAAGAAGGCTTGCTGCCACTGCACCGGTCAATGCCAATGTAGAGCCGACAGAAAGGTCAATTCCCCCAGTCAAGACCACAAATGTCATCCCAAATGCAATCAGCCCGCTAATTGTAACTTGTCGTAAAACGTTTAAAATATTTGAGACCGTCAAGAAACTCGGATTCATGATTGTAATTACCACAATTAATAACAATAGACCAAATAGCGGACCTAGCTTGGAAAGCCACTTTTTGTAGTTCACTTTAGACAATCTTCTCTCCCCCTGTCGCAAAATGCATGATTCTTTCTTGTGTCATATCTTTCTTCTCTACTACCCCTGTCAATTTACCTTCCTGCATCACTAGCACTCTATCCGCCATACCTATGACTTCCGGTAGTTCTGAAGAAATCATTAAAATAGCTACCCCAGCCTCGGCTAATTGATTGATAATGTGATAGATTTCCTTCTTAGCGCCAATATCAACCCCTCGTGTCGGTTCATCCAGAATCAGAATTTTTGGTTGAGTGCCGAGCCACTTGGCAATAACAACCTTTTGTTGATTACCGCCTGATAGAGACTTAACGATTTGTTCTGCACCAGAGGAGCGTATTCGTAACTGATTTATGTAATTTTGAACAAACTCATTCTCCTTGCCTGGCTGTATAACGCTAGCTTTAGAGCCCTTTTCTAAATTTGCCAACATAATATTCTCTTTAATTGAGAAATCTAATATTAATCCCTTTGATTTTCGATCCTCTGTCACCAAACCAATTCCAAGCTTCATAGCTTCTATGGGAGTTTTAATTTGGACCTTCTGACCATCAATAAAAATCTCCCCCTGGGTAGATTTCCTATGTCCAAATAGAGCTTCTGCTATTTCAGTTCTACCAGCCCCCATCAATCCTGAGAGTGCCAATACCTCCCCTTGATGCAAGGTAAATGACACATCCTGAAAGGCATTATCCGCACTTAAACCCTTCACCTCCAGCTTCTTGTTGCCTATCTTGGCATTTCTGGAAGGGAATCGTTCTCCTAACTGACGTCCAACCATCATAGCAACGATTTCATCGAATGTTGTCTCCGAGATTTCCTTCACTCCTACATATTCTCCATCACGCAATACCGTAATCCGATCACAAATTGCAAATATCTCTTCCATACGGTGGGAAATATAGACGAATGAAATTCCCTTGCTTTTCAGCTCTCTAACTGTTTTAAACAGGGTTTGGATTTCACGGTCTGTCAAGGCAGCAGTAGGTTCATCCATAACAATATATTTGGCTTCAGAAGCAATCGCTTTTGCAATCTCAATAATTTGTTGCTTCCCGACCGATAAGTCTCCCGCTCTGGTCCGTGGATGAACATCCAGGCCTAGCTTTTTCAATAGCCTTTTTGTTTCCTGTTCCATTTCTTTACGTTTCAAAACTCCAAGTCCATACTCTAGTTCCTTGCCGAGAAATAGATTTTCGGCCACGGTAAGGTCAGGTAAAATATTTAACTCCTGATGAATCACATGGATACCCTGGTTCTCAGAATCCTTCGCCGACTTAAAATCCATCAATTGACCGTCGACTCTTACCTCTCCGCTGTCCTTCGTATAAATACCTGACATGATTTTCATCAGTGTAGATTTTCCTGCTCCATTCTCTCCCATAAGCGCATGAATTTCTCCGTTAAGCAATTCAAATTGGACATCCCTGAGTACGACATTACCACTGAATGCTTTTGAAATACCGGACATCTGAATCATTTGCCGTTCACCCACCCTCTGTTAAAAAATAACGCCACTCTGTAAAATAATATTTGCATATGGCGAAGCTTCACCGGTACGAATGATTACTTTAGCTGCCTTTGTTTGTATTTTAAATTGCTCATGCGTTACCTTCTGTATATCATTGAAGCATTCATGAACGTAGTGGTTTATATCAGGATTTGTTTCCTTCATTTCCTCTGCTATAAAGACCTGCTCTACTTCCAAATCTTTTAAAACCTCTTCCAAAACAGGAATGAATCCTGGTTCTCCGAGCTTATAGGCTAAGTCGATACATACAGTTCCATCTGGAATTGGAAGTCCGCAATCAGCAATCACAATCTGATCTGTATGGCCAAGCTTGGCAAAAATACCGGCTAATTCACGATTAATGATTCCCTTTTTCTTCATCAAGCTTCCCCCTTAACCTTGCCTCAACCGCATCTATTCCAGGCATTCCGCCTTGAGCGCCAAATCCTTCAACCGATAACGAAGCTGCAATATTGGCAAAATGAGTTGCATCATTAAGAGATTTTCCGTTTACATAGGCATGAGCAAAAGCGCCATTAAATGTGTCGCCTGCACCCGTCGTATCAACCGGGGTCGTTCTGTATCCTTCTACATGGATAATCTCATTACCATCACTATACATAGCTCCTTTATCTCCCAAGGTCACTATTAATTTATTTGGGTACTCTCTAACTGCTTGTTCTGCTGAAAGACCCAATATTACATTGCATTCTGTTTCATTAGGTGTTAAAAACGTAATCTTATCCATCCATTCCACTCGGAAATTTTGGGCTGGAGCAGGATTTACAATTACGGGAACCTTTAATTCGGAACATAAATCCAAAGTGTATTCTACTGTTTCCACCGGAATTTCAAGCTGCATGATGACCAGTTTTGACCGTTCAATTGTCCTGCGGTGTTTGTCTATCAAGGTCTTATCTACTTTAAAATTCGCACCTGGCACAACAATAATGCGGTTATCCTGATTATGCACAATGATATTAGCTATACCAGTGCTTTCAGATACCTTGCTTACACCATTTGTATCAATTTTTTCTTTTTCAAGGTTATCAATCAGCATGTCACCAAAGCTATCGTTACCCACTGCACCGATCATCGCAACCTGGCTGCCTAAGCGGGCTGCAGCAACTGCTTGATTAGCTCCTTTTCCACCAGGAATTGTTTCAAACCGCTCTCCCAGTACTGTTTCACCCTGCTGAGGGAATAGCCCTGATTGGCAAACTAAGTCCATATTTATACTCCCTATTATGGTAATCATTGAATTGCCCCCTTTGTTGAATCTCTTATGGTTAATTGCGGAGCTACAAATTCAGTCATTTGTTCGAGTAATTCTCCATCAATTTGTTTAATCAGTAATTTAGTTGCTTTAGAACCAAGCTCATAAATATTTTGTGCTACTGTCGATAACCCAGGTGTCGTCATCTGCCCAAGCATAATCCCATCAAATCCGAGAATTTGCAATTGATCGGGCACTGTTATTTTGAGAGAATGGGCTGCTTTTAATGCTCCTATTGCCGAAACATCACTGCAGGCAAAAATTGCATCAATCGATGAGTCCTCCTTCAATAATTTAAAAACAATCTGCTCAGCCTCATTAAAATCAAATGGACACTCAAGTATAGTAGTTTTAATCTGGCTGGTTTCAGTAGCTTGTAAAAATCCTTTCAATCGATCATCAGCCGGCTTCAGTCCATCTGGGCCGCGTAAACAAACAAGATGATTGATTTGCTGCCTAAGCAAAAATTCAGATCCGAGTTTCGCCCCTTCTATATTCTGGGTCATTACTGTAGGAAAACCTTCGCCAATTGACCGATCAAGCGCCACTAATGGGACATTAAGGCTTTTGTAATATTCCTTATCCAACTCGTTTGTTGCCAAAATAATACCTGCTATATACTTTCTCGTTAGTGTTTCAATGTATTGGCGTTCTTTCTCCGCCTGCTCATCTGTATTGCAGAGAATAACCGTGTAGCCATTTTCATATGCTGCGTCTTCCACTGCTCTTGCCAGCTCTGGAAAGAAAGGGTTTGTTATATCTGGTATGATGAGCCCAATTGCATTTGTCTGCTTTGTATTCAAGGATCTAGCAATTATACTGGGCCGATATCCTAATTCTTTAATTGCATCCTCTACTTGCATACGTGCCTTTTCGCTTATGTAGCCTTGATTTAAATATCTCGATACAGTCGCTACAGAAACTCCTGCATACTTTGCAACATCTTTTATAGTAGCCATTTTATCTCCAAACAAAATATGGTACCGGTACCATATGTAACCGGTTACATAATACATTACATGATTTTACAGAATGTTGTCAATCATTTTCATTTATGAATTTGGTCGATATGCCGACCTTTTTAAATTTATGCTAAAAGGAGGATGAAGAGGGAAGCTATAAAAAGATACTACACGGGGCTATCTGTGTCTTACTCAATTTTGAACTTTTTATCCATTTTCTAACTTAAACAAGAATATGTATATACCGCTTACGTTCTTCTCTATAAAAATTCATTAGCTCACCTGAGGTTCACCCATTAGGCAAATAGAGGTCCAAGGAAAAGGACCTCATCTTTGGTCAGCTCATCTATCTTCCCATAAACAACCCCCCTCTTTAAAGAGGGGGGAGATTAAAATTATCATTAAGCCGCAATACGTGATTCCTTTGATGGAGCAAAGAGCAACCCAATATTAGTTAAACCAGCAATACCTACTAACGCATAGACGATTCGAGAAAGAATGGCATCCTGTCCTCCAAATAAAGTTGCTACAAGATCAAATTGAAACAAACCTATCAGCCCCCAATTTATAGCTCCAATGATCGTTAATACAAGTGCTATTTTCTGTAGAATACTCAATTTTCATTTCCCCTTTGTAAGTTTTTTGTAATCATTTACTATATTCACGTAATCACGGATACTTAAACCAAAATATATAGAAAAAATATAAGTTTTGTATAATTTTATTAAAGGATAGTATTCCGTTATAAGAGTGATTTGTTTGAGAAAACAGTTACTAACTCTTCAACAAAATTAAATCATTACCGGCTTAGTAATATGTAAAATGTGCAGACTCATTAGTCTATCAAACTTATATTTGTATTCTCCTCTATATTTTTCGTAAATTAGGGAGTATGAATATACAAATAGGCTGTACTGGGAAGCCAGATATACTTGCTCTTGTGTACAGCCCATTTAGTCTTAACCTTTAGAAATAACCTAGTAAGGATGAGTTTACTAATTGTACATCTAAAATTTCCTCTATCAAATTCAAAAAACCCAGCTCCCTTCAAACGAAGAGTAGCTGGGTATTGAGTTTATACTATATTGATTCCTTACTCAACCGTAACCGATTTTGCTAGATTACGAGGTTTATCCACATCACAGCCACGGTGAAGGGATGCATAGTAAGCAATTAGTTGTAATGGTATTACAGAGATAAGAGGTGTTAACATTGGGTTAACTTCTGGAAGTACGTATGCGTCTCCTTCTTGATCAAGTCCCTTCATGGAAATGATGCAAGGGTTAGCGCCACGTGCAACCACTTCTTTTACGTTACCACGGATGCTTAAGTTTACAGCTTCCTGTGTTGCCAAAGCAATAACAGGTGTTCCTTCTTCAATTAAGGCAATTGTACCGTGTTTTAGTTCACCGCCGGCAAAGCCTTCCGCTTGAATATAGGAAATTTCTTTTAGCTTCAACGCACCCTCAAGGCCAACGAAATAATCGACAGAACGTCCAATAAAGAAACAATTACGTGTAACAGCAAGATATTCGCGTGCAATCATTTCGAATTTATCTTTGTCATCACATAGAGCCTCCATTGCGTTCGCAACGATTCCCAATTCTTTTACTACATCAAAATCTGCTAATTGATTTTTTTCTTTCGCCACAACAGCCGCCAGGATTGTTAATACAGCCATTTGTGCTGTGTATGCTTTAGTAGATGCAACCGCAATTTCAGGACCAGCATGTAATAACAACGTAAAGTCAGCTTCACGAGACAATGTTGACCCAGGTACATTAGTAATCGTTAAGGCTTTGTAGCCCATCTCTTTTACTTGCACAAGTACGGCACGGCTATCTGCTGTTTCTCCGCTTTGGGAAATGAAAATGAACAATGGTTTTTCTGATAGTAAAGGCATATTGTAGCCAAATTCGGAAGCCACATGAACTTCTACCGGTACTTTCGCCATTTTTTCAAACATTTGTTTTCCAACAAGGCCAGCATGATAGCTTGTTCCACAAGCAACAATGTACAGACGATCCGCTTCATTTATCGCATTAATAATTGCGTCGTCTATTTTTAGCTCACCCGCTTCATTCTGATAAGCTTGAATGATTTTACGAGTTACTAGTGGCTGCTCATCAATTTCTTTTAGCATGTAGTGCGGATACGTTCCTTTTTCAATATCGCTTGCATCCAGCTGTGCTGTGTAAGGCTCACGAGTAACTACTGTACCGTCCAATTGTTTAATGGTGATTTGATCTTTTGTAACAAGAACAATTTCTTTATCCATAAGTTCAACAAACTGGTCTGTTACTTGCAGCATAGCCATCGCATCACTAGCGATTACATTGAAATCAGCACCTACACCTACTAATAATGGGCTTTTATTTTTAGCTACATAAATGATTTCTTCATCTTGTGCATCCAGTAAGCCAATTGCATATGAACCATGCAATAGACCCAGAGCCTTTGCAAAAGCTGCTTCTACGTTAAGTCCTTCTTCAACAAATTTGCTGATAAGCTGAACGATTACCTCAGTATCCGTATCACTCACTAAATCAGTATCTTGAAGGTACTCCCTCTTTAATAATTCATAGTTCTCAATTACACCGTTATGAACGATCGTAAAACGTCCATTCGAACTTTGGTGAGGGTGAGCATTTCTTATGCTTGGTACTCCATGAGTTGCCCAGCGAGTGTGTCCAATTCCTTTGGAAGATTGTACAGATGAATCTACGCTTTCACGTAAATCAGCTATTCTTCCTTTTTCTTTGAACACATGTACACCGTTCTCATTCATAACAGCAATACCAGCTGAATCATATCCTCTATATTCAAGCTTTTCTAAGCCTTTTAGTAAAATTTCTTTAGCATCTTGATGTCCAATATATCCTACGATTCCACACATACTTGTTTATCCTCCTATAAAAAAGATGAAGGGAACAAGAATGCCCAGGGGGGCACACTTGCCCCCTTATCTCCGAATAATTTTTAGTTGATATATGCATCTCTTTTTATTCTGTCCAATTTGTCACCAAACTGATTTAGTAAAAAGAGGGTCAGTTGTGCATGCAACCGGAAGGCATCCGCCGAAAGATCGATAACCTCCACCTCGTCAACTGGGTTACTCCAGTCCTGGCGCTTTACTAACTAAATAACATCTTCCCTCCTCTTCTATTTTGAACTCAATTTTCAGCATACACTATTTGCTCTCATTCCGTCAACATTTACAAAAATATACATTTAAATCTCATAATTCAGCTATACATATATAAAATATGCATAAGAGGAAGAACTGTTCCCCTTATGCATTAATTGTTATTGATTATTATTATAAGCCCATCTCTGCCCTTACAACATCGGCAATTCTCTCAACGTATTGATCGCATTGTTCCTGTGTAGGTGCCTCAGCCATTACACGAACGAGTGGTTCAGTTCCGGACGGTCTAACAAGAATTCTCCCGTTTCCGCTCATTTCCTCTTCCACTTGATCAATAATTGCCTTCACTTTATCATTATCCGTTACATGATGCTTATCTGTTACACGGATATTAACAAGTTTTTGTGGATAAACTTTCATTTCGCCTGCAAGTTCTGAAAGTGGCTTACCTGTCAGCTTCATAATATTAATGAGCTGTACACCTGTCAGCAATCCGTCTCCTGTTGTATTGTAATCAAGGAAAATAATATGCCCTGATTGCTCTCCGCCAAGATTATATCCACCTTTTTTCATTTCTTCTACAACATACCGATCTCCAACAGCTGTCTGCGCACTTAAGATTTGGTTTACATCTAATTCTTTATAAAATCCCATATTACTCATAACTGTTGAAACAACTGTATTATGCTTAAGGCGGTTATGTTCTTTCATGTATTTTGCACAAATGAACATAATTTGATCTCCATCAACGATTTTACCTTTCTCATCGACAGCTATTAATCGATCTCCATCTCCATCAAAAGCCAGACCAACATCCGCTCCCTTTTCGAGAACAAATTCAGCCAGCTTATCTGGATGCGTGGATCCGACTCCTTCATTAATATTAAGACCATTTGGTGAAGCACCCATAGTCGAAACATCAGCATCTAAATCAGCAAACAAGTGTGTTGCTAAAGAAGAAGTAGCTCCGTGTGCACAATCGAGGGCTACATGGATATTTGTGAAATCCTCGTCCGCCGTTTGTTTTAAGTATTGAATATATTTTTGCCCACCTTCGAGGTAATCATTGATTCTACCAATGTTTTCTCCGATTGGTCTTGGGAGTTGATCTTCTTCCATATCTAATAATGCTTCAATCTCTTCTTCCTGATCATCTGAAAGCTTAAACCCATCAGATCCGAAGAATTTAATACCATTATCCGCTACAGGGTTATGGGAGGCAGAAATCATTACACCTGCTTCTGCGCCTAATGCTTTTGTTAAATAAGCAACTCCAGGTGTTGAAACGATTCCCAAGCGCATGACCTCCGCTCCAATTGAGAGCAGACCTGCTACAAGGGCACTTTCCAGCATGAAGCCGGATATTCTTGTATCACGGCCAATGATTACTTTTGGACGGTTTTCATTATGTTTTGTTAACACATATCCTCCAAATCGGCCTAGCTTAAAAGCAAGCTCCGGTGTCAGTTCGCTATTTGCTACACCCCTCACACCATCTGTACCGAAATATTTACCCATTAAAAATCTCTCCTTCTACTAATACACTTCATATTTTATTGCCTATATATACCTAACTGTCTTATGAAAGAGTGTAGGTTGTTATCCATCTGAACTTTTTTCTGAGATTTCCACTGTAATTGTCTTACTATTGTTAGGCAGTTCCCAATGTACCTCATCTGGTGCATTCACCTTTAAGGGTACTGTATGGTTTCCTACATTTAACTCTTTTACCTCGATAAATATATCAAAATCACTGGATTTCAGGGATTTAATCTTAGATGCCTCGCCTTCAATGGCCAGGTCCACCATCCCTTTTGAAGGATTAAGAATTTCCGCCTCATATTTCTCATTGTCTAGTCCCTTTATTTCAATAGGTATATTCGAGATTGTTTGAGTATTTTCCTTCTTTATCTTAATTGTCACTTTAACCGTATCTATAGAAGATCCAACCACTCCATCAGGCAAGCTGACTGGAATTTCAATTACAGTATCCTCATCAATATTGCTGACATCAACAGGTACCGTTATCTCCTTTATATCTTTAAGAATGGATTCTCCTCCATAGATGGTAGCTGTCTCCGAATCAATTTTAATACTTTCAATTTTAACTCCTTCAGGCGGTGCTCCTGTAGCTTTAGCAGATAGGCTGACCTCTTTTGAAGGACTGTTTACATTTATCGAGATATCAACTGTACTAGGTTCAATATTCACATCTAACAAGTTCATATTGCTATCAAATGCCTGTACTGTTGCTTCAGTTAGAATATCATTCGTTACATGTGAGTCCGTTTTAACAGTTGCTTTTACAACAGAAACCTTATCGACATGGCTCTTGGCACCCGTTATTTCCACTTCTGTTGGACTTAGATATGGCGGGTCTGATGAATATCCTTCTGCTAATAGTGTTTTATCAAATTCAGCCTCGACTTTGAAGTTCTCTGTTACCTTCTCCTCTACCACTGCTGTTGCATTGGCCTGTGTCAGTGTATAGTTAATTTTATCCGATAAATTCTTTACCTTGATTGGTACCTTTTGAGAACCAATTTTAGGATCGGATAAGTCTACATAAATCTCAAAGTCCATTGTAGATTTAGCAGTTATA
Organism: Pradoshia sp. D12; assembly: GCF_008935075.1. Classification (NCBI taxonomy): domain Bacteria; kingdom Bacillati; phylum Bacillota; class Bacilli; order Caryophanales; family Bacillaceae; genus Pradoshia; species Pradoshia sp. D12. The sequence continues at coordinate 159,552 of NZ_CP044545.1, read as the reverse complement.
ACTATACTCTTAGGTCCCTCAATCGTAATATCCAGAGTTTCGGGTATCCCGCTGACAATTAAATTATCGGTATCATAATAAACCTCAACAGGCACGTTTTTAATCGTGGCTGTTTCTGTGCTTGAAGGTGTATTATAAGGATTACTGGAATTATTGATTGGGTTACTATTGACAGAGAAAAATAGGAATAGTGCAATCAGAAAAGCCCCAATTTTCATAAACCAACTGCTAGAAATAAGTTTATCCATCTTTTCTCGACCTCCAATTCCAAAGATTCGAAGAGGTCGTTTTATTATTTATGGACAATTCATTTTCAAGCATATTTTGCAGTTCATCTAACGAAAGATTCCGATAAAGCTCTCCGTTTTTCGTTAAAGAAATATTCCCTGTCTCTTCCGAAACAACGATTGTCAAGCTGTCGGTAACTTCACTTATTCCCAGCGCCGCCCTGTGCCTTGTTCCCAGTTCCTTTGAAACAAATGGGCTTTCAGATAAAGGAAGATAACATGCTGCTGCAGCAACTGTGCCATTTTGCAGAATTACCGCTCCATCGTGCAGTGGTGTATTCGGTATAAAAATATTAATTAATAACTCAGATGACACTCTGGAATCGAGACGTATACCTGTCTCAATATAATCATTAAGACCCGTCTCTCTTTCAATTGAAAGAAGGGCACCAATCCGGCGCTTGGCCATATAGGTTGTCGATTTAATAATAGCTTCAATTGTTTGCTCCTGCACATTCTCTTCCTGAAAATTTGTCCTGGAAAATAAACGGCCTCTCCCCAACTGTTCGAGCGCTCGTCGTAATTCAGGCTGAAAGATAATAATGATGGCTAAAACTCCCCAAGTCATTACATTTTCCATTAAATAGCTCATTGTATTTAAGCCAAGGATTTCACTCGCAAAGCGTCCAATCACAATTAAAAGGATTCCACGTAATAGCTGTACGGCTTTTGTCCCTTTAATAATTTGCAATAATTTATAAAAAACAAACCAAACGAGAAAGATGTCGGTTATGTTGATAATATAATCTAATAAAGAAAAGTTGTTTAGAAACGGCATGTCATTTCCTCCAGTCATGTCCTTTCCCATGAACGGTGTATATACCGCTATGTTGTATAACCCCACTATTATAACATACTGTTCCACAAACTCTAAGAATTCAGTCCCAAATTCATTGATAGAAAAAGAAAAAGGCCATCCGCGGTGGATTGCCTTAAATAGGTCTATTTCTATCTATAGATTAAAAAACTCTTGATGCTATATCCTTAGTATGAAACCAAATCCATTCAAACAGTTGATCAATCTCTTCTATATTTCCAGTCACTTCACCGGCTCCTGCTAAATAGTTATCTCCATTAATAACCGTTACGTTCCCATTGACTTTGCCCTCAACTTTTATATCTCCATTTTTGACAACAAGGTCCCCTTTGACCGTCTTTCCTTCCGGAACAATCACAGTTTGTCCTTCGACGACCAAGTTAGGGTCTTTAGAGAATGAGAACTGTTCATCCTCTCCCCAATAGGAAAATAAGCTACTGCCCATCAATAGAATAAAGAGCGAAGCGGCAATTAACACTGGATTGCGCTGCAGCCATTTTTCAAACCTTCGCCTTTTCGATTGTTTAGGTAGATTTCTCATTACATTTGCGGTAAATCCGCTAGGTGCTGTAATATGGTTACTTTGAAGAAAGGCAACTGTTTTACTCAACTCGTGAAAGGTTTTCTTACACTCATCACATTCTGCTATATGCGAAAGAAGCACATTGGAATGTTCTTCATTAATGTCATCGTCGAGATAATCATGCATATAATCTGCGATGTTTTCTGGGCATTGTTTCATTTTAATCCACCTCATTTATATAGATCGCATCGATTTTCTCAGTGCATCTCTTCCCCTATGAATTCGTGTTTTCACGGTTCCTACCGGTAAATTAAGGATTTCACTAATTTCTTTCAGAGATAACTCATCCACATATTTTAATACAATAACTGAGCGGTATTTTTCAGGCAGATTCTGAATTTCCTTTTGCATTTTTTCTTTAAGCTCTAAACTCTCCAGTTCATCCTCAGGTAACTTTGTATCCGATGGAATCTGTGAATACATATCAAGCCCCTCTGTACCTGCTACTTCTGCATCGAGATAATAATCCGGCTTCTTTTTACGTATACGGTCTATACATAAATTTGTAGCAATCCGGTATAACCAGGTGGAGAACTTTCGGTTCATCTGGAAAGTGTGTATATTCATATATGCCCGTAAAAAAGCTTCCTGGGCCACATCCTCTGCTTCATGGCGGTCACCCAGCATGCGATAGCACAATTGAAATACTCTGTCTTTATAAAACTGAACGATGTCTTCATATGCCTGTTGTTTACCACCCAGCACTTCCTGTATTCTTTCTTTAATAAGTCCTTCCAAATTGTCCATCCTCCGCATTGGCGGCCTTCAGCATTTATACGCACTGGCCTTGAGAAAAGTTTCAATAAAAAATAATTTTTGTTTTTTACATTGACACACTGTTTAATCTTTATAAATATGGGTAATAAAGGTAACAAAACCTCTTGCAGATAGGAGTGAAGACTTGGAACTACATATACTTATGAAGGATATTGAACAATGCCGCCAAAGAATGATACTACTTGCCTCTTCAACTTCAATGCTTGACTCTGATGTCATCAAAGCAAGTACTGAACTGGACTCATTAATCAATCTCTATCAAACTCACACAAGATATGTAAAGCAGTAATCCTAAAAAGGTTGCTGCTTTTCTTTGTGGAATGATGATCTCTGGTATCCACTGACGGCTAACAAAATCCCAATTGGTATTAGTTTCACTCATTATATTTAGACCCAGAATGAATAGGCCCTATTCATTGCCTCATCCATTCCGGATAAGGGTCAACTTTTACTGTACTAAGTATACAGCCAGAAGACAGTCATATAAATTTTCTCCTGTGCCCTTCACTATTTATCATTCAATGTCGTTTTTCTTTACGTTTGACCCCATGCCTTATTCTTGAATTAACCTACCTCTCAAACAAACCGTAGATTCTTTATAAAACATCTATATATAATCGACAGGATTTGTTGATATATATCATAACCAGATTAACTTCTTCAAACGTACTGGCATTACTTAAAGAGCACCTTTTCCCCTATCGATCAGGCAATGTCATTCACCGAACCTTTATGCTAATACTCTTTAATCTATAGATCGCTTATATAATGGTTTTAAAAGTACACACTTAACTTCTATCATACCTTATTAGCTTAGTTCAGTCTCGCAAATCGTTTCTCAAGAGTAAAGAGCCTCTTTAGTACCAATAAAACGGTAGCTGAATAGTTTAATTCTTGCTTTTGATGCGTGCCAATTCTTCTTATCGCAGGGCTTAATGGTTTTTATAATAAAAAAAACCTTAAAATGCAATGCATTTAAGGTTTAAAATAGTCGTATAAAATTTTGGAGCGGAAGACGGGATTCGAACCCGCGACCCCCACCTTGGCAAGGTGATGTTCTACCACTGAACTACTTCCGCAAAATGAGCCATGAAGGACTCGAACCTTCGACCCTCTGATTAAAAGTCAGATGCTCTACCGACTGAGCTAATGGCTCTAAATGGCTGGGCTAGCAGGATTCGAACCTACGAATGACGGAGTCAAAGTCCGTTGCCTTACCGCTTGGCTATAGCCCAAAAAGAAAAAAAGGGACAATATCTTGTCCATTACTCAAAGCTTATTAAAATAATGGTGGAGGGGGGCAGATTCGAACTGCCGAACCCGAAGGAGCGGATTTACAGTCCGCCGCGTTTAGCCACTTCGCTACCCCTCCGATATTAAGAGTGCCGGCAAGAGGACTTGAACCCCCAACCTACTGATTACAAGTCAGTTGCTCTACCAATTGAGCTACACCGGCATATTAGTTTTAAACCTTCTTTTGAAGAACACTTAGTTAGTATAACCTATATGGATTATAATTTCACCAAGTATTTTTTGGTAATATTTTTGGTTTAAATGGTGGAGGATGACGGGATCGAACCGCCGACCCTCTGCTTGTAAGGCAGATGCTCTCCCAGCTGAGCTAATCCTCCATATTAATTGGTGACCCCTACGGGATTCGAACCCGTGTTACCGCCGTGAAAGGGCGGTGTCTTAACCGCTTGACCAAGGGGCCATTCATAAGATGTTAAAGTCATAACTACTTTCGAGAGCTTCCAAGCGGGCTCGAACCGCTGACCTCTTCCTTACCATGGAAGTGCTCTACCTGCTGAGCTATGGAAGCACAATAAACAGGACAAAAAAATGGCTCCGCAGGTAGGATTCGAACCTACGACCGCTCGGTTAACAGCCGAGTGCTCTACCACTGAGCTACTGCGGAACAATATGAATTGCCCGGCAACGTCCTACTCTCACAGGGACTCGCGTCCCAACTACCATCGGCGCTGAAGAGCTTAACTTCCGTGTTCGGAATGGGAACGGGTGTGGCCTCTTCGCCATCATTACCGGACTATTTGGTTAGAAAGAAATCATTCCTTCAAAACTGGATAATGTAAGTTTGGCAAGTATGCTTGATTCATTTGGTTAAGTCCTCGAACGATTAGTATCCGTCAGCTCCATGTGTCACCACACTTCCACCTCGGACCTATCAACCTGATCATCTTTCAGGGTTCTTACTAGCTTGCGCTATGGGAAATCTCATCTCGAGGGGGGCTTCATGCTTAGATGCTTTCAGCACTTATCCCGTCCGCACGTAGCTACCCAGCTATGCTCTTGGCAGAACAACTGGTACACCAGCGGTGCGTCCATCCCGGTCCTCTCGTACTAAGGACAGCTCCTCTCAAATTTCCTGCGCCCACGACGGATAGGGACCGAACTGTCTCACGACGTTCTGAACCCAGCTCGCGTACCGCTTTAATGGGCGAACAGCCCAACCCTTGGGACCGACTACAGCCCCAGGATGCGATGAGCCGACATCGAGGTGCCAAACCTCCCCGTCGATGTGGACTCTTGGGGGAGATAAGCCTGTTATCCCCGGGGTAGCTTTTATCCGTTGAGCGATGGCCCTTCCATGCGGAACCACCGGATCACTAAGCCCGACTTTCGTCCCTGCTCGACTTGTAGGTCTCGCAGTCAAGCTCCCTTGTGCCTTTACACTCTGCGAATGATTTCCAACCATTCTGAGGGAACCTTTGGGCGCCTCCGTTACTCTTTAGGAGGCGACCGCCCCAGTCAAACTGCCCACCTGACACTGTCTCCCACCCCGATCAGGGGTGCGGGTTAGAATGTCAATACAGCCAGGGTAGTATCCCACCGATGCCTCCACCGAAGCTGGCGCTCCGGCTTCAAAGGCTCCTACCTATCCTGTACAAGCTGTACCAAAATTCAATATCAGGCTGCAGTAAAGCTCCACGGGGTCTTTCCGTCCTGTCGCGGGTAACCTGCATCTTCACAGGTACTATAATTTCACCGAGTCTCTCGTTGAGACAGTGCCCAGATCGTTACGCCTTTCGTGCGGGTCGGAACTTACCCGACAAGGAATTTCGCTACCTTAGGACCGTTATAGTTACGGCCGCCGTTTACTGGGGCTTCAATTCGCACCTTCGCTTGCGCTAAGCGCTCCTCTTAACCTTCCAGCACCGGGCAGGCGTCAGCCCCTATACTTCGCCTTGCGGCTTCGCAGAGACCTGTGTTTTTGCTAAACAGTCGCCTGGGCCTTTTCACTGCGGCTCTTCGAGGCTATAAACCTCTAATGAGCACCCCTTCTCCCGAAGTTACGGGGTCATTTTGCCGAGTTCCTTAACGAGAGTTCTCTCGATCACCTTAGGATTCTCTCCTCGCCTACCTGTGTCGGTTTGCGGTACGGGCACCTTCTTCCTCGCTAGAGGCTTTTCTTGGCAGTGTGGAATCAGGAACTTCGGTACTCTAGTTCCCTCGCCATCACAGCTCAGCCTTATGTGATGAGCGGATTTGCCTGCTCATCGGCCTAACTGCTTGGACGCGCATATCCAACAGCGCGCTTACCCTATCCTACTGCGTCCCCCCATCACTCAAATGGAAGAGAGGTGGTACAGGAATATCAACCTGTTGTCCATCGCCTACGCCTTTCGGCCTCGGCTTAGGTCCCGACTAACCCTGAGCGGACGAGCCTTCCTCAGGAAACCTTAGGCATTCGGTGGAAGGGATTCTCACCCTTCTTTCGCTACTCATACCGGCATTCTCACTTCTAAGCGCTCCACATGTCCTTCCGGTCATGCTTCACAGCCCTTAGAACGCTCTCCTACCACGCATACCATACGGTATGCATCCACAGCTTCGGTGATACGTTTAGCCCCGGTACATTTTCGGCGCAGAGTCACTCGACCAGTGAGCTATTACGCACTCTTTAAATGGTGGCTGCTTCTAAGCCAACATCCTGGTTGTCTGGGCAACTCCACATCCTTTTCCACTTAACGTATACTTTGGGACCTTAGCTGGTGGTCTGGGCTGTTTCCCTTTTGACTACGGATCTTATCACTCGCAGTCTGACTCCCGAGTATAAGTCTTTGGCATTCGGAGTTTGTCTGAATTCGGTAACCCGATGAGGGCCCCTAGTCCAAACAGTGCTCTACCTCCAAGACTCTAAACTCGAGGCTAGCCCTAAAGCTATTTCGGAGAGAACCAGCTATCTCCAGGTTCGATTGGAATTTCTCCGCTACCCACACCTCATCCCCGCACTTTTCAACGTGCGTGGGTTCGGACCTCCATCCAGTGTTACCTGGACTTCATCCTGGACATGGGTAGATCACCTGGTTTCGGGTCTACGACCACATACTGCAAACGCCCTATTCAGACTCGCTTTCGCTGCGGCTCCGTCTCATCAACTTAACCTTGCATGGGATCGTAACTCGCCGGTTCATTCTACAAAAGGCACGCCATCACCCATAAAAGGGCTCTGACTACTTGTAGGCACACGGTTTCAGGATCTCTTTCACTCCCCTTCCGGGGTGCTTTTCACCTTTCCCTCACGGTACTGGTTCACTATCGGTCACTAGGGAGTATTTAGCCTTGGGAGATGGTCCTCCCGGATTCCGACGGGATTCCTCGTGTCCCGCCGTACTCAGGATCCACTCGGGAGGGAACGAAGTTTCGACTACAGGGTTGTTACCTTCTCTGACGGACCTTTCCAGGTCGCTTCATCTACCCCGTTCCTTTGTAACTCCACAATGAGTGTCCTACAACCCCAGATGGCAAGCCATCTGGTTTGGGCTGATTCCGTTTCGCTCGCCGCTACTCAGGAAATCGCATTTGCTTTCTCTTCCTCCGGGTACTTAGATGTTTCAGTTCCCCGGGTGTGCCTTCATACACCTATGAATTCAGTGTAAGATACTGCCCCATTACGGGCAGTGGGTTTCCCCATTCGGAAATCTCCGGATCAAAGCTTACTTACAGCTCCCCGAAGCATATCGGTGTTAGTCCCGTCCTTCATCGGCTCCTAGTGCCAAGGCATCCACCGTGCGCCCTTATTAACTTAACCGTTAAAAAACTCTTACTCGGTTTTTATTAAAACGCATTTACTTTGCCTTACATTACATTATCCAGTTTTCAAAGAACGATTATTGCGAAGGATTGCTCCTTCAAAACTAAACAAAACTACTAACCAATCCGTCTATTTTCCTTAGAAAGGAGGTGATCCAGCCGCACCTTCCGATACGGCTACCTTGTTACGACTTCACCCCAATCATCTGTCCCACCTTCGGCGGCTGGCTCCCGTAAGGGTTACCCCACCGACTTCGGGTGTTACAAACTCTCGTGGTGTGACGGGCGGTGTGTACAAGGCCCGGGAACGTATTCACCGCGGCATGCTGATCCGCGATTACTAGCGATTCCAGCTTCATGCAGGCGAGTTGCAGCCTGCAATCCGAACTGAGAGTGGTTTTATGGGATTTGCTCGACCTCGCGGTTTTGCAGCCCTTTGTACCACCCATTGTAGCACGTGTGTAGCCCAGGTCATAAGGGGCATGATGATTTGACGTCATCCCCACCTTCCTCCGGTTTGTCACCGGCAGTCACCTTAGAGTGCCCAACTGAATGCTGGCAACTAAGATCAAGGGTTGCGCTCGTTGCGGGACTTAACCCAACATCTCACGACACGAGCTGACGACAACCATGCACCACCTGTCACTCTGTCCCCCGAAGGGGAACGCTCTGTCTCCAGAGTTATCAGAGGATGTCAAGACCTGGTAAGGTTCTTCGCGTTGCTTCGAATTAAACCACATGCTCCACCGCTTGTGCGGGCCCCCGTCAATTCCTTTGAGTTTCAACCTTGCGGTCGTACTCCCCAGGCGGAGTGCTTAATGCGTTAGCTGCAGCACTAAGGGGCGGAAACCCCCTAACACTTAGCACTCATCGTTTACGGCGTGGACTACCAGGGTATCTAATCCTGTTTGCTCCCCACGCTTTCGCGCCTCAGCGTCAGTTACAGACCAAAGAGTCGCCTTCGCCACTGGTGTTCCTCCACATCTCTACGCATTTCACCGCTACACGTGGAATTCCACTCTTCTCTTCTGCACTCAAGTCCCCCAGTTTCCAATGACCCTCCACGGTTGAGCCGTGGGCTTTCACATCAGACTTAAAGGACCGCCTGCGCGCGCTTTACGCCCAATAATTCCGGACAACGCTTGCCACCTACGTATTACCGCGGCTGCTGGCACGTAGTTAGCCGTGGCTTTCTGGTCAGGTACCGTCAAGGTACCGCCCTATTCGAACGGTACTTGTTCTTCCCTGACAACAGAGCTTTACGACCCGAAGGCCTTCTTCGCTCACGCGGCGTTGCTCCGTCAGACTTTCGTCCATTGCGGAAGATTCCCTACTGCTGCCTCCCGTAGGAGTCTGGGCCGTGTCTCAGTCCCAGTGTGGCCGATCACCCTCTCAGGTCGGCTACGCATCGTTGCCTTGGTGAGCCGTTACCTCACCAACTAGCTAATGCGCCGCGGGCCCATCCCTAAGTGTTAGCCTAAGCCAACTTTCCTTCTCTCCTCATGTGAGAAGAGAAACTATTCGGTATTAGCACCGGTTTCCCGGAGTTATCCCAATCTTAGGGGCAGGTTGCCCACGTGTTACTCACCCGTCCGCCGCTAATCGTTGGGAGCAAGCTCCCTCAGATTCGCTCGACTTGCATGTATTAGGCACGCCGCCAGCGTTCGTCCTGAGCCAGGATCAAACTCTCCGAAAGATGTTTGATCTAGCTAAATTTTAAAGCAAATTGACGAGATTTTAAAAATCTCTTGTTTTTTAGACTTGCTTGGCGTTTCGTTTTGTTTAGTTTTCAAAGAACAATCTGTGTTGCTTGTTTCAGCGACTTTTATATATTATCAAATTCGCTTTTTGTTGTCAACAACTTTTTTAAAAGTTTTTTTAGTCGATTTCTTTCGTTTCGACTTCGTTCGTGACAACGTATATAAATATATCAGCATTTAAATTCCAAGTCAACACTTTTTATCAAAATTATTTTCTGTTTTTATAGGTGTATTCAAATACCTTAAATACTCGCTTTTCGGAGCAATTCTAATTAGGAGTTTTAACAAAAGCTTATATCTTTCTTCAATTGCTCTTTGAACAATTGGATGATGGATTTTTATTCTTTCATCCGTACGAATTTCATCCATTTCTCTCTTAATTAAAAACTCTAATTCCATACCTTCTTTTTCCGTCAGTAAAACCCCCAGCACGATATCCCTCCTACCTAATGATCAACAGGGATATGTTACATCATTCCTTTAAATTTTATACAAGCTATTTTTTTAACTGTAATATTTGTCCCACCCAGCAAATACATTACATTAAAAGCTGATTAATTAGATGAGGTGAATAACATGCCCTTTTTTTATGTAACAAATGCACGCAGAGGAAAGCAGCTAATATTATTACTAATTATTACATTCTTCACAGCCCTATTTTTTTATGTGGAATTCCTCGCAGTCTCACCCTCTTTCTCAATCAATGGGAAACCCAAGATTATATACAAAGGAGAAAAAGGAGTAGCTTTGACCTTTAATATCGGCTGGGGCGATGAAAAGGCTGAGGATATTCTAAAAGCTTTAAAACAGGAAAAAATTCATGCTGCCACGTTTTTCTTAGCAGGCTCTTGGGTTGAACGGCATCCCCATATTGTTAAGATGATTAAAGAACAGGGCTACGAGATTGGCCTTCTAGGATATTCCTATATCGATTACACGGAGCTTGAAGAGCCTGGCATCCAAAATGATATATCTAAAGGGCTTGAAGCCTTCCGAAAAGCTGGAATCGAAAAGCCGCTCCTATTACGGACTCCTACTGGGGATGTAGATAGACGAGTATTAAAAATTGCCGAGAAGTCGAACCTTACAATGGTTCATTGGAGTGTCAATTCTATGGATTGGAAAAACCCAGGGACAAAGATTATTGCCCAGAATGTCGCTCAGGCCAAAAAAGGGGATATCATCTTACTTCACGCTTCTGATGCCGCCATACAAACCGCTAAAGCGATCCCCCTCATTAAAGAGGAATTGACTAATAAAAATCTGAAACTACTCTCTGTCTCTGAAATGATATCCAACTCTAAATCAACCAGCCACGAAATTAGCAGGATACCCTATATGGTAAACAGTAGTCATTTAATGATTAGGGAGACTCTTCAATTAAACTAAAAAAGCCGCACTCCTTTACGAGTGTGCGGCTTTTTGCTGCGTGCGTTTCATACGTTCCTTCGCAGCTTCTTTTGATTTCTCATGGTATTTTGGCAAAATCAACAGCTGATAAGTGTTACAGATAAGCAAAGGGATTAACATGAAATACATATAACTTTCATCATTTACCCTAAGCACCGGGAACCATTCTATTACTGTTACTACAACCATAAAAAACAAGGTAGGTATAAAGGCACTTTTATTTGTTTGTTTAACTTTCAGCACACCTACTATTAACGCTACTACTAAAATTAAGATAGGGTACCATATATATGAAAAGGCACCTTCTGTTTTATTTCCAAAAAACACAAACCGTAAATAAGCTAGGTCAACTAATACAAATACAGTAAGCACCAATTGAATGGCATGCCAGACAAAAACAGATCTAAACATTTCCATTCCCAGTCTATGAACGGTTAAATACGCAAAAAAACACATCTGGCTAATAACACTGAATATTAACCCAACTCCAGCCATCCACAAAAAGCCAACTAGTAATTCAACTGGTGTCTTAAGTGAAAACTCATTCCATTTTGCAAATAAACCAACGACCCCCGCTGTAACACCACCTATCAGCAAGGTATTCATAAATAGCTTCACCCAATATCGACTGCTCATTTTTCCCCACCCTCTATGTATGTTCTACTAAATTGTACCAACCGTTGTCATGAAAATCTATTAATTCATTTAAACACGTATATTTTTTTATTCTCGATTCATATTATCAATGTAGATTTATTAGAGGAGGATTCAATAGATGACTACTATATTCAAGTGTGCTCTTGGTCTTATCTTATGCCTGTTCACTTTAACCAGCTGCAGTGAAACGAATACAGAATCAAGCGAAGAAAACTATAGTGAAACTAAAAAAATCATTGTAGATGTCTTAAAATCAGATGAAGGAAAGAAAGCAATAGAGGATATCCTTCAAGATGAATCAGTTAAAACCGAATTAATTATGAATCAGGAGGATATTTCAAATACCATTGAGACAGTATTAACTTCTGACAAAGAAAAAAAGTTCTGGGAGAATGCATTCAAGGATCCGAAGTTTGTAAAATCTCTTGCAAATGGACTGGAATCCTCTCATAAACAGATTCTTAAAGATTTAATGACTGATCCGGAATATATGACATTATTAACAAATGTCCTAAAGGATTCGGATATGAGAAAAGAATTCACAGAAATTATGCAAGGTAAGGACTATCGCAAAGAGCTTCAATCCGTCTTAACAGAGGTCATTGATAGCCCGCTCTATAAGGCAAAGATAGAAGATATCCTACTAAAAGCGGCTGATGAAAAATCTAAAGAGAATAGTTCAAACAATAAGAAAGAAAATCAAACATAAATAAAACGCCTCCATTCAACGGAGGCGTTTACTTATCATTTATTAACCATTTCAGTTACTTTCTCAGCTATATCTGTAAACATCCTTCCGGTCGGGTGATCTTCTGCGTAGATTGATGGCGCAAACTCCTCATCATTCCAATCAGGCTGTCCAAGAGGAAGTTTGCCTAATAATTCTGTATTAAGCTCTTCCGCTAGCTTTTCTCCGCCACCTTTACCGAAGACGTATTCTCTTTCGCCGGTTGTTTTACTCTCAAAGTAAGACATGTTTTCAACAACACCAATTACCTCATGCTCTGTGCGAATTGCCATAGCACCCGCTCTAGCAGCAACAAACGCAGCTGTAGGGTGCGGAGTAGTAACGATGATTTCTTTACAGGTTGGCAGCATGGAATGAACATCCAAGGCTACATCTCCAGTTCCAGGAGGAAGGTCAAGCAACAAATAATCCAAATCTCCCCACTCTACTTCCTGGAAAAAGTTATTCAGCATCTTTCCAAGCATCGGACCTCTCCATATAATTGGTGCATTATCCTCAACGAACATCCCCATAGAGATCACTTTTACACCGAAACGATCAACTGGGTATATACGTTCCTCTTTAACAGTTGGACGCTTATCAATCCCCATCATATCCGGAACACTAAAACCATAAATATCAGCATCCACCAGGCCAACCTTTTTACCAAGGCGCGCCAAAGCCACTGCCAGATTTACAGAGACTGTAGATTTGCCGACTCCCCCTTTTCCACTCGCAATTGCAATAAAGGTAGTGTCACTATCGAGTAATCCTTTTTCTTCTTTCGGCAAAGACTCACGGAATTTAGCCAAGGCATCCTCTGGCAAGTCAGCAAAACGAATGCCAACTGTATCCGCCCCAGCCTCCTTTAATGTATTTACAACCATTTGTTGGATTTGCAGCTGTTCAGCCGTACCTGTTTTAGCAATGGCAATTTTCACGCTCACATGCCGCTTTTCCTCTTTAATCTTTATCTCTATAATACCGTTTGTTTCTTTAAGGGTTTTATTTAAAAATGGATCTTTTAATTCTTCAAGTAATTCCCGTACCTTTGCTTCTGTAAGCACGAACGACACCTACCTTGTATGTATTTGTAACCGCTATTAGTATAACATATTCAATAGGTATCATTTGCTAAATTGATTCTGTATTTTCAATCTTCTTCATGTTCCTTTAAAAAATATCTAATCACTCCCGTATAGATTGAGAGTGCGATATCATCCTGATACACTTTGTTTTGTAAATTGCGTCTTTCTTCATCATTTGAAAGAAAGCCTACTTCTACCAGAACTCCCGGTTTATTCGCATGCTTGACTAAATATACACTTTCCATTGGTTTGGCATGCCTTTTCGTATTTTTTAAATTACGAATAAACTCTGCTTGGACCAATTTAGCTGCTTGCTTATTTTCAGAAAACTTAGGTGAATAAAATGTTTGGGCTCCCTTCGAATTTACCTGTGGAAAGGCATTGGCATGCACGCTAATATACAAATCCGCCTCAGAATTGTTTATAAATTTAGTTCGTGTAATTAAATCCGTCCGCTTCCTTTCCCGTATACTCCTGGAGTCAGAACCAGCAAGATCTACATCTTTTTCTCTTGTCATTAAAACAAGGGCACCTTGTTCCTGCAGGTAATCCCTTAGTCTTAACGAAATTGGCAATGTTACATTTTTCTCGATTACACCATTAAAGGTCGCCCCGCCATCTATCCCTCCATGTCCCGGGTCAATGACAATAACTTTTCCAGCCAAGGGCAGATTCCACTGCTGAAATGATACACGCTGGTTCATCCTGTATGACATCATTAAAAACAGAAGAACTGCCCCAACCACAAAACAGGTCGTGAGAACCTTCTTATGAACATTCATATCTTATCCCCTTTACCCCATAATCCACTATTACTATATCTTATGGGACAAGGAGTTTAGATAGAACAAGCTAGATCTATTTCATCCTCATTTTATAGCGATTAATTCCTTTTGCGTATCCTTCCATCCACCATGCCGTTACATATTCATCCGTCAAACCGCGCAATGTTTCTTGTATAAAGGGAGAGCCATTTTCCTCCGATTGATAAAGGTAGTAAAACAATTGCTGTGAGAGCATATCAATTTCTTTTTTTGCTCTCTCTTTTATCCGCTCTGGCGACTCTCCATACCGATTAAACTTACTATAATATCCACCTAGAAGGAATCCCTCCACTGCAATATCATAGCAATGCTCTTCAGCAGGCTCAATCGAGTATCCCGGAAAGCATTTTAACCCTTTAGCAAGATGGCGATATTGCCTCCCTAAAAGTTCAAGCGAAAAATCCTTCAGTATCTCACGCTCATATTTCAACCGCTTTTCTTTACGAAAAGCAGCAAGATTTACAACTGTATTCATTAAACCACCTCTAAATCAAAATATAATCATCAATAGAACTTAGTTAAGATATACTCTATTGTTTGATGGATGGCATAGACTCATGCCATGGGATAAATGGGAAATGTAAGGAGAAGTTATAAAATATCGTATATAAGGAGGTGTTAATCGGATCGATATGTGCTATCAGGGTCTCTTTTCGAGCCACTTTGTTTAGAATATACTCGTCTTCTTATTTAATTCTGCCAAATATCTAATGAATCCAGCCACTTTCTATTTGATCCGGCCAAACGGATTATTAATCCAGCCGAATTAGCTCATAATCCAGCCAATCCATCCCGAATATTAATCATACGTAACCGAGCTAATCTGGATCACTCCAGCCAAACCAAACTTCGCTTACACAACTAAGCCGTCTGTTGGTCAATATGTCCAAACATAACAAAAAAAGACCCCCAGACAAATGTCTGAGAGTCTTTTGAACGCAATTGCAAAATTAACGTTTTGAGAACTGAGGTGCACGACGCGCGCCTTTAAGACCGTATTTTTTACGCTCTTTCATACGTGGGTCACGAGTTAACAATCCTGCACGTTTTAGTCCTGGACGGTATTCTGGATCTACTTCAAGTAATGCACGAGCGATACCGTGACGGATAGCGCCTGCTTGACCTGTGTAGCCTCCACCTTTAACGTTTACTAAAATGTCATAGCTGTTTGTTGTTTCAGTAACAACTAGAGGTTGTCTTACTACTTCACGAAGTGCTGCGAATGGAATGTAGTCATCGATTTGACGATCATTGATAATGATGCGGCCTTCACCTGGAATCAAACGCACACGAGCAACGGAGCTCTTACGTCGACCAGTACCGTAATATTGTACTTGTGCCAATGTTATATCCTCCTTTAATATTAACCGCGAAGCTCAAGAACTTCAGGTTTTTGTGCTTGATGTGGATGCTCAGCTCCAGCATATACGTTTAATTTTTTACCCATTTGACGACCAAGAGATCCTTTTGGAAGCATACCTTTGATAGCTTGCTCCAACATTTTCTCTGGGTAGTTAGTTCTCATTTCAAGAGCAGTTCTTGTTTTCAAACCACCTGGGTGCATGGAGTGACGGTAGTAAATTTTATCAGTTAATTTCTTACCAGTCAGTTCGATTTTAGATGCATTGATAATAATCACATGGTCACCAGTGTCAACATGTGGAGTATAAGTTGGTTTGTGTTTACCTCTAAGAATTGAGGCTACTTGTGATGCTAGACGACCTAAAGTTTGACCTTCGGCATCTACAACGTACCATTTACGTTCTACATCACTAGCTTTCGCCATATACGTCGTACGCATTAATTTACCCTCCTAAAAATAGTTCATTGTTTCATTTTTTTGATAAAATTTGTGGCTCTATCTAAACACGAAATAGTTTCCGGGGCTATTCTCGTGGTTTTAACATACCAAAGGATATGATATACCGTTTTTCGGCCATTGTCAAGAAAATGTTACACCTGGATTAGTTGTCATGGAATTTAGATTTTATTTATAATCTACTTTCCATAAATATAGCCCGTGTCCTGGTGCGGTTCTCCCCGCTTTCGTGCGATCTTGGGCAGCTATGATATCCTTCATATCCTCCGGACGACGTTTACCAATTCCAACGT
The DNA here is from genome assembly GCF_008935075.1 of Pradoshia sp. D12. Taxonomy (NCBI): domain Bacteria; kingdom Bacillati; phylum Bacillota; class Bacilli; order Caryophanales; family Bacillaceae; genus Pradoshia; species Pradoshia sp. D12. The sequence goes on along the minus strand of NZ_CP044545.1, from coordinate 143,455 downwards.
CCAATAAAGTACCTACCATAATCCGTACCATATTATACAGAAAGCCATCTCCAACAAAACGTATGACCAATTGTTGATCATCTTTAAGAAAATTAATTGACTTGACCGTTCTTACTTTATCCACCACTTCTGTTTTAGCGGAGCAAAAACTGGTAAAATCGTGGGTCCCGGTTAAATACTCTGTCGCTCTCTCCATCATAGCTAAATCGAGTTTATAAGGATAGTGATAGGCATAATTTCGTATAAAGGGATCTTTTACTTCAGCCAACGAAATACTATAACGGTATTCTTTACCAACCGCATTAAACCTGGCATGAAATTCAGGATCTGCCTTCTCGATATCTACGATGGCTATATCTGCAGGCAGCATAGTTCCCAGTGCTTTTTTCCATCTTTCCGCAGGCAGCTCAAGTGGAGAGTCAAAGTGAACGACTTGCCCTTTGGCATGAACACCGGCATCTGTACGCCCTGAAGCAGCCACCTTGACCTCTCTTCCCTTATGCATGGTCATTAGGACCTTTTCCAATTCCAATTGAACCGTACGCTTGTCAGGCTGAATTTGGTAGCCGGCAAAATTTGTCCCATCATAAGCTATTGTACATTTGTAACGTATCATTCCAGTACTCTCCCTATTAGTTTCTAGTGAGGATAAGAGCGATTGATAAGAGGATGAGAGAGATGATTAAGATCATGTCAGGAAATTCCCACTTAAGAGCACGATATTTGGTCCTGCCTTCTCCGCCCCTGTATCCCCTTGCTTCCATCGCTGTAGCCAGCTCCTCAGCACGTTTAAAAGAACCTACAAATAATGGAACAAGGAGCGGGACGACTGCACTCAATCTTTCCTTCAGCGGGCCCGATGAAAAATCGACGCCTCTTGAGGTTTGTGCCTTCATAATTTTATCCGTCTCTTCAATCAACGTTGGAATAAAGCGTAATGAGATAGAAATCATTAATGCAAGCTCATGAACCGGGAATTTAATTTTCCTTAAAGGGTTCAATAGATATTCCATTCCATCCGTTATCTCAATCGGCGTTGTCGTAAGCGTCAGGATAGAAGTAACTAAGATTAATAATGTAAAACGCAAGGATATAAAGATCCCCATCTTAATTCCTTCATCATAAATATCAATACCGGCGAGCGAGAAGACAACCTCTCCTCTTTTTGTGAAAAACAGTTGTATAAGCAATGTTAGAATGATTAAAAAGATTACCGGCTTTAATCCCTGTAATAGGAATAGCGGTTTAATTTTTGTTAATCCTAGCAATACTAAGGTAAAAGTAATTAAAATGGCGTACGATATCCAGTTATTAGCCAGGAATACGATGCATACATAGAAAAAGACTAATAATAATTTTGCCCTTGGGTCCATTCTGTGGACAACTGAATCAGTTGGAACATAGCGCCCCATTATAAATTTATCCATCATTGTTGTCCACCTCCCAGGAGATTTGATATCTCGCTAATCAAATCATCCAATGACAGATGCTTCTTGGAGAGGACTAAACCGCTCTTTTGTTCAAATTCCATCTGGAATCGAATGGTATCAGGCACTGCCAGTCCTAAATCCATTAACGCCTCTGGATCAGAGAATACTTCATTTGGAGAGGCTTTTTTGACAATCGTTCCTCTATGCATGATAATCAGTTCGTCTGCGTATCTTGCTGCATCTTCCATGCTATGTGTAACCAATATGGTTGTAAGAGCCTTTTCCTTATGAAGGGCATGAAACATATCCATAATTTCTTTTCGCCCTCTTGGATCCAACCCGGCTGTAGGTTCATCCAGAACAATAACTTCCGGTTCCATGGCCAGTACTCCTGCTATAGCTACTCTTCGCATTTGACCGCCGGATAAATCGAATGGAGAAGACTCCATAATCGAATCGTCCAGACCCACTAATTTGATCGCTGCATACGCACGTTTTTTGGCATCTTCCTCACTCACACCAAAATTCATGGGTCCAAAGCAGATATCTTTTAATACGGTTTCCTCAAAAAGCTGGTGTTCAGGGAACTGAAAGACAATTCCTACTTTTTGACGGATGGCTTTCAAATTCTTTTCTTTCTTATCTGCGGAGATAACTCTTTCTCCAATGGTGACTTTCCCTTTTGTTGGCTTTAACAAGGCATTTAAATGCTGTAAGAGAGTAGATTTGCCTGAGCCAGTATGACCAATTACACCTATAAAAGAATTAGTTGGAAAACGAACATTAATATCATATAAAGCGCGATGCTCAAATGGCGTCCCCAGTTGATAGGTATGCTCTACTTCTTCAAGTGATATTTGCATAGTTCATTCACCAGCCCTTCTTCGGTGATTTGATCAGAAACCTGGATACCATTTTCTCTTAATGATTTAGAAAGTTTTATAGAAAACGGGATATCAAGTCCTAATTTCACAAGTTCTTCCTCTAACTTAAATATCTCAGCCGGACTGCCTTCCGCAAATATTTTCCCCTGATTCAATACAATCATCCGGTCAGCTCGGGCAGCTTCCTCCAAGTCATGAGTGATCGATATTACTGTCAATTGTTTGTCTTCCTTCAATTCTCTAATAATGCCAAGTACTTCTGATCTACCCAAAGGATCAAGCATGGAGGTGGCTTCATCCAGAATAATAATAGATGGGCGCAAGGCGAGTACACCTGCTATTGCAACACGTTGCTTTTGTCCACCTGATAAATGGTGCGGCTCTTGATCGAGAAACTCATCCATGCGAACTTTCCTTAATGCATCCTGGACACGGTTTATCATATCCTCTCTCTCAATGCCGGCGTTTTCTAAACCAAAAGCCACATCATCCTGCACAGTTGTACCTACAAACTGATTATCAGGATTTTGAAAGACCATTCCAATATGCTGTCGGATATCCCAAACAGTGCCTTCGCTCATGACCATATCATTGACCATGATCGTTCCTTCATTAGCAAAATAGAGCCCTATTAATAGCTTGGCCAATGTTGATTTGCCGGAACCATTATGCCCAACAATAGCGAGCCATTCACCTTCCTGGACTTTAAACGATACATTATCCAGAGCTTTATTCGTCTTCGCTTCATATTGAAAGGATATATTACTAACTTCAGCCAACGGTTTACTCATAGCTTCCTCCCTGTGCTGCTCTATTCTCTGCTTAGCTCAACTATTTTTGGATATAAAAAAACGCTGCACCCCTTCCGGATTATCCCAATGGATTTCCTGAATTAAGAGCAGCATTCACTTATCTTAATGTCAGACAACGTACGTTTTGTCTGTACAAGGGGTGCGAGAGCTAGACAAACATCAATTGGATCGTCACCCAATTCATGCCTATCGTAACGCTCTATCGTTTTTTGGATTATTCAGTAAAATAAGAGTAAAGCACATGCGTAAACGCATGATGCTTTAGTTAGCTTATACCAGAATCATTGGATTAAGGTATTTAATATAGGATATGGGTGTCAGATACTCTGTCCACCCCTACCCTTACATCATTAAACTAACTCGATAATTACCATTGGTGCTGCGTCTCCACGACGTGGACCAATTTTCATGATTCTAGTGTATCCACCTTGACGCTCTTCGTAACGAGGCGCGATATCAGCAAATAATTTTTGAACTGCATCTTGCCCAGTTTCAGCGTTTGCTACTTCGTGACGGATGTATGCAGCAGCTTGACGGCGTGCATGTAAATCTCCGCGTTTACCTAAAGTAATCATTTTTTCGACTACGGAACGTAATTCTTTCGCACGAGTTTCAGTCGTTTCGATACGCTCGTTGATAATTAAATCAGTAGCCAAATCGCGAAGCATTGCTTTACGCTGTGCGCTTGTACGTCCTAACTTTCTGTATGCCATGAAAGTTTCCCTCCTTTGTTGAAATAACTGATTCTATCTATTCATTCATTAATCGTCTTTACGTAGGGAAAGACCTAGTTCTTCTAACTTAGCTTTCACTTCTTCAAGTGATTTACGGCCAAGATTACGAACTTTCATCATATCTTCTTCAGTCTTATTAGCAAGCTCTTGTACTGTATTAATACCAGCACGCTTTAAACAGTTGTAAGAACGAACAGAAAGATCAAGCTCTTCAATTGTCATTTCCAAAACTTTTTCTTTTTGGTCTTCTTCTTTTTCAACCATAATTTCAGCATTTTGAGCTTCGTCTGTTAAACCAACAAAGATATTCAGATGTTCTGTTACAATCTTCGCACCTAAAGCTATAGCTTCTTTTGGACCAGTGCTTCCATCAGTCCATACATCGATTGTAAGTTTATCATAGTTTGTCAGTTGACCTACACGAGTGTTTTCAACTTGATATGTCATCCGAGATACTGGTGTGTAAATGGAATCAATAGGGATTACACCGATTGGTTGATCATCACGTTTGTTTTGATCAGCTGGCGTGTAGCCTCTTCCTCTTCTAGCTACCAAGCGCATACGCAAGTGAGCTTTTTTAGAAAGGTGAGCTATCAGTAAATCCGGGTTTAGGATTTCCACATCGCTATCATGTGTAATATCTGCAGCCGTTACTGCCCCTTCCCCCTGAACATCAATTTCAAGAGTCTTTTCTTCATCAGAATAAATCTTTAATGCGAGTTTCTTAATATTTAGGATAATAGCAGTTACATCTTCTTCTACACCCTCAATAGTAGAGAACTCATGGAGCACACCATCTATTTGAATAGATGTAACGGCAGCACCAGGCAATGAGGATAGTAGGATACGACGTAAGGAGTTACCCAAAGTTGTTCCATATCCACGCTCAAGTGGTTCAACGATGAACTTACCATATTTTCCGTCTTCGCTGATTTGAACCGTTTCAATTTTTGGTTTTTCTATCTCGATCATTCAACAATACCCTCCTTCGTAACGTCGAAACCCCGGCTAGAAGAAGGTAGTGGTTTGCATCTAACCGAAATTCCCCAATATATACTCCCAATGTGCGCAACATATTTGTGATTTCCTTGAGAAAAGAAAAATCACTATATTACCCCATTATAGACAGGGAAATAAATTCTATTCAAACAATATTATACACGACGGCGTTTAGGCGGGCGGCAACCATTATGAGGTACTGGAGTTACGTCTTTAATTGCAGTAACTTCAAGACCAGCTGCTTGTAATGCACGAATAGCTGCTTCACGACCAGATCCTGGGCCTTTAACAGTAACTTCTAAAGTTTTCATACCATGTTCCATAGAAGTTTTAGCTGCAGTTTCTGCTGCCATTTGCGCTGCAAATGGTGTAGATTTACGGGAACCTCTGAAACCAAGTGCACCAGCACTTGACCAAGAAATAGCATTTCCGTGTGCATCAGTAATTGTAACAATTGTGTTGTTGAAAGTAGAACGAATGTGAGCAATACCTGACTCTACATTCTTTTTCACGCGGCGTTTGCGTGTGTTCGTTTTGCGTGCCATATCGACAAAACCTCCTTACTTATTATTTTTTCTTGTTAGCAACAGTTTTACGTGGGCCTTTACGAGTACGTGCGTTGTTTTTAGTGTTTTGTCCACGAACAGGAAGTCCTCTTCTGTGGCGTAATCCACGGTAGCAACCGATTTCCATTAAACGTTTGATGTTTAAGGAAACTTCACGTCGAAGGTCACCTTCTACTTTGTATCCATCGATAATATCACGGATTTTGTTCAATTCATCTTCAGTAAGATCGCGTACGCGAGTATCTTGAGAAACTCCAGCTTCTGCAAGTACTTTTTCAGCAGTTGGTCTACCAATACCGAAAATATAAGTTAAAGAAATAACAACTCGTTTTTCACGAGGAATATCTACACCTGCAATACGTGCCATTTATGTGCACCTCCTTCAAATATTACCCTTGTTTTTGCTTATGTTTTGGGTTTTCACAAATAACCATTACTTTACCGTTTCTACGGATAACTTTACATTTTTCGCAGATTGGTTTTACTGATGGTCTGACTTTCATTGTTTTCCCTCCTTATAAAATGCGGAGTGCAACCGAGATTATTTAAAACGATACGTAATTCTTCCGCGGGTCAAGTCATAAGGAGATAGCTCTACCGTCACTTTATCACCTGGCAGAATACGAATGAAATGCATTCTGATTTTGCCTGATACATGGGCAAGGACAGTATGGCCATTCTCTAATTCAACTTTAAACATAGCGTTTGGTAAAGTCTCAGTAACTGTACCCTCAACTTCAATAACATCATCTTTTGCCATTACAGTTCTTCTCCCTTCTTCTCTTGGCTTTTCATAAAATAAGTCAAAGCGAAACGGAGCTTTCCGTTCGTTACGCGACCTGTTTCCCCTAAACTGCTCTCCACTTCCTGAGACCAGTCTTCGTACAAATGAAGATGAAGTATGTTTTTACGCTTGGCAGAATCAAACTTACGCTTGTCTCCGTCAGCAATACAAACAAACTTTTCATCTATAATTTTTACAATTATGGCATATTGATCGGTATCCCTGCCTTGAGTGACCCGAACAAATTGTCCCAACCGGGGAGATCTATCCTTTTGGACCAATCAAGATCACCTACATTTAAACTAATGTTAAGATTTCATAGCCTTCTTCGGTAATCGCAATGGTATGCTCAAAATGAGCACAGTTCTTCCCATCAACTGTAACAACTGTCCAGTTGTCGGCTAATGTTTGAACATAGCGGCTTCCTGCATTCACCATTGGCTCAACACACAGCACCATTCCCGGCTTCAATCTTGGGCCTTTATTCGGCGGACCAAAGTGAGGCAATTGCGGTGCTTCATGTAAGTCTTGACCGATACCGTGTCCGACATACTCTCTTACTATAGAAAAGCCGTTTTCCTCGACATATGTTTGAATAGCATGTGAGATATTAGAGAGACGTTGGCCTGGCTTTATTTCCGAAATCCCCTTATAGAGGGATGTTTCTGTTACTTGAAGCAGTCTCCTGGTTTCATCATCAATGTCTCCAACTGGATAGGTCCATGCTGAATCGCCGTGATAGCCATTAAGTTGTGCACCAATATCAATGCTGATAATGTCGCCGTTTTTTAATGTCTTATCCCCAGGAATGCCATGTACAAGTTCGTTGTTAACGGATGTACAAACACTGCCACGAAAACCATTATACCCTTTAAAGGACGGAATTGCATTATGTTTGCGTATAAACTTTTCCGCAATAGCATCCAGTTCCTTTGTTGAAACACCGGGTTTAATGTATTTTTGCAGTTCCTGATGTGTCAGAGCAACAATACGCCCAGCTTCACGCATGATTTCAATCTCGCGTTGGGTTTTACAAATGATCATCGAGACAAGCTCCCGAGAAGCTCTTCTATATCCGCGAAGACTTTATCAATCGGTTGTTGTCCGTCAAGATTTCGTAAATATCCTTTTCCTTCATAGAAGGTAATCAGTGGCTGCGACTGTTGAATGTTTACTTCGAGACGGGTTTGCACCGTATCGATGTTATCATCAGCTCTTTGGTACAACTCTCCACCACAGCGGTCGCACACGCCTTCTTTGGCAGGAGGATTAAATACTAGGTGGTAGGTAGCTCCGCAATCTTTACAGATGCGGCGGCCTGTCAATCGTTCTAACAAGCTATCTTTATTGACTTGTATATTAATGACATAGTCTAATTGACGATCCATTTCAGCTAAAAGCTGTTCAAGTGCTTCAGCCTGAGCAACTGTGCGTGGAAATCCATCTAGCAAAAAGCCTTTTTGGCAATCATCTTTAGCTAAACGTTCACGTACGATACCGATTGTAACTGCATCCGGTACCAGTTCACCTTTATCCATATATGATTTAGCTTCTAAACCAAGTGGTGTTTCCTCTTTCATAGCTGCCCGAAACATATCTCCAGTAGAGATATGAGGGATGTTGTATTCTTCTACTATTCTTTCTGCCTGAGTACCTTTACCGGCTCCTGGCAGTCCCATTAATACAAGATTCACACTTTTTCCCCCTAAACAATAATAGGCTTGGGGAGCATAATAGTCCCCGAAACCTTTTATTTAATAAAACCTTTGTAATGTCTTTTTACAAGTTGCGATTCTAATTGCTTCATTGTATCCAAGGCTACCCCAACTATAATCAAGAGACTCGTTCCACCTATTTGGGCAGATGATGGAAGATTGCCTAGCTTGATAAATATTACAGGAAGCACTGCGATGAATGAAAGGAATAGAGCCCCAACAAAAGTCAATCGGTATAATACTCTCGTGAAGTATTCCTGAGTGGCTTTGCCTGGACGTATTCCTGGTACATATCCACCTTGCTTCTTCAGATTTTCGGACAATTGCTCCGGATTAACCTGAATAAAAGCATAGAAATAGGAGAATGCAATAATCAAAGCAACGTAAAGGATCATTCCAACGGGTTGTGTGTAATCAAATGTTTTAGTAATCCATGTTGTTACACTATTCTCACCGAAAAATGATGCAATTGTTGGCGGAGTAATAATAAAGGAAACTGCAAAGATAACCGGAATAACACCAGCAGAGTTTACTTTTAAAGGTAAATGTGTGTTGTGTCCACCGACTGGACTTTTACCTGAAACCTGCTTAGCGTATTGAATAGGTACTTTTCTGTTTGCCTGTTGAATAAATATTACACCAACAACTACAGCGATGATTGCAAGTACAATCAATACAGCAATTGCTATATTAAGGAATAATGCATCTCCAGCATCTTCGAACATGGATGCATAAACCTGGTTGAGCGTAGAAGGAATTGCCGATACGATACCCGCGAAGATAAGGATCGAAATTCCGTTTCCTACTCCCTTAGAAGTGATTTGTTCACCGAGCCACAATAGAAATGCGGTACCGGCTGTTAATACAGTAGCTATTAACAGATATGTCGTAATTCCTGGATTATCAATCAAAGCTCCATTAGCCATGTTATTAAAACCATATGACATTCCAAGTGCTTGAATAAATCCAAGAACTATGGTTCCATAGCGGGTAAACTGAGCTAATTTACGCCTTCCAACTTCACCTTGCTTTGCCCATTCTGCAAATTTAGGAACTACATCCATTTGCAATAGCTGGATGATGATCGAAGCCGTAATATATGGCATGATCCCCATTGCAAGGATAGAGAAGTTACTTAAAGCTCCTCCACCGAAGAAGTTCAAAACTCCAAATACACTTAACTCATCGTTCATTGCAAGAATGTCTGCATTCACACCGGGAACAGGTATAAAGCACCCGATGCGATAGATAACCAGCATTGCAAGAGTAAAGAGAATTTTATTCCTGATATCTTTCACTCGCATGAAATTACGCAATGTACGGAACATTAAATCACCTCAGTTTTACCGCCTGCGGCTTCAATCGCTTCTTTAGCAGCTGCAGAGAATTTGTGTGCTTTAACTGTTAATTTTTTCTCTACATTACCCTTTGCAAGAATTTTGATTCCTGCTTTTTCGCTTTTCACAACACCTGTTTCGATTAACAATTCAGGTGTTACTTCAGTACCATCTTCAAAGCGATTTAATTTTTCAAGGTTAACTGCTGCGTATTCTTTACGATGAATGTTTGTAAATCCGCGTTTAGGTAAACGTCTGAATAAAGGAGTTTGACCCCCTTCAAATCCTGGTCTTACTCCACCGCCGGAACGGGCGTTTTGACCTTTGTGTCCTTTAGTGGCAGTTTTACCATGACCTGAACCAATACCGCGGCCTACGCGTTTGCGTTCTTTACGAGAACCTTCTGCAGGTTTTAATTCATGAAGTTTCATGCTGGCACCTCCTTATATAAACGTTAGTAAGCTTAGATTTCTTTAACAGTAACAAGGTGAGATACCTTGTTAATCATACCGCGAATAGCGTCATTGTCGTTATGCACTACAGTTTGGTGCATTTTTTTAAGACCAAGAGTATTTACTGTTACGCGTTGATCTTCAGGACGACCGATTAAGCTACGCGTGAGGGTAATTTCTAATTTGTTAGCCATTTGATTTCCCTCCTTATCCTAACAGTTCCTCTACAGATTTACCGCGCAATTTTGCAACTTCTTCCGCACTTTTCATTTGTTTAATGCCATCAATAGTAGCACGTACCATATTGATAGGTGTGTTAGAGCCTAGAGATTTGGAAAGGATATCAGCGATACCTGCTAATTCAAGCACGGCACGAACTGGTCCACCAGCGATAACTCCAGTACCTTCAGAAGCTGGCTTCATTAAGATTTCACCAGATCCGAAACGTCCGATTACTTCATGAGGAATTGTAACTCCAACCATTGGTACAGTAACCAGGTTTTTCTTCGCATCCTCAACAGCTTTACGGATTGCATCTGGCACCTCTTGTGCTTTACCAGTACCGAATCCTACATGCCCATTTTTATCTCCGACAACCACTAGCGCTGTGAAACGGAAACGACGTCCGCCTTTAACAACTTTCGCTACGCGGTTGACTGTAACTACGCGTTCTTCAAGTTCTAATTTATTTGGATCAATGCGACGCATCTAATATGTCCCTCCTTTGTCTATTAGAATTGTAATCCGTTTTCACGTGCAGCATCTGCAAGTGCTTGTATACGTCCGTGATATAAGTATCCTCCACGGTCAAAAACAACTTCGGAAACACCTTTTTCTACAGCACGTTTAGCGATTACTTCGCCAACTTTTTTAGCTGCATCCACGTTACTAGTGGACTCAAGGCTAATTTCTTTATCAAGTGTTGATGCACTAGCTAAAGTAACACCATTAGCATCATCAATAAGCTGTGCATAAATGTGCTTATTGGATCGGAAAACATTTAAACGCGGACGAGACGGTGTACCCGCTAATTTAGCGCGGACACGTGCATGTCTTTTCTTACGAGTAGCGTTTTTGTTAGCCTTCGTGATCATTTACGACACTCCTTTCCTAAGCTTTAGGGCCTTTACTTACCAGTTTTACCTTCTTTACGACGAACTTGTTCGCCAGCATAACGGATACCTTTACCTTTGTAAGGTTCAGGAGGACGTACATCGCGGATGTTAGCAGCTAAAGCTCCAACGCGCTCCTTGTCAGTACCCTTGATTGTGATTTTTGTGTTAGCAGGAACTTCAATTTCAATTCCTTCTTCTGGTTCGATCTCAACTGGGTGAGAGTATCCTACATTCAATACAAGTTTCTTACCTTGTTTTTGAGCACGATAACCAACCCCGATTAACTCAAGATTTCTTTCGAAGCCTTGGGAGACACCTTCAACCATGTTAGCGATGATAGCGCGTGTAGTACCGTGCAATGAACGATGAAGTTTTTCATCAGTTGGACGGGATACATTTACGATATTATCTTCAACTTTGATTTCGATATCAGAGTGAAAAGTACGAGTCAATTCACCTTTTGGTCCTTTAACAGTTACTGTATTTCCGTTCAAAGTAACTGTAACTCCAGCTGGAATTTCTACAGGTTTTTTACCTACGCGGGACATTTCGTGCACCTCCATTCATCAGTGAAATGTTTATTACCATACGTACGCGATTACTTCTCCGCCAATTTTCTTAGCGCGTGCTTCTTTATCAGAGATAACACCTTGAGAAGTAGATACGATTGCGATTCCAAGACCGTTTAATACGCGAGGAACATCTCCTGCTTTTGCGTATACACGAAGACCTGGTTTACTGATACGTTTGATACCAGTAATTACGCGCTCGTTGTTAGCACCATATTTTAAGAAGATACGCAAGATACCTTGTTTATTATCTTCAATAAATTCTACGTCACGGATGAAACCTTCACGTTTCAAGATATCAGCTACATCCTTTTTCATTTTGGAAGCTGGAACTTCCAATTTATCGTGACGAACCATGTTCGCATTACGAATGCGAGTTAGCAAATCTGCAATTGGATCTGTCATTACCACAATGATAACCTCCTTCCCGTTTTCGGGTTTTACCAGCTAGCTTTTTTAACGCCTGGAATTTGTCCTTTATATGCTAGTTCACGGAAACAAATACGGCAAAGTTTAAATTTGCGGTATACAGAATGCGGACGGCCGCAGCGTTCGCAACGTGTGTACTCTTGTACTTTAAACTTTGGTGTACGTTGTTGTTTCACGATCATTGATTTCTTAGCCACTTTTTCGCCTCCCTTATTTAGCGATTACTTTTGGAATGGCATTCCGAATTGAGTTAGAAGCTCACGAGCTTCTTCGTCAGTATTAGCTGTCGTTACGATAACAATGTCCATGCCGCGGACTTTGTTTACTTTATCGTAGTCGATTTCAGGGAAAATCAACTGTTCCTTAACACCTAATGTGTAGTTACCACGACCGTCGAATGCTTTTTTGGAGATTCCACGGAAGTCACGTACACGTGGTAGGGAAACTGCAATCAATTTATCAAGGAACTCATACATACGCTCTCCGCGTAGAGTTACTTTACAACCGATTGCCATGCCTTCACGAAGACGGAAACCAGCGATAGATTTCTTAGCTTTAGTTACAACTGGTTTTTGACCAGTGATAGTTGCTAATTCTTCTACAGCAGTGTCCAATGCTTTCGCGTTTGAAACGGCATCGCCGACACCCATGTTCACAACGATTTTTTCAAGTTTAGGAACTTGCATTACTGAATTGTATTCAAACTTGCTCATTAGAGCAGGAGTAATTTCTTTTTGATATTTTTCCTTAAGGCGGTTCACTTGTTGTACCTCCCTTCGTTTATGACTTATTTATCTAAAGATTCACCTGATTTTTTTGCTACACGTACTTTTTTGCCGTCGACTGTTTGATAGCCTACACGAGTAGGGTTACCAGTCTTAGGATCAATAATCATAACGTTAGAAACATGAATCGCTGCTTCTTGTTCGAAAATACCACCTTGTGGGTTCGCTTGAGAAGGCTTAGCGTGTTTCTTTACAATATTTACACCTTCAACAAGAACACGATCTTTCTTAGGGAATGCTTCAAGAACTACGCCTTGTTTCCCTTTATCCTTGCCGGAGATGACTACTACTTTATCACCTTTTTTTACATGCACGAGATTCGCACCTCCTTGAAAAGTCTATATCACTGTTTATTAAAGAACTTCAGGAGCTAGTGAAACGATTTTCATGAAGTTGCTGTCGCGAAGTTCACGAGCAACAGGTCCAAAAATACGTGTTCCACGAGGGCTCTTGTCATCACGAATAATCACGCATGCATTTTCGTCGAATCGAATGTATGAACCATCTGTACGACGAACGCCGCGTTTAGTACGAACAACAACTGCCTTCACAACGTCACCTTTTTTAACAACGCCTCCTGGTGTTGCTTGTTTGACCGTACATACGATTACATCACCAATATTAGCTGTTTTTCTACCGGAACCGCCAAGAACTTTGATTGTAAGTACTTCACGAGCACCAGAGTTGTCAGCTACTTTCAAACGAGATTCCTGTTGAATCATCTGCGTAACCTCCCTTCGGAATTACTAAATCCGAAACATTTATATTAAATGATAACCGCTTTTTCTACAACTTCTACTAAACGGAAGCGTTTAGTTGCGGATAATGGGCGAGTTTCCATAATCTTAACGATATCGCCAACTTTTGCTTCATTCATTTCATCATGAGCTTTATATTTTTTGGAGTATTTCACGCGTTTGCCATACAAAGGATGTGTTTTCTTTGTTTCAACGACAACAGAGATTGTTTTATCCATTTTGTCAGAAACAACACGGCCAGTGTATACTTTGCGCTGGTTGCGTTCACTCATTGTGTGAACCTCCTCTCATTATCAATTGTTTACGTTGAGCTCTCTTTCACGTACAACTGTTTTCATACGTGCAATCGCTTTGCGAACTTCACGAATACGTGCAGGATTTTCTAATTGTCCTGTAGCAAGCTGGAAGCGAAGGTTAAAAAGCTCTTCTTTAAGTGCTTTAAGTTTTTGTTCTATTTCGGCAGTGGTTAAATCACGGATCTCATTAGATTTCATTTGCTTCACCACCAATTTCTTCACGTTTTACAAACTTGCATTTTACTGGAAGTTTGTGAGCTGCAAGACGAAGGGCTTCACGTGCTACCTCTTCAGATACTCCAGCGATTTCGAACATAATTTTACCAGGTTTTACTACTGCTACCCAACCTTCAGGTGCCCCTTTACCGGAACCCATACGTACTTCTAAAGGTTTTGCAGTGTATGGTTTGTGAGGGAAAATTTTAATCCAAACTTTACCGCCACGTTTCATATAACGAGTCATTGCGATACGAGCTGCTTCGATTTGACGGTTTGTGATCCAAGAAGCCTCAAGAGCTTGTAGACCGTATTCACCGAATGCTACTTCTGTACCGCCTTTTGCACGGCCTCTCATCTTTCCGCGGTGTTCACGGCGATGTTTTACGCGTTTAGGCAATAACATATTATTTTCCTCCTTCCACAGACTTCTTCTTGGTAGGAAGGACTTCTCCACGATAGATCCATACTTTTACTCCAAGCTTTCCGTAAGTAGTGTCCGCTTCTGCTGTAGCATAGTCGATGTCAGCGCGAAGAGTATGAAGTGGAACAGTTCCTTCACTGTAGTGTTCAGCACGAGCGATATCAGCTCCACCTAAACGTCCAGATACTTGAGTTTTGATACCTTTTGCACCAGCGCGCATTGCACGTTGGATAGTTTGTTTTTGTGCACGACGGAAAGATACACGGTTTTCTAATTGACGCGCGATATTTTCCGCTACTAATTTAGCGTCCAAATCAGCTCTCTTGATTTCAATGATGTTGATGTGAACACGTTTTTCAGTTAATTGATTAAGTGCTTTACGAAGCGCTTCAACTTCTGTACCACCTTTACCGATAACCATACCAGGTTTTGCAGTGTGGATAGAAATGTTCACGCGGTTTGCAGCACGTTCGATTTCGATTTTAGAAACAGATGCATCGTGAAGACGTTTCATAATGTACTCACGTACTTTAATGTCTTCGTGCAAAAGTTTAGCGTAGTCCTTTTCTGCGAACCATTTGGATTCCCAATCACGGATGATCCCGATACGCATACCGACCGGATTTACCTTTTGACCCACGGATTATCCCTCCTTCTTTTCTGATACAACGATTGTGATGTGGCTTGTGCGTTTGTTAATCGCGCTTGCACGACCCATTGCACGTGGACGGAAACGTTTAAGTGTTGGTCCTTCGTTAGCATAGGCTTCAGAAATGACAAGCGAGTTAACGTCCATATCGTAGTTGTGTTCTGCGTTTGCAACAGCAGATTTTAATACTTTTTCGATAACAGGGGAAGCTGCTTTCGGAGTTAAGTTAAGAATAGCAACTGCTTCGCCTACTTGCTTACCTCGGATTAGATCTAATACTAAACGAGCTTTACGAGGAGCAATACGAACTGTTCTAGCAACAGCTTTTGCTTGCATATTTATGCCCTCCTCTCTGATTAACGTCTTGTTTTCTTATCGTCTCCGGCATGACCTTTGTAAGCGCGAGTTGGTGCGAATTCACCGAACTTGTGGCCTACCATGTCTTCCGTTACATAAACTGGTACGTGTTTGCGTCCATCGTATACAGCAACTGTGTGTCCGATGAATTGTGGGAAGATTGTAGAACGTCTTGACCAAGTTTTGATAACTTGTTTCTTGTCAGCTTCATTCAATGCTTCAACCTTCTTGATGAGATGATCGTCAACAAATGGTCCTTTTTTTAGGCTGCGACCCATGTTTGTGCCTCCCTTCGTGATTGCTCTACGGTTCTACACGCGAACCGTAGTACAACCGCGTTATTTTTTACGACGACGAACAATAAATTTGTCTGATTTGTTTTTCTTTTTACGAGTCTTGAATCCAAGAGCTGGTTTGCCCCATGGAGTCATTGGAGACTTACGTCCGATAGGTGCTCTACCTTCACCACCACCGTGTGGGTGATCTACTGGGTTCATTACAGAACCACGTACAGTAGGGCGTTTACCTAACCAACGAGAACGTCCCGCTTTACCGATGTTGATAAGTTCGTGTTGCTCGTTACCAACTTGACCGATTGTTGCACGGCAAGTAGCAAGAATCATACGAACCTCTCCGGAATTAAGACGTACTAGTACGTAGCGTCCTTCTTTACCTAGAACTTGAGCAGAAGTACCTGCGGAACGAACTAATTGTCCTCCCTTGCCAGGTTTCAACTCGATATTGTGGATAACAGTACCCACTGGGATATTAATTAATGGAAGAGCATTACCTACTTTGATATCCGCTTCTGGTCCAGACATGATTTCCATGCCTACCACCAAGTTTTTCGGAGCAAGAATGTAACGTTTTTCCCCATCAACATAATTGATTAGTGCAATGTTAGCAGAACGGTTTGGATCGTACTCGATAGTAGCAACGCGTCCTGGAATGCCATCTTTATCACGTTTGAAATCAATGATACGGTATTGGCGCTTGTGACCGCCACCTTGATGACGAACAGTTAACTTACCTTGGTTGTTACGGCCACCTTTTCTGTGTAAAGGTGCTAATAATGATTTTTCCGGTTGATCCGTTGTAATTTCAGCGAAATCGGAAACAGTCATTCCGCGACGACCATTACTGGTAGGTTTATACTTTTTAATCGCCATGTTGTGTCCCTCCTTTTCTTTAGAAATTATGCTTCAAAGAATTCGATTTCTTTGCTATCAGCAGTTAGTTTAACAATCGCTTTACGGCGTTTGTTTGTATATCCAGCATGTTTACCCATGCGTTTGAATTTACCTTTGTAGTTCATAACGTTAACTTTTTCAACTTTAACTTCAAAGATTTCTTCAACAGCATCTTTGATTTGAGTTTTATTAGCTCTTACGTCAACTTCAAAAGTGTATTTTTTATCGGCCATGATGTCAGCTGAGCTTTCAGTAATGACGGGGCGCTTAATAATATCACGTGCTTCCATTATCCAAGCACCTCCTCTATTTTTTCAACAGCTGTTTTAGTCATGATTAACTTCTCATGCCCTACAACATCCAATACGTTAATAGCGTTAGCTTCAACGATTGTTACTCCCGGAATGTTACGACCGGAAAGTGCAACGTTTTCGTCTACATCCGCAGTTACGATCAACGCTTTTTTGTTTTCAGTATTCAAGCCTTTTAATACAGCTGTGAATTCTTTAGTTTTTGGTGCTTCAAAAGTTAAAGCATCAAGAACGATTACGTTTTCTTCGTTCACTTTAGCGGAAAGTACAGATTTAATAGCTAAACGACGTACTTTCTTAGGAAGTTTGTAAGAGTAGCTTCTTGGTGTTGGTCCGAATACCACACCACCACCACGCCATTGTGGGGAACGGATAGAACCTTGACGAGCACGTCCAGTTCCTTTTTGACGCCATGGTTTACGGCCACCGCCACTTACTTCAGAACGATTTTTAACTTTATGAGTTCCTTGGCGCAAAGACGCTCTTTGCATAAGGATTGCTTCAGTTACAACACTCTCATTTGGTTCAATACCAAATACTGATTCATTAAGCTCGATATCGCCTACTTGAGAACCAGCTTGGTTTAAAAGAGCAATTTTCGGCATTGCGATTTTCCTCCTTTCTCGATAGATTAGTTCGCTTTAACCGCGCTTTTGATTTTAAGTAAAGCTTTTTTAGGTCCAGGAACGTTACCTTTGATAAGGATTACGTTACGTTCTGCATCAACCTTAACGATTTCAAGGTTTTGTACAGTGATTTGAGTTCCACCCATACGTCCAGCAAGTTTTTTGCCTTTGAATACGCGGTTTGGAGCAACTGGTCCCATTGAACCAGGACGACGATGGTAACGAGATCCGTGAGACATTGGGCCACGAGATTGGTTGTGACGCTTAATTGGTCCTTGGAAACCTTTACCTTTTGAGATTCCTGTTACATCAACGATTTCGCCTTCAGCGAAAAGATCTACCTTGACTTCTTGACCTACCTCATAGTTATTGAGATCTGCATCGCGAATTTCGCGAGCGAAGCGCTTAGGAGCAGTGTTCGCTTTAGCAGCGTGTCCTTGTTGTGGTTTGTTGTAAAGCATTTCGCGAAGATCTTCGTAACCTAGTTGGATAGCTTCGTAGCCATCATTTTCAACAGATTTCTTTTGAAGAACAACGTTTGGTACTGCTTCAACAACTGTTACCGGGATAAGTTCACCGTTCTCAGCGAATACTTGAGTCATACCGATTTTTCTACCTAAGATTCCTTTGGTCATGAGTCACACCTCCTAGTGTTTTCTTTTTTATTTTTATAGAACGATTATAATTTGATTTCGATATCTACGCCAGACGGCAAATCTAAACGCATTAGTGAATCTACAGTTTGTGGTGTAGGATTTACAATGTCGATTAGACGTTTGTGTGTGCGCATTTCGAATTGCTCACGAGAATCTTTGTATTTATGAACCGCACGTAGGATCGTGTACACGTTTTTCTCAGTCGGAAGTGGAATCGGACCGGAAACAGCTGCACCAGAACGTTTTGCAGTTTCTACAATTTTCTCAGCAGATTGATCAAGAATTCTGTGATCATATGCTTTTAAACGAATGCGAATCTTTTGTTTTGCCATTATTTTCCCTCCTTTATCGCCTATTTTGTAATAGACATTCTCCGTGGAAATCTCCTTACACACGCGCCATGGCAAAGCGGCCGGGTGTGTCAGCAACCTTCCACATCATCGCAATGAAAAGACCAACATTGTCTATTATACATTATACTTTCTGGGTATGCAACAGTTAAAAATAATTTCTTCTATCACACGAATATTAGTATACAATCTCACTTCTACTTTTTCAAGTTATCGTTCTTCTTTCCATAAATATACTAGCTTTCTCTTACATGTAAATAACAAAAGAGAGGGAAGCTTGTTCCTCTCTCACCACTCACCAACTGATTATTGTATGAGACCTCGTGCCAGTAACCACAATCTCTCTTCATTATTAAATTGTTTATAAGCCTTCTTATTTATGTGATCAAAGTCCACGAATTTTATGTACCTTGTATCACCCTTAATGCTCGCATCAGCTGCAGGAAGTATACGTTGTTTTTCTTTAAGCCCTTTGGTTACGGCTACCTTTTCATCGAATTCTAATCCTGCCGTAATCTTTTTTTGTTTCAGCTTTCCCTTTTCAAGAAGCACCACATGATTTCCTGCCAAAGTTTTCTTTGGAAGAACTACTACATTGTTAAGTTCCTTCAATGTGATATCAGCAGCCACATGTGATCCGATTAAAATCTGACTCTCTGTACTTTCTTCTGATGATTCACTTAGATTTTCTGGTTGAATCGATATATTATAGAAGCTTTTATCTTTCTTATGATCCTCACTAAACGGAACATCACTTATTTTTATTACCTTGCCAGTAATCAATTTTGAATCCAAATGCTTTGGTTTAATGATGACCTCCTGATCCAGTTTTATTCGCTGGATGTCATCTTCCCCAACCAAAACGTCCACTACTAAAGAGGCTTGATTCATAATAGTCAATAACGGATTATCTGCTGTTCTGCTAAAATCATTCCTATGCACAATAGTTCCATCAATTTTACTTTCTATTGTAATTTGATCTTCAGCACTGTTGGCCATATCTATCTGTGTTTGATTATCCTCAATTTGCAGCTCGATCATCTTAATTTCATATTCTATGTTTTTTATCTCATACTCCAATATTCGTGTGTTATCTAAATCCGGTTCTTTCTCCTCTTCTTCAACAGTCTGCAAGCTTTCATACTCTTGGACTTCTGACTGGAGCACGGATATATCTTCATTTAATTTATCTATTTTCATAGAGAGACGTTTGTTAGCATTTTCTAATTGTTTTATAACATCGCTGCTATCGTTATCTATAATGTAGGTTAGCAATGGCGTTCCTACTTGGACATCCTCTCCCTCTTCCACCAGGATCTCATCGAGCATCCCTCTAGGTTCTTCATAATAAATCTTATATATCTCAGAAGGCTCAGCCTTCCCTTCCGTTTGAAGCGTTTCCTTTAATGTACCTTTTTTCGTGATATAAGGGTCTGTAATAAGGACTGTACGATCAATTTTATCTATTTTGTAAATAATAATGGTATTTGTAAGTATAAATAAAAATACAGCTAAGGATACAAGAGACCATTTTTTCTCCCTAATGCTAAAATTCATATAATCACCTTCATGATTCTAAATAATGTATCCGTTGCACCATCCAGCAATATATATATTATCCAGGATAATGATACAGTTATAATCACTCTCTTTTTACTATAATCAAGTGACTTGTGGAAAATTCGATATTGAAGATAGCCTGCCAACAGTACAAATATAGTAATATTTGCAGCTAATTCTACCCAAAAGATCTGTGGTGTTAGCATTTGCGTCATGATCCCTAGACTAAATGGTGATGAGTGTTCAGGTACCCTGAGTAACAGCATAAATATTAGTTCTATTGTTTTCGCTATGAGCATCACTATTAAAGGAATAAGCTGAAGCTTCCACACTCCTCGAAATGAGAGGTCCTCAAATACGATCCAAAATAGTACTGTAAAATATAGTGTGAATAATAACGGATATAAGAGACCAGCAGCTAGTTTGCCAATGAAGTATAAAAACTTGGTCATTTCCCATCTGTTTTCTTTTACAGTCTCCATATATACTGACAAGTTTTCGCTGCCCAACCCTAGATATCCATAGACCCCAAATAAAATCGTACTAAATAGAAGTAATCCACCAAACCAAAGTATGTAATGAGTTTTTGTCATTACGCTTCTCATCTCGATGTTTGTTTCTCGAGGGTGAAGCATAGATTTTAACGTTCCTATCATCCTTTGTCCCCCACTAAAAATTTGCATATATCTATTGTATCTGATTTTTTACATCGTAGGAAGTTTATGGGTGTTAAATAATTTCAATTTTTTGTAAACAGCGTGGAGAATTGTGTATATGAGGTTGTATTAATAGATAAGGGTAGATATTTGCTGGGGAATGAATCCTAATATGAACAAATTAACGTATCCAACTTCCCACATTTCGCAGGAAAAAAAAAAAAAAAAACAGGCGGTTGTACACCCGCCTGTTTTAATAAGTAAGAATTATTCAGTAATGCTAGCAACTACGCCTGCGCCTACTGTACGTCCGCCTTCACGAATAGAGAACTTAGTTCCTTCTTCGATCGCAACTGGAGCAATAAGTTCAACAGACATTTCGATGTTGTCTCCAGGCATAACCATTTCAGTTCCTTCTGGAAGGTTTACAACACCAGTTACGTCAGTTGTACGGAAGTAGAATTGTGGACGGTAGTTAGAGAAGAATGGAGTGTGACGTCCGCCTTCTTCTTTAGACAATACGTAAACTTCTGCTTTGAATTTTGTGTGTGGGTTGATAGTACCTGGTTTAGCAAGTACTTGTCCACGTTGGATTTCTTCACGTGCTACACCACGAAGAAGAGCTCCGATGTTGTCACCAGCTTCAGCGTAATCAAGAAGCTTACGGAACATTTCTACACCTGTTACAGTTGTAGATTTTGGTTCTTCAGCAAGACCGATGATTTCGATAACGTCACCAACTTTAACTTGACCACGTTCAACACGGCCAGTAGCAACTGTTCCACGACCAGTGATAGAGAAAACGTCCTCTACTGGCATCATGAATGGTTTGTCAGTGTCACGAGTTGGAGTTGGGATGTATTCGTCAACAGCAGCCATAAGCTCGTTGATTTTTTCTTCCCACTCAGCTTCTCCTTCAAGAGCTTTAAGAGCAGAACCTTTGATTACTGGGATATCATCGCCAGGGAATTCGTATTCAGAAAGAAGGTCACGAATTTCCATTTCAACTAGTTCAAGAAGTTCTTCGTCATCAACCATGTCACATTTGTTCATGAATACAACAAGGTAAGGTACACCTACTTGACGAGAAAGAAGGATGTGCTCACGAGTTTGTGGCATTGGGCCGTCAGCAGCAGATACTACTAAGATACCGCCGTCCATTTGTGCTGCACCAGTGATCATGTTTTTAACATAGTCAGCGTGTCCTGGGCAGTCTACGTGTGCATAGTGACGAGTTTCAGTTTCATACTCAACGTGTGCAGTAGAGATTGTGATACCACGTTCTCTTTCTTCTGGAGCACCATCGATTTGGTCGTAAGCGCGAGCTTCAGCTCCACCTACTTTTGCAAGTACAGAAGTGATTGCAGCTGTTAAAGTTGTTTTACCATGGTCAACGTGACCGATTGTTCCGATATTAACATGTGGTTTAGAACGATCAAATTTAGCTTTTGCCATTTTAGGAATTTCCTCCTTTAATATAAGAAAATTGTTATTTTATACTATGTGCCAAGACAGTTGACAATGTCTTCTATCTTGGCTTACATAAGTAGTTATACTTTAATAAAGAATGAAAATCAATTATTCACCTTTATTTTTTTTGATAATCTCTTCAGCGATGCTCTTAGGAACTTCTTCGTAGTGATCGAAAGTCATAGAGAACACGCCACGTCCTTGAGTGTTGGAACGCAATGTTGTTGCGTAACCGAACATTTCAGATAGAGGTACCATAGCACGTACAACTTGTGCGTTACCGCGTGCTTCCATACCTTCTACACGTCCACGACGAGCTGTGATATTACCCATGATGTCACCCATGTACTCTTCAGGGATAACAACTTCAACGCTCATCATTGGCTCAAGGATAACTGGATTACATTTTTTCGCTGCATTTTTAAGTGCTAAAGATGCTGCTACTTTAAATGCCATCTCAGAGGAGTCAACGTCATGGTAAGAACCATCAAATAGTTTTGCTTTAATATCGATTAATGGGTAGCCAGCAAGTACACCGCGGTCAAGAGCGTCTTCTAGACCAGCTTGTACAGCAGGAACGTATTCACGTGGTACTACACCACCAACGATAGCATTTTCAAATTCGAAGCCTTTTCCTTCTTCATTAGGTGAGAACTCGATCCAAACGTGACCGTATTGTCCACGTCCACCGGATTGACGAGCAAACTTACCTTCAACCTGTGCAGGTGTACGGAAAGTCTCACGGTAAGCAACCTGAGGTGCACCAACATTAGCTTCTACTTTAAACTCACGACGCATACGGTCAACAAGAATATCTAAGTGAAGCTCACCCATACCTTCGATGATAGTTTGACCAGTTTCTTGGTCAGTATGAGCGCGGAAAGTTGGATCTTCCTCTTGAAGCTTTTGAAGAGCAGTAGACATTTTGTCTTGGTCTGCTTTAGATTTAGGTTCAATTGAAAGAGAGATAACTGGCTCAGGGAATTCCATGGATTCCAAGATAACCAGGTTCTTTTCTTCACATAGAGTATCTCCAGTTGTAGTATCTTTTAGACCTACAGCAGCGGCGATATCCCCAGCGTGTACTTCTGAGATCTCTTGACGGGAGTTCGCATGCATTTGCAGGATACGTCCTACACGCTCGCGTTTTCCTTTAGTAGAGTTTTGTACGTATGAACCGGAGCTCAAAGTACCAGAGTATACACGGAAGAATGTTAATTTACCAACATAAGGGTCAGTCATAACTTTGAAAGCAAGCGCAGAGAATGGCTCGCTGTCATCAGCATGACGTTCAACTTCCTCATCTGTATCCGGTAGAATACCTTTGATTGCAGGTACATCTAATGGAGATGGAAGGTAGTCGATTACAGCATCTAGCATTAACTGAACACCTTTGTTTTTGAATGCAGAACCACAGATAACTGGGTAGAATTCAACGTTTACAGTACCTTTACGGATAGCTGCTTTCAATTCCTCTTTAGTGATTTCTTCACCGCCAAGGTATTTTTCCATTAATTCTTCGTCAAGTTCTGCTACTGCTTCTATTAACTTCTCACGGTATTCTTCTGCTATTGCCATGTGCTCTTCAGGAATTTCACGAACTTCGATATCAGTACCAAGGTCGTTACCATAGAATACTGCGTTCATTTCCACTAGGTCAATGATTGCTTCGAAGTCATCTTCAGCACCGATTGGTATCTGAATTGGGTGTGCATTCGCTTGAAGGCGTTCATGTAAAGTTTTTACGGAGTATAAGAAATCCGCACCGATTTTGTCCATTTTGTTAACAAAAACAACACGTGGTACTCCGTAAGTTGTAGCTTGGCGCCAAACTGTTTCAGTTTGTGGTTCAACACCGGATTGTGCATCTAGTACTGCTACCGCACCATCAAGTACACGAAGGGAACGTTCAACTTCAACTGTGAAGTCTACGTGTCCTGGTGTGTCGATGATATTTACACGGTGTTCTTTCCAAGCTGCTGTTGTTGCAGCAGATGTGATCGTGATTCCACGCTCTTGTTCTTGCTCCATCCAGTCCATTTGTGATGCACCTTCATGAGTTTCTCCAATTTTGTGGATACGACCTGTGTAGTAAAGAACGCGCTCAGTAGTCGTCGTTTTACCAGCATCGATATGAGCCATGATACCAATATTACGAGTTTTTTCTAAGGAGAACTCTCTAGCCATTGGGTCTTTCTCCTTCCTTGTGGATATAGATTTTTAGTAGTTTTGATTTTACCAACGATAGTGAGCGAAAGCTTTGTTAGCTTCAGCCATTTTATGTGTATCTTCGCGTTTCTTAACAGAAGCGCCAGTGTTATTAGCTGCATCCATGATTTCGTTAGCTAAGCGCTCTTCCATAGTTTTTTCACCACGAAGACGAGCATAGTTTACTAACCAACGAAGTCCTAGAGTAGTACGTCTGTCAGGGCGAACCTCAACTGGTACTTGGTAGTTAGCTCCACCTACACGGCGTGCTCTAACTTCTAGAACTGGCATGATATTTTTTAAAGCTTGATCGAAAACTTCCATTGGATCGTTACCAGTACGCTCTCTTACGATATCGAAAGAAGCATAAAGGATTTTTTGGGAAGTCCCTCTTTTTCCATCGATCATCATTTTGTTGATCAATTTTGTTACAAGCTTGGAATTATATATCGGATCAGGTAATACATCTCTTTTTGAAACAGGTCCTTTACGAGGCATATTTTGTTCCTCCTTTCAAAGAAGTAATTATTTTGGTTTTAAAATTATTTTTTAGCTGCTTTAGGTTTTTTCGTACCGTATTTAGAACGACCTTGCATACGGTTGTTAACGCCTGCAGTATCAAGAGCGCCACGCACGATGTGGTAACGTACCCCTGGAAGGTCTTTTACACGTCCTCCACGGATTAATACAACACTGTGCTCTTGCAAGTTGTGGCCGATACCAGGAATGTAAGCAGTAACCTCGATTCCATTAGTCAAACGTACACGCGCATATTTACGTAACGCGGAGTTTGGTTTCTTTGGAGTCATTGTACCAACACGAGTACATACCCCACGTTTTTGTGGAGATGATACGTTTGTTTGGGATTTCTTGAAGCTATTGTAACCTTTATTCAAAGCTGGAGACTTTGATTTTTCTTCTTTAGATTTACGTGGCTTACGTACCAATTGGTTAATAGTTGGCATGATGTTTCCTCCCTTCAAAATTGGTTCCCCTAGTCCCACACATCCAGGTGGTTCATAAAAGGGTAAAAACAAAGTTTTTGCATCAACTGCAAAAACAGTTTTCTATTTCATAATGACAACAGCTGCTGCTCCAACATCTATTTTGCATGCTTTTCCGAGCAACCTCATCGAGTCTACATAATCGATTGGAACGGAATACTCTTTAGCAGCATCAATTACTTTTGATGTGATTGTTGAATCAGCATCAAGAGCAATAATAACTGTTTCGGCATTTCCTGTTCGGAGAGCTTTCACTGTTTGTTTCGTCCCTATTATCAGGTTCTTTGCCTGAGATACTTTTTCATAAGACATCATTAATATCCTCCAAAGTAACAGGTTAATAGGAGCACCTTTGCTATAGTACCATTTATAAAACATAAATGTCAACAATCGCACGAAAAAAATTAATTTGTTACCCTTATTTACTTTATATATACAGAAGATTAGCCGGATTGATCATCCGGCTACCTCTTCTGATGTAGATTGGTTACTCAGCTGGAACCGTTTCTTCCTTTTGTTCAGTTAGAACCGGAACAGCTTTACGGTAACGATGCATACCTGTACCAGCAGGTATTAACTTACCGATAATAACGTTCTCTTTAAGTCCAAGCAATTCATCACGTTTTCCTTTAATCGCTGCATCTGTAAGGACACGAGTAGTTTCCTGGAAGGATGCGGCGGACAGGAAGGAATCCGTTTCAAGAGATGCTTTTGTAATACCAAGCAATAGCGGGCGTCCCGTAGCAGGATTTTTACCTTGAAGCAACGCCTCATGGTTTGCTTTTGTGAACTGATGAATATCCAGTAATGTTCCTGGCAATACATCGGTTTCTCCGGCATCGATAACACGAATTTTCTTAAGCATTTGACGAACCATAACCTCTACGTGTTTATCGCCAATTTCTACCCCTTGCATGCGGTATACTTTTTGCACTTCTTTTAACAGGTATTCCTGTACAGAACGTACATTTGTAACTTTAAGAAGTTCTTTTGGATCAATAGAACCTTCTGTAAGTTCCTGACCAGGAACAACTGTGTCATTTACATTCACTTTCAAGCGCGCAGAGTACGGAGCTGTATAAGAGCGGCTTTCCACTGCACCTTGAATTGTGATTTCCTGTTGTTTGTCACGGACTTCGTTAATCGCTGTAACCGTACCTTCGATTTCAGCAATAACTGCCTGCCCTTTAGGGTTACGTGCTTCAAACAACTCCTGAATACGCGGAAGACCTTGTGTAATGTCGTCTCCGGCAACCCCACCTGTATGGAAAGTACGCATTGTCAACTGTGTACCAGGTTCACCGATGGATTGAGCCGCGATGATACCGACTGCTTCACCAACTTCAACCTCTTGACCAGTTGCAAGGTTACGTCCGTAACATTTTTTACATACACCATGGCGAGTGTTACATGTAAACGCAGAGCGAATTGTCACTTCTTCAATACCAAGTTCTTCGATTTTTTGAGCAAGATCTTCAGTGAAGATTTCGTTCTCATTAATCAGAACTTCGCCTGTTTCAGGATGTTTAACTTTCTTCCTTGCATAACGTCCTACAAGACGTTCTTCAAGGCTTTCAATTGTTTCTGTACCATCTTTCAAAGCTCTTACTTCTAAGCCGCGATCTGTTCCACAGTCGTCTTCTCTAACGATAACATCCTGTGCAACATCAACCAGACGTCTTGTTAAGTAACCGGAATCGGCTGTTTTCAATGCTGTATCGGCAAGACCTTTACGCGCACCGTGAGTGGAGATGAAGTACTCCAATACTGTTAAGCCTTCACGGAAACTTGATTTGATTGGGAGCTCAATAATACGACCAGCCGGGTTGGCCATCAATCCACGCATACCCGCAAGCTGCGTAAAGTTAGATGCGTTACCACGGGCTCCGGAATCACTCATCATAAAGATTGGATTCAAGTGATGTAAGGATGCCATCAGTTTGCTTTGGATATCATCCTTCGCTTCACTCCAGATTGAGATAACACGGTCATAACGTTCTTCTTCTGTGATCAAACCACGTCTAAATTGTTTCATGACACTGTCTACTTTACCTTGAGCTTTTTCAAGAATTTCTTGTTTTTCAGGTAAAACGACGATATCTGCAACCCCTACAGTAATACCTGCACGAGTCGAATATTTAAATCCTAGATCCTTCATGCGGTCAAGCATTTTGGATGTCTCTGTTATTTTAAAACGTTTAAAGACTTCAGCAATAATGTTACCAAGAATTTTCTTCTTAAATGGTTGGATTCTCTCGCGATTCGCTAAGATTTCCTTCACATTTGCTCCCTTTTCAACAAAATATTTCTCTGGTGTTTTTTCTTCCAGATTGGATCTTGTTGGTTCGTTAATATAAGGGAAAGTTTCAGGAAGAATTTCATTGAATATCAATTTACCAACAGTAGTAAGCAATAATTGCTTATTCTGTTCTTCCGTAAACGTTTCGTTATTTAAAGAGCTAGCATGAACAGCTACACGAGTGTGTAAGTGAACATATCCGTTTTGATAGGCAAGTACTGCTTCATTAGTGTCGTTGAAGATCATACCTTCCCCAACTGCACCTGGTCTTTCCATTGTCAGATAATAGTTACCAAGAACCATATCCTGTGATGGAGTTACAACCGGTTTACCATCCTTAGGGTTAAGGATGTTTTGCGCAGCTAGCATCAATAGACGGGCTTCCGCTTGTGCTTCTGCAGATAAAGGTA
Source organism: Pradoshia sp. D12 (assembly GCF_008935075.1). Lineage (NCBI taxonomy): Bacteria > Bacillati > Bacillota > Bacilli > Caryophanales > Bacillaceae > Pradoshia > Pradoshia sp. D12. The sequence continues at coordinate 115,404 of NZ_CP044545.1, read as the reverse complement.
CGTGAACAGCCATTTGGTCACCGTCAAAGTCAGCGTTATATGCTGTACATACTAACGGGTGAAGTCGAATAGCTCTACCTTCAACTAATGTTGGTTCGAACGCCTGGATTCCTAGACGGTGAAGTGTCGGGGCACGGTTTAATAGAACCGGATGCTCCTTAATTACTTCTTCAAGCACATCCCAAATATCAGGAGAATGTCTTTCGATCTTTCTCTTAGCTGATTTGATGTTATGAGCTAATCCTTTTTCAACAAGTTCTTTCATTACGAAAGGCTTGAATAGTTCGATTGCCATTTCCTTCGGCAAACCACATTGGTACATTTTCAAGTTTGGTCCTACAACGATAACGGAACGACCAGAATAGTCAACACGCTTACCGAGTAAGTTTTGACGGAAACGACCTTGTTTACCTTTAAGCATATGAGACAAAGACTTAAGCGGACGGTTACCAGGTCCTGTTACAGGACGGCCACGTCTACCGTTATCAATCAATGCGTCAACTGCTTCCTGAAGCATACGCTTTTCATTTTGAACAATGATGCTTGGAGCACCTAAATCAAGCAGACGTTTCAAACGATTGTTACGGTTGATTACTCTGCGATACAGGTCATTCAAGTCAGATGTTGCAAAACGGCCGCCATCCAATTGAACCATTGGACGAAGCTCAGGAGGAATAACCGGAAGTACATCCAGAATCATCCAAGAAGGTTCGTTGCCTGAATGACGGAATGCTTCCAATACTTCAAGACGTTTAATCGCACGTGTACGGCGTTGTCCCTGAGCTGTTTTAAGCTCTTCTTTCAAGGATTCTACCTCTTTGTTAAGATCGATATCCTGAAGAAGCTTTTTAATGGATTCTGCACCCATCCCAGCTTGGAACTTGTTGCCGTATTTATCACGGTATGCACGGTATTCTTTTTCAGATAGAAGCTGCTTTCTCTCTAAAGCAGTATCTCCTGCTTCTGTAACAACGTAAGAAGCAAAATAAATTACTTCTTCCAAGGCACGCGGAGACATGTCAAGCAAAAGACCCATACGGCTTGGAATTCCTTTAAAGTACCAAATATGAGAAACCGGAGCAGCCAATTCAATATGGCCCATACGCTCACGTCTCACTTTAGCTCTAGTTACTTCAACACCACAACGGTCACAAACTACACCTTTGTAGCGTACTCTTTTATATTTACCGCAGTGGCATTCCCAGTCCTTTGTAGGACCGAAAATGCGCTCACAGAACAACCCATCTTTTTCAGGTTTAAGTGTACGGTAGTTTATAGTTTCTGGCTTTTTCACTTCTCCGAAAGACCAAGAGCGAATCTTATCCGGTGAAGCAAGGCCTATTTTCATATATTCAAAATTGTTTACATCCAACAAGGGGCCTACCTCCCTTTCCGTATCCCAATATCACTAAGGTTACTCGATTGTACCAACTGTTTCTGATTCGGGACTTTTCACATCAGGATCTATGGTTAATGTATCTGCTTGGTGAATATCGTCATCATCTTCCAGATCACGCATTTCAATTTCTTTATCATCACCAGAAAGAATCTTAACATCCATACCTAAACTTTGAAGTTCCTTGATTAAAACCTTGAAAGATTCCGGAACGCCCGGTTCAGGTACATTGTCACCTTTTACAATTGCTTCATAAGTTTTCACACGACCAACAACATCATCAGATTTAACTGTAAGGATTTCTTGAAGTGTGTATGCAGCACCATATGCTTCAAGTGCCCATACCTCCATCTCACCAAAACGCTGACCACCGAATTGAGCTTTACCACCCAATGGTTGTTGCGTAACAAGTGAGTAAGGTCCTGTTGAACGGGCATGAAGTTTATCATCAACCATGTGTGCCAGTTTGATCATATACATGACACCAACGGAAACACGGTTATCAAATGGTTCTCCAGTTCTGCCGTCATAAAGAATTGTTTTCGCATCGCGAGACATACCAGCCTCTTCGATTGTATCCCAAACATCTTCTTCACGCGCACCGTCAAATACAGGAGAGTTGCCACATGGATTCCAAGCTGTCTTGCAGCCATACCTAAGTGCAATTCCAATACCTGACCGATATTCATACGTGATGGTACCCCTAATGGGTTCAACATGATATCGACAGGTGTTCCATCCGGAAGGAAAGGCATATCTTCTTCAGGTAAAATTCGGGAGATAACCCCTTTGTTACCGTGACGACCGGCCATTTTATCTCCTTCATGGATCTTACGTTTCTGAACGATGTATACACGTACCAACTGGTTCACACCTGGTGGCAGTTCATCACCGTCTTCACGTGTAAAGACTTTAACATCATGGACAATTCCTCCACCGCCATGCGGTACACGGAGAGATGTGTCACGAACTTCACGAGCCTTCTCACCAAAGATTGCATGTAACAATCTTTCTTCTGCAGTCAGCTCCGTAACCCCTTTAGGAGTTACCTTACCAACTAGAAGGTCACCGTCTTTAACTTCGGCACCGATGCGAATGATTCCACGGTCATCCAAGTTGCGCAGAGCATCTTCCCCAACGTTTGGAATGTCACGTGTAATTTCTTCCGGTCCAAGTTTAGTATCACGAGCTTCAGATTCATATTCTTCGATATGAATAGAAGTATATACATCGTCTTTAACAAGACGTTCACTCATAATGATGGCATCCTCATAGTTATAACCATCCCATGTCATGAAGGCAACAAGTACGTTTTGGCCTAATGCCAATTCGCCAAGCTCCATGGACGGACCATCTGCAAGAATTTCTCCTTTAACAACACGGTCACCCGATTTAACGATCGGACGTTGGTTATAACATGTTCCTTGGTTAGAACGGATGAATTTAAGGGTACGGTATTTATCAAGATTACCTTTTACCTCTTCACCATCTACTTCACTAACACGTCTTACCCAGATTTCTCTGGCTTCCACGTGTTCTACGATTCCATCGTGCTTACAAATTACAGCAGCACCGGAATCTTTACCGGATACATATTCCATACCTGTACCAACAATTGGAGCCTGCGGACGAATAAGCGGAACCGCTTGACGTTGCATGTTCGCTCCCATAAGGGCACGGTTGGAGTCATCGTTTTCAAGGAACGGGATACAAGCTGTTGCAGCTGATACAACCTGTTTAGGTGATACGTCCATATAGTCAACGCGATCACGTTTAACAACTGTATTTTCACCACGGAAACGAGCTACAACTTCCTCGTTCATAAATCCACCATCTTCAGTTAGCGGGGCATTTGCCTGTGCCACTACATAAAGATCCTCTTCATCAGCAGTCAAGTAATCCATTCGATCAGTTACTTTGCCTGTCGCAGGGTCTACCCTTCTATATGGCGTTTCAATGAAACCGTATGGGTTTACTTTTGCGAATGTAGATAGTGAGTTAATCAAACCAATGTTTGGTCCCTCAGGTGTTTCAATTGGGCACATACGTCCATAGTGGGAATAGTGAACGTCACGAACTTCCATTCCGGCACGTTCCCTTGTTAAACCACCAGGTCCAAGTGCAGACAATCTCCGTTTATGTGTCAATTCAGCAAGTGGATTTGTTTGATCCATAAACTGAGACAACTGGGAGCTTCCAAAGAATTCTTTAATAGAAGCTATAACCGGGCGAATGTTAATAAGCTGCTGCGGTGTAATTGTGTTTGTATCCTGGATGGACATTCTCTCACGAACCACACGCTCCATACGGGATAAACCAATTCTGAATTGGTTTTGCAATAGCTCACCAACTGAACGCAGACGTCGGTTACCTAAATGATCGATATCATCTGTGTCGCCAACACCATGCAGTAAGTTAAAGAAGTAACTGATAGTAGATACAATATCAGCAGGTGTAATGTTTTTAACTTTCTTTTCTACATAAGCATTGCCGATAACATTAATTACTTTTTCACCTTCAGCATCGCTCGGTGCATAGATTTTTACATTTTGAACCAGTACATCTTCTTCCACGACTCCCCCAACAGGGTTGTACGTTTTGAAGCCAATCCCATTTTCTAAGTAAGGGATGATTTTATCGAGAGTACGGCGATCCAACAAAGTATCTTTTTCAACTAAGATTTCTCCTGTTTCAGGGTCCACCAAAGTTTCAGCTACTTTTTGGTTGAAAAGACGATTTTTTATATGAAGTTTCTTGTTAATTTTATAGCGTCCTACATTTGCCAAATCATATCTCTTCGGATCAAAGAAACGTGATACAAGCAAACTTTTCGCATTTTCGACCGTAGGTGGTTCACCTGGGCGAAGACGCTCATAGATTTCAAGCAAAGCTTTTTCTGTACTTTCAGTATTATCTTTTTCCAATGTGTTACGGATGTACTCGTTATCACCGATTAGATCGATGATTTCTTGATCAGAGCCGAATCCAAGAGCACGCAAAAGAACCGTTACCGGCAACTTCCTTGTACGATCGATTCTTACGTAAACTACATCTTTCGCGTCAGTTTCATATTCCAACCATGCTCCGCGGTTTGGAATTACGGTAGCTGTGAATCCACGCTTTCCGTTTTTATCAACCTTCCCGCTGTAGTATACACTCGGGGATCGTACTAATTGGGATACGATAACACGTTCGGCACCGTTTATAACAAACGTTCCCGTTTCCGTCATGAGAGGGAAATCACCCATAAAGACATCTTGGTCTTTAACTTCTCCCGTCTCTTTGTTTACAAGTCTTACTTTAACCCGTAATGGGGCGGAGTAGGTTACATCCCGCTCCTTAGATTCTTCCACAGGATATTTCGGGTCTCCGAGGCTATAATCGATAAACTCAAGAGACAGATTTCCTGTAAAATCCTCGATAGGGGAAATGTCCTGGAACATTTCTCTTAAGCCCTCATCAAGAAACCATTGATAGGAAGAGGTTTGAATTTCAATTAAATTCGGTAATTCGAGCACTTCGCTAATGCGCGCATAGCTCCGGCGTTGGCGATGTCGTCCATACTGAACAAGTTGACCTGTCAACTGATTCACCCCTCAAATAAAGCGTTTATGATAGAATTTATATTCCAACAGCACTATACAAGCTGATAGAACAAAAAAGAAAAAGGGTTTCAATCTGAAAACCTCAATTTCAAAAACGCATAGTATTGGTTTATTTTTTCCATATTTTCCAGAACATATACACATTTATTTATTTCTTTACCAAAATGTGCAGGGTGTCCCAAATTATATATATGCATTTTTTAATATTAACATAGGCATATTGTCAAGTCAAACTTTTTTAGACTTCAAAATATAGTACCCTTTTTTCTTTATAATGACCTCCACGTTTCCAAAAACATCTTCCATTTTAGCCATTGCGGATGGAGCTCCCTGTTTCTTTTGAATGACAATCCACAACTCGCCGCCATCCTGTAAAACACTCTTACTTCTTTCAAGTATTTCATGAACTACTTTTTTTCCGGCTCTGATGGGCGGATTCGAAACAACCGCTGCAAACTCAGTTTCCGTAACATTTTGATAAACAGAACTCTCATAAATCTTAACATTTTTGATCTCATTGATTCGAGCATTTTCCCCTGACAAATGGAGAGCTCTTTCATTCACATCTACCATATGAATTGTTCTGTCAGAAAAAGAATCAGCCAAAGATAAACCTATCGGGCCATATCCACAGCCGACATCAATGATTGGCTGTTTGCCGGAAGCCTCAGGTTCCACGAAGGCCTCGATTAACAATCTTGAACCAAAATCAACCTCACGTTTAGAAAAAACACCAGCATCTGTTTTAAAACGAAATGTCTTCCCTCTTAAAGTATAGCTCCATTCATCAGGATTACTATCAACCTGAGGATTGCGGGAATAATAATGATCTGACAACCCAGATCCCTCCTGACCAATTGCATTTCGGATCGTTTTAACGAAAACCTAAATTCCAACTTTTATTTCTAAAGTCAGAAAAAGCCCGCTGTATTTGCAGCGAGCCTTTTCATATGATGTGTGTAAAATTACTTAACTTCTACACCAGCGCCAACTTCTTCAAGTTTAGCTTTGATTTCTTCAGCTTCGTCTTTAGAAACGCCTTCTTTGATAGCTTTAGGAGTGTTATCAACAACTTCTTTAGCTTCTTTAAGACCAAGGCCAGTGATTTCACGTACTACTTTGATAACTTTGATTTTTTGATCTCCAGCGCTAGCTAGAACAACATCAAATTCAGTTTTTTCAGCTGCAGCTTCTCCGCCAGCAGCACCAACCATAGCTACAGGAGCAGCTGCAGTTACGCCAAATTCTTCTTCAATTGCTTTTACAAGATCGTTAAGTTCTAAAACAGTCATATTTTTAACTGCTTCAATGATTTGTTCTTTAGTCATTATAAGTTCCTCCTTAGTTTTTAATAAATCGTTGTATACGTATTTCTAATCAAGAAGCAATTAAGCTCCTTGTTCTTCTTTTTGTTCTGCCACTGCTTTTGTAGCAAGCGCCAAGTTGCGGATAGGTGCTTGAAGCACGCTGAGCAACATAGAAAGCAAACCTTCGCGAGATGGAAGTTCTGCAAGAGCTTTAACTTCTTCAACAGTTGCAACGTTTCCTTCGATTACACCTGCTTTAATTTCTAGAGCTTCGTGTTTTTTAGCGAAGTCGTTCAAGATTTTAGCCGGAGCTACAACGTCCTCAGTACTGAATGCAATCGCATTTGGTCCAGTAAGAGCTTCGTTAAGGTCAGAAAGTTCAACTTGATCAGCAGCACGGCGAGTCATGGAGTTTTTGTAAACTTTGAACTCGATGCCAGCTTCACGTAATTGTTTACGAAGTTCTGTAACTTCAGCAACGTTTAAACCACGGTAGTCAACAACAACTGTGGATACACTGTCTTTCAGTTTACCAGCGATTTCATCAACAATTTGTTTCTTTGCATTAACATTATTCGCATTGCTCATATTAACACCTCCTGTAGAATGTTACCATTCACACCCGTAAAAAAACCTCCATATCATGACAGACATGGAGGTACGATGATAGTCCGAACAAAATAGTTCTATTATGATCGAATACCTCGGCAGGAAATTAAGCTTTAACCAGCACCTGCTGTCTATGGCATAAATGTTAAATTTATTTATAACAACATTTGTAATTATATTAAATAACTACCCTGTTGTCAAATTTTATTTTTTAGCTTAGAAAGAAGATGGATCTACCTTGATTCCAGGTCCCATAGTTGTAGTCACAGCTACATTCTTCATGTAAGTTCCTTTAGCTGCTGCTGGCTTCGCTTTTTGAAGAGTTTCAAAAATTGTAGTGAAGTTTTCAACTAGCTTGCTATCTTCGAAGGAAACTTTTCCGATAGGTACATGAATGTTACCTGCTTTATCAACACGGTATTCTACTTTACCAGCTTTAATTTCATTGATTGCTTTTTCAACATCAAATGTAACAGTTCCTGTTTTAGGGTTTGGCATTAAACCTTTAGGTCCTAATACACGACCTAATTTACCAACTTCACCCATCATATCAGGTGTCGCTACGATAACATCAAAGTCAAACCAACCTTGTTGGATTTTGTTGATGTAGTCAGTATCTCCAACATAATCAGCACCTGCAGCTTCAGCTTCTTTAAGCTTTTCACCTTTAGCAAATACTAATACACGTTGTGTTTTACCAGTACCGTTTGGAAGTACAACCGCTCCACGGATTTGTTGATCAGCTTTCTTAGGATCAACTCCAAGACGGAATGCTACTTCTACAGTTGCATCAAATTTAGTGAAGCTTGTTTTCTTCGCTAATTCAATTGCTTCTGTTACGGAATAAGCTTTTGTACGATCGATAAGCTGAATAGCTTCAGCGTATTTTTTAGTTTTCTTAGCCATTATTATATCCTCCTAATATTGTGGTTTTAACGGAATTGACCTCCCACGAAAAAGGTTGCGATGTACCGTACATTCGCAACCTCCATACAACAATTAGTCTTCGATGACAATTCCCATACTGCGTGCAGTACCTTCTACCATACGCATAGCTGATTCAACACTTGCTGCATTTAAGTCAGGCATTTTGGATTCAGCGATTTCACGTACTTTGTCACGCTTAACTGTTGCCACTTTATTACGGTTTGGTTCACCAGAACCAGACTCAATTCCTGCTGCTTTCTTAAGAAGAACAGCCGCTGGAGGAGTTTTTGTAATAAAAGTGAAAGAACGGTCTTCAAATACTGTGATTTCAACAGGAATGATTAGACCTGCTTGTTCTGCTGTACGAGCATTAAACTCTTTACAGAAACCCATGATGTTAACACCCGCTTGACCCAATGCTGGACCAACCGGTGGAGCTGGATTAGCTTTAGCTGCAGGAATCTGCAATTTCACGATTTTAATTACTTTTTTAGCCACGAGACACACCTCCTTATCGTCCGTGATGTGGTAATTGGACTTTGCCCTCCCACTCAAATATACAATCATTCTTTATTTCACTCATAAAGAATTTACCATTAGTTCAGGTCTCTGTCTTGAGACATACTGACCCTAGAAATATTATCACTTTTTAATATGAAAGGCAAGTTTTTCAGGATTATAATTTTTCCACCTGGTCAAAATCCAATTCAACCGGGGTATCGCGGCCAAACATATTAACAAGAACTTTCAGTTTACCCTTAGCCTTGTCCAACTCTTCTATTGTACCAGCAAATTCAGCGAAAGGACCTTCCTTAACTTTAACTGAATCGCCAATAAACAAATCGATTTCAATTCTTTTTTCGTCCATACCCATTCTTTTCAGAATCACTGCTGCTTCTTCAGGCATTAACGCAACCGGCTTAGAACCTGATCCAGTCGAACCTACAAACCCAGTTACACCTGGTGTATTGCGGACAACATACCAAGAATCGTCTGTCATAACAATTTCCACGAGTACATATCCTGGGAATACCTTTTTCTTAACTACTTTCTTCTTACCATTTTTGAAATCAGTTTCTTCTTCTTCCGGAACAATGACACGGAAGATCTTATCTTGCATACCCATTGACTCTACACGTTTTTCTAAGTTCGCTTTAACTTTATTTTCATATCCGGAATACGTATGAACAACATACCAATTTTTCTCCATATTCTATTAGGACTAAACGTCCTTCCCTCCTTGCAAACAGTGATATTCAAATATATCTTGTCAGCTGTTATTTTTTAATTTTTGCGCAAATTTTAAATCCAGCAGATTCCTGCTAAGTATCGAATCTATTTTTTAGACAAATTAAAAAACCCGTTTCCGGGCTTTCAAGTCTTTTCTTATGCTAGTTTTCATTATACCATGTTTTGTGCTGTTTATTCACTATTTAAGAATGACACGAATAAGTTCGGATAACCCTAGATCAATAACCGCAAAAAACACTGCCATAATGATGACTGTTGATAAAACAGTTATCGTATAGGTTGTAAGCTCTTTTTTCTTAGGCCAGCTTACCTTTTTCATTTCTCGAGAAACGCCTCGGAAGAATTCTAGAATGCGTCGCATTAATTTGAAACCTCCAGCCAATACAGTTTTACAATCCAAATCATTAGATTGTTTGTTTATGAGGTGTGTGCGTATTACAAGTTTTACAAAATTTATTTAGCTCCAGTCGCACCTTTTCTTGGTTAGACTGGTTATGATTCGTTGAATAGTTCCTTGAACCGCATTTTGTACATGCGATGATAACTTTTTTATTCATAAAAATGCACCTTTATTTTAATTAACAAGTCCAATACAAATTTATCATGTAGGAAATTGTCTGTCAATAAGCGGGTTAAAGAAAGCGGGTTAAAGATATAACCCTATGAATATACTAAACTAGCGAACTTCTAGATACCGTTCCAATTTACGCTTTACTCTTTGCAATGCATTATCAATTGATTTAACATGTCTATCCAATTCCTCTGATATCTCTTGATAGGATTGTCCATCTAAATACAGAGACAGGACTTTTCGTTCCAGATCACTTAGCAGCTCGCTCATTTTAAGCTCAATATAATCAAATTCTTCTTGATTAATAATTAATTCCTCTGGATCCATAACTTTAACACCTGTTATAACATCCATCAATGTGCGATCTGACTCTTCATCATAGATAGGCTTATCCAAAGAGACATAGGAATTGAGCGGTATATGTTTCTGCCTTGTCGCAGTTTTAATAGCAGTAATAATTTGCCTGGTAATACAGAGCTCAGCAAACGCTTTAAAGGATGTAAGCTTGTCCTCCTTATAATCTCGGATGGCCTTGAATAAACCAATCATACCTTCCTGAACAATATCTTCTTTATCTGCACCTATTAAAAAATAGGTTCTCGCTTTAGCCCTTACAAAGTTTCTGTATTTGTGGATCAAAAAATCCAGGGCCCCGCTGTCCCCTTGATGAACCCGGTCGACTAACAGTTCATCTTCCATATGACCATAATCATCATCCAGCATTACCCCGATAGAAATTGCCACACCGATCCCTCCGTAAGATACCAAAGATAGCAATATTATACAGTAAGCGCTTTTATAGCGTCAATGCCCTCACAGATTTCCTCTCCTCCATTTTTCGAACATTTCCGACACTTCTCGACTCAACGGGATCCTTGATACAGGCTGTTCATCCTTTGTTTGCACGACCTTTTTTTCAATCTCTTTTTCTACATATTCCATCTCCTGCAACAGTTCACGGGCAGATTTCCGATAAGCCCCCTGCGCAAAGATGGTTCGCTGCTCCGTGTAATCTGATGTCGCAACATACACACGAGTATTTATTTTTATTAATTTAGAAGCCAGCCTTTCGATACATTCATCAGCTGTTTCATTTTCCTTTGTAAAAATAACATCAACTTTTGAATTTCTATACTTTTTCTCCATTCCCTGTACGAAGTAAGCATCAAATACAATTATAACCCGGTGTCCGGAAAAACCTTGAAATTCAGCCATCATTTCAATTAAACGGTCTCTAGCGGCAGCAAGGTCCTGATCGCGCAGCTTGCGCAAATCAGGCCATGCACCTATGATATTATAGCCATCTACCACCAGTATGGTTTCCATCTTTATCCCTCTAACGGATATCGCTTTCGATATACTTCATACATTAGCAAGCTGGCTGCCACACTTGCATTGAGAGAGGTAACATGCCCCACCATTGGCAAGTGATATAAGAAATCGCATTTTTCCTTGATTACCCGGCTGATTCCTTTCCCTTCACTACCAATTACAATCCCAAGAGGCATCGTTCCATCCATCAACCGATAATCCTGGCTTCCCTTCGCATCTGTACCAGCAATCCATACACCGCGTTCCTTTAAATCTTCTATCGTGCGTGATAAATTCGTTACGCGTGCAACCGGGATATGCTCAATTGCCCCGGTCGATGATTTAGCAACTGTAGCTGTTAACCCAACCGCTCTCCGCTTGGGAATAATGATACCATGAACACCGGATGCATCAGCTGTCCTTAAGATAGAACCCAAATTGTGCGGATCCTCCAATTCATCAAGCAACAGAATGAATGGGTCTTCCTGTCTGGATTCCGCCAGCTTAAACATGTCGTCAATTTCTGCATATTGATAGGCCGCCACCTGAGCAATAACTCCCTGGTGATTCCCCTCAATCATTTGATCCAGTTTTTTCTTTGGTGCTGTTTGTATCATAATTTTATTTTCTTTTGCAACCGCGATTACCTGCTGAATCTGCCCTTTCGTAGCTCCTTCTGCAATCCAAATCTTATGAATATCGCGTTTCGATCGCAATGCCTCTAAGACGGTATTACGTCCCATAATTAAATCATCGCTCATCTCTGCACTTCACTCCTCTCTTTAAATTGAATCGCCAACTCTATAATTTCATCAAGACGTTCCTGTTTCTTGCTCCCATATAGATAACCAATTAATGCTTCAAAAGCTGTGCTGTATCTATATGTTTGCACATCTGTATTTTTTGGGATTGTGCCTGACTTAGCATTCCTCCCTCTGCGGATAACAGCTTCTTCCTCTTCAGTTAGAAGATGCTCATTTAATAAATAATGTACGACTGCACTCTGTGATTTAGCAGATACATACTTCGTTGCTTCTTTATGAAGCCTGTTTGGTTTTACTTGTCCAATAGATAGCAGATGATGGCGAATATATACTTCATATACCGCATCTCCAATATAGGCCAGAGCCAGACTTCCCAAAGCCGTTACATCTAATTCCTTTAAGTCCTCAAGCATTCTTTTTATCCCCGTTTCCAGCGTGTACCTTGGGCAGTATCTTCCAAAATAATATTCATTGCTTTTAGCTCATCTCTAATCTCGTCAGAGCGAGTAAAATTACGTTCTTTTCTTGCCCGATTACGTTCTTCAATTAATTTTTCTACCATAGCATCAAGCGATTGTTCAACCTCAAGCTTAATACCGAGTACATCAAATAAAATGCGAAACTCATTTAAAAATGCTTCAATAACTGCATCGGAGGTCACTTTTTCTAACAGATAATAATTTCCTTGCCTTGATAGTTCAAACAATACCGAAATAGCATTTGCGGTATTGAAATCATCATCCATTGCTTCTTCAAACATTGCATGTAATTCTCCGATTTTCTCGAACCATTCCGCATCGTTATGAGTAATATTGGTGCTTGCCGTTTGGCGGTGTTTTAAGTTTTCGTAAGTAGTTCGCAAGCGGTCCAATGAAATCTTCGTTGACTCTAATAACTCTTCACTGTAATTAATTGGATTTCTGTAATGAACGGACAGGATAAAGAATCTTAATACTGCCGGATCATGATGCTTAATAATATCATGTACCATTACAAAATTACCGAGAGATTTAGACATTTTTTCATTATCAATATTAATATAGCCATTATGCATCCAATAATTTGCGAATGGCTTTTCGGTTAAAGCTTCTGTCTGTGCAATTTCATTTTCATGGTGAGGGAATGCTAAGTCCTGTCCTCCAGCATGAATATCAATCGTATCACCTAAGTATTCTTTAGCCATCGCAGAACATTCTATATGCCAACCCGGTCTTCCTTTGCCCCATGGGCTATCCCAAGAAATTTCACCATCTTTAGCCGCTTTCCACAAAGTGAAATCAAGTGCATCCTGTTTCCGCTCATCTACTTCTATTCTCGCGCCTACCCGCAGCTCATCAATGGACTGGTGCGAAAGCTTTCCATAATCTTTAAAATCTCTTGTACGGTAGTACACATCCCCACTGGATTCATAAGCCATTCCTTTATCTATTAGGGCCTGAATAAATTCAATGATTAAGTCCATATTTTCCATTACCCTTGGATGCACATCAGCTTTTTTGCATCCAAGTGCTCCAACATCCTCAAAATAAGCTTTAATGAACCGGTCAGCTGTAGCCGGTACATCTTCTCCCAGTTCACGAGCTGCTTTGATTAACTTGTCATCAACATCTGTAAAATTAGAAACAAACTTTACATCATAGCCTTTATATTGTAAGTAATTGCGGACCGTATCAAATACAATCGCCGGTCTCGCATTCCCTATATGAATATAGTTGTATACAGTCGGACCGCACACATACATCTTAACCTTTCCCTCTTCAATCGGCTGAAAGGTTTCCTTTTTTCTTGTCAGTGTATTATAAATTTGAACGCTCACGTTTATTTAACTCCTTTCGCAAATCCATTATCTCTTTCTTTAATATATCAATTTCCTGTTCCATTCGATTGCAATGATCTTCTACAGGGTCAGGAAGGTCCCGATGATTTAAATCTTGTTTTAATCGTACGCCATCTTTGATAACTACCTTACCGGGAATGCCGACTACCGTTGAGTTGGCAGGGACATTTTTTAAAACCACTGAACCCGCTCCAACCTTCGAGTTTTCCCCTATGACGATGGAGCCGAGCACTTTAGCCCCCGTTGCAATCAATACATTATCCTCAACTGTTGGATGACGTTTGCCTGACTCTTTACCTGTACCTCCAAGTGTAACCCCCTGGTATACAGTCACATTATCACCAATCTCGCAAGTTTCTCCAATAACGACACCCATGCCATGATCAATAAAAAAGCGCCTGCCGATTGTCGCTCCCGGATGTATCTCTATACCGGTTAAAAATCGGCTAAACTGGGAGATGACCTTGGCAATAAATTTGAAATTTCTCTTATAAAAAAAATGTGCAATTCGATGATTCCAGATAGCATGTAAACCTGAATACGTCAGGATGATTTCAATTGTCGATCTTGCTGCAGGATCCTGTTCAAATATAACGTCTATATCTTCTTTTAACCGTTTCCACATGATGTTACCCCTCCTTAAACGCATAAAAGCAAAAACAAGCAGTACTTTTCTCTTCTCTAGAGATGTACTTTACGAAAGATGGAAACACGGTAACTTATCCTTCCTAAAGATCGTATAATAAACATCCTGTTTCTCCCATCATCGGCCATTTTTCTGCATAAAAAAAGCGCCCTGTCCAAAAGACAGAGACGCTTATAGGCGCGGTTCCACTCTGTTTGAGCTTAAGTATCGAGCTCCAACTTTCCCCTTTTTAACGACAGTGGGTATGCCGCCTTCCTCTACTGACCTAAATTACCAGGCGTTCAAAGAAGGGCTCAGGGGTGCATTCAGATTAAGAGAGGTTATAACCATTTCCAGCCAATGATGGTTATTCTCTAATAAACATCTTCTTTAATCCTACTTATCCCCATTCATCACTTTAAGTATGAATGTTTAATTATACTATATTATATTACGGTTAAAATGTTAACGTAAAAGTTCTTCTAATTGAGAAATCACTCGATTGCGGCCGAAAAGCTCGATTGCTTTTGGCAGATCAGGACCGTGAGCTTGTCCGGTTACCGCTACACGGATAGGCATAAATAATTTTTTGCCTTTATGGCCTGTTTCTTTTTGCACTCGTTTAATTGCTGCCTTAATCTCACTGTCAACAAATTCAGGCATACTCTTTACTTCATCAAGGAAGGCCTTCAATACCTCAGGAACCTGTTCTTCTCCCAGTATTTCCTTCGCTTCATCATTATAAACAATCTCTTTCTTAAAGAAGATGCTTGATAGGTCCACGATTTCTGCTCCGTAGCTCATTTGATCCTGATATAAAGCTATAAGCTTTTGTACCCAATGATGTTCTTCCTCAGACATTTCAGTTGGTACAAGACCTGCTTGCTGTAAATGAGGCAACGCCAATTCAAGCACTCGTTCCGTATCAACCTTTTTCATGTATTGATTATTCATCCACGTAAGCTTTTGTTTATCAAACAAAGCTGGTGATTTAGATAATCGGTCTGCATCAAAGATTGAGATAAATTCTTCCTTCGAGAAGATTTCTTCCTCACCGCTTGGAGACCATCCTAAAAGCGCAATAAAATTAAACAGAGCCTCAGGCAAATAGCCAAGTTCTTCATATTGCTCGATAAACTGAATAATGGATTCATCACGCTTACTTAATTTTTTACGGCTCTCATTGACAATCAATGTCATATGGCCAAAAACAGGAGGATCCCATTCAAAGGCTTCATAAACCATCAATTGCTTAGGCGTATTGGTGATATGGTCATCTCCGCGAAGTACATGAGATATTTCCATTAAATGATCATCAATTGCTACTGCAAAGTTATACGTAGGAATTCCATCTTTTTTAATAATGACAAAGTCTCCAATGCCATCAGATTCAAACGATACATCACCTTTAACCATATCATTGAATGTGTATACTTTACCTTTTGGAACAACAAAGCGAATGCTTGGCTTTCTGCCTTCCGCTTCGAGCCTTGCATGGTCTTCTTCTGTCAGATGGCGACATTTACCCGAATAAGCCGGAGTTTCATTACGTTCCATCTGTTCCGCACGTTCTTGTTCTAGTTCTTCTTCTGTGCAATAGCATTTATAAGCCATATCTCTTTTAATAAGATCACGATAATATTCCTCATAAATATGAGTACGTTCTGATTGGCGATAAGGTCCATATGCACCAGGTACATCGACACTTTCGTCCCAATCCATGCCCAGCCATTTCAAATACTTTAATTGGCTTTCTTCTCCACCGGCAATATTTCTTTTTTGGTCTGTATCTTCAATCCTTATAACAAAGCTGCCACCCTGGCTGCGTGCAAATAAATAGTTAAATAAAGCTGTTCTGGCATTACCGATATGAAGATGTCCAGTTGGACTTGGAGCGTACCGAACACGTATACTGCTAGTCATTAATATTTCCTCCCAAATGATAAAGTACCTAAGTAGGATTCATTTTACCACTATTTTAATCTGGTTTAAAACCACCAGTTCTATTCTTTTATTAAAAGAACCGTAGCTTGAGCCGCTATGCCCTCACCTCTGCCTGGAAATCCAAGCTTTTCAGTTGTAGTAGCTTTTACGTTTACTTGTTCCATGTCACCTTCAAGTAGACCGGCTATCACTTCACGCATTTGATCGATATAAGGGCGCATTTTCGGCCGCTCTGCAATGATTGTGCAATCAATATTGCCTAGCTTATATCCCTTTTGCTTTACAAGTTTCCATACATGAGTTAAAAGCTTTTTAGAATCGGCATCTTTAAAAGCCGGGTCAGTATCCGGAAAATGCTTGCCGATATCTCCCTCTGCGACAGCACCCAGACATGCATCTGCTACAGTATGGAGCAGAACATCCGCATCAGAATGCCCAAGCAATCCTTTATCATTAGGAATAGTAATACCCCCAATAATCAATGGTCGTCCTTCTACTAATTGATGTACATCAAAACCTTGTCCTATTCTAAACATGACGGTCTCCTTTTAAGTTTTTCTCCAGAATCGCTTCAGCAAAATATAGATCCTCTGGTGTGGTAATTTTAATATTATCGTAATTTCCTTCTGTTATGGCTACTCTCTTCCCAATCTGCTCAACCAAACTCGCATCATCTGTTCCAAGGTAATTTGCGCTAACCGCTGCCTCATGTGCCTCTTTTAACAGAGACACACGAAAAGCTTGCGGGGTTTGAATTGCCCACAAGCTTGATCGATCGATTGTTTTCTCTACCATGGTATCTCTGACTTGTTTAATCGTATCCTTAACAGGTACAGCTAACACACTTGCACCGAACTCTTTTGCATCAGCAATTAAATTTCTTAACATAGAATGATTAATAAACGGTCTTGCTCCATCATGCACGAGGACGATTTCTGCCTCGTCACTTAAGGCTTTCAACCCATTACTGACACTATATTGCCGCTCGCTGCCGCCATTTATCAATACAATAGGAGTCGGTAGTGACAATGTTTTGATCAGCCTATTAAATTCTTCTTTTTCAGCAGGATTGATTGGCAAAATAATTTGTTTACAATGCTTATCCGTGCCAAACACAGACAAGGTATGTGCGATAATCGGGCTATTTTTCAGTTCAATCCAAAGCTTATTTTTACTTGCCTTCATTCTTTTCCCTTGCCCAGCTGCAGGGATAATCACTTCATAATCCATCTTCTACTCCTATATCATCGATAGCTATTTCTCTTATAATGCTTTTTCCAATAATTTTGGTTTCGCAAATATCATACGTCCAGCCGAAGTCTGTAAAACGGATGTAACAATGACCTCAATCTTCTTACCGATATAATTTCGGCCTTCTTCAACCACAATCATCGTTCCGTCATCCAGATACGCTACACCCTGATTTTGCTCTTTCCCATCCTTGATAACTTGGACGAGCATTTCTTCACCAGGAATAACCACCGGTTTAACTGCATTTGCTAAATCATTAATATTTAATACCTGGACATTTTGGAACTCACAGACTTTATTCAAATTGAAGTCATTTGTTACAACAATACCGTCCAATACCTTGGCTAATTTGACCAACTTACTATCTACTTCCTGTACGTCTTCAAAGTCACCTTCATACATCTCGACTTCAATTGGAAGCTCTTTTTGGATTTTATTCAGAATATCGAGCCCTCTTCTTCCCCTTGTTCTTTTCAATGCATCAGAAGAATCAGCAATATGCTGCAATTCACCAAGCACAAATTGCGGAATAACGATAGGTCCCTCCAAAAAGCCAGTTTTACAAATATCTGCAATACGTCCGTCGATAATTACACTTGTATCGAGAACTTTCCTTTTTATATTGGATGGAGCAGCTTCTGTATCGCCATCTTGCTCTGTACCTTTTTTCCTTGTTTTAACCGAGTTAGTCACAAGGTTGGTTAGCTCATCCCGTTTTTTAAAGCCCACCTGGAAGCCTAAATAACCAAATATTAAAGTCAAGAGAATTGGAGCGACTGTGTTGATGATCGGTAACTGAATTGAATTCAGCGGAAGACCAATAAGGAAGGCCAATAGAAGGCCAAGTAAAAGCCCCATACTTCCAAATATAATATCCGTGATGGGAGCAATAATTAATTGTTCTTCCACCCATTTAATGAAATGTACTACATGATCAACCATCCAGAAAGTAATGATATAAAAAATAATTGCACCTGCGAAACCAGTAAAAATAGGATTAGTAATAAATGAATTATCAGTAATTAATGAAAATAAATCTGGCAATACGATGATTCCTATAGCTCCTCCTACGATTAAGAAACACAGTTGTATAATTCTTTTTAACATTCCTTCACCTCCCATTAATAATTATAAACGAGGACTTTCCTGCTTTAATAGTTTTTACCCATTAATTAACTTGCTGTAAAGAAGATGTAATTACACTGTAACAAAAAGCATATATCAGCCTTTTTATGCATTATCTATTATTATAACCTGATTATACGTCAGACAGATGTCAGAACTTCCATATTTTATCTTATCTTATAAGCTGTGCTGCCCAATTTCTGTTTTTATATGTCTCAGCCCATGGTGGATTTTTTTAGCTCTTACTTCTCCTATACCCTCTACGTCATCCAAATCCGCTACGCTTGCATTCAACAAATTAGATAGCTTGCCAAACCTCTTTACGAGATTATGGATGATACTAAAGGGCAGCCTTGGTATCTTATGAAGGGCCCGATACCCACAGGGTGAGACGATCTGTTCCATCGGTACAAACCCTGTATATCCAAGAGTTTTCATAATAGCTGTGTCCTCAACAGATTCTGAATAGGATAAATCAACAAATGCCTGAAAAACCTGTTCTGGCTTAAGGCCCTCCGAATCAATTGTGTAATCCTTTAAGACAAGCATTACCTCCTGTTCCACCACATGCAGCATTTCATGTAATTGCAAACGCAGCAGCCTTCCTTCAACACCTAATTCATTCATATAAATCAAAAGCTCGGTTTTAATTCTCATAACCATTATAAGCCTCTGCATTACATATAGAATATCCGCATATGTTACCATCTCTTCAAATTCCAGCTTACTTAAATTATGAATACTTTCCTGCAAAACAGAACGATATCGTTCAAGTGTTTGCATCGCTTGATTAGCCTTTGTTAATATCACAGACAATTCCCTCAGCACGTATCGAAAGTTTCCTTGATAAAGAGTAATGATATTTCTTCGTTGAGAAATGGCTATTACCAATGCCTTCGTCTCTTTAGCAATTCTCTCGGCTGTTCGATGTCTCATTCCGGTTTCCATTGAAGGTATCGTTTTATCTGGTACAAGATGGGCATTCGCAAGCATAATGGTCTCTACTTTCTCATTAAGGATAATGGCTCCATCCATTTTAGCTAATTCATATAGATAACTGGGTGAAAAAGGGCAGCCGATTTTAAATCCTCCATCTACAAGGGCTTTAACTTTATCGTTATATCCAACCACAATTAATCCACCCGTATTGGCACGCAAAACATTATCGAGGCCCTCTCTAAAGGGTGTGCCTGGGGATACCAATTGAATGATTTGCGCCTTGGCTTTTTCTGCTGCCTTTTTATCCATTACCTTAACCCCCTAATGCATATTTTAAAGCTTCGCTTACCGAATTGACTCCAATCACTTTGATTTCTGACGGAGGTTTCCAGCCACCCAAATTATTGGCAGGCACGATAATACGCTCAAATCCAAGCTTCGCTGCTTCCTTTACTCTTTGCTCTATCCGCGATACCCTTCTAACTTCACCGGTTAATCCAACTTCACCAACAATACAATCCGTTGCTCTAGTAGGTACGTCTTTAAAGCCTGAAGCTATACTGACAATTACAGCCAAATCTACAGCAGGCTCACCCAACTTTACTCCACCGGTGACCTTTAAATATGCATCTTGGTTTTGAAGTAAGAGACCAACTCTTTTCTCCAGAACAGCCATTAACAAAGAGACACGATTATGGTCAATTCCTGTTGCCATCCTTCTTGGATTAGGGAAGATAGATGGAGAAATGAGGGCTTGTATTTCTACAAGTATGGGCCGTGTTCCTTCCATCGAAGCTACGACAGTTGAACCCGCTGCGCCCTGAGAACGTTCTTCGAGGAATATCTCCGAAGGATTCAAAACTTCCTCTAATCCTTCTTCCTTCATTTCAAAAATACCCATTTCATTTGTAGAACCAAATCTGTTCTTGACTGCCCTTAAAATACGATAAGTATGATGACGTTCCCCTTCAAAATAGAGCACGGTATCCACCATATGTTCCAATAGTCTCGGTCCGGCAATATTACCCTCTTTTGTAACATGGCCAACAATAAATATTGCAATTCCCTTTGTCTTAGCCAGTCTCATTAATTCAGCTGTACATTCACGAACCTGTGATACACTGCCTGGAGCAGATGTTACATCAGGATGGAATACTGTTTGAATAGAGTCGATTATGACAAAATTAGGGTTCATTTCATTGATAGCTTGTTCAATCATCCCCATATCTGTTTCAGAATAAACATAGAGATGGTCTGAAGATACCCCCAGTCTAACAGCCCTCAGTTTTGTTTGCTTCACTGATTCTTCGCCAGATATGTACAAAACATCGTAATTATTATTCGCTAGCTGGGATGAAACCTGCAGTAATAAAGTAGATTTTCCAATCCCTGGATCTCCACCTATCAATAATAAGGACCCAGGTACAATTCCTCCTCCAAGAACACGATTGAGTTCATTTGAATCTGTCAATACGCGAGGTTCCTGCTCCGTACCTATGGAAGTAATCGATGTAGGTTTCGCCATTGCCTGATCCGAATGGGTAAAAGCTGTACGTCTCTGATTTTTATTAGCTGTTATTTCAATTTCCTCTGTCATGGTATTCCATTCATTACAGCCAGGGCATTTCCCCATCCATTTTGCTGATTCATATCCACAACTTTGGCAGATAAATTTCGTTTTCTTTTTTGCCATATTTCTTTAATCCTCTCCGGGGAATAAATTAACTAATTATGTGCTTCTCTTTTTATTTTACGGATTATATCGCTATTCTTATTCTTATTATTTGTCATTATAAAGTATTTATAGCTATCTGTAAGGAAAGGGCACAACCCTATGGCAGTGCCCTCAAACCAATATTTCTTACTTAGCAGCTATTACTTCATCCCCTGTTTTGGCAGTAAACTCACCATCAACCACATCGATAGTAATTTTTTTACCTTTTTCAATCTTTCCTTTCAACAGTTGTTCTGATAAGAAGTCTTCAACATGTTTTTGGATAGATCTTCTCAAAGGACGTGCTCCATAATCAGGATCATAGCCTTCTTCTACAATTTTTCCTTTTGCCGCTTCCGTCAATTCAAGATTAATATCCTGCTCAGCCAAGCGTTTAATCAGCTGGTCACCCAGCAACGTAACAATCGATTTCAAATGCTCTTTTTCCAGAGAGTGGAACACAATAATCTCATCAATTCTGTTTAGGAATTCTGGACGGAAAGCACGTTTTAATTCTTCCATAACCTGGCCTTTCATATCTTTATAATCCTGGCCTTGATCCTGCATATTGAACCCAACATAACGATTCTTTTTCAAACTGTGAGCTCCGACATTGGAAGTCATAATCAAAATTGTGTTACGAAAATCAACTGTCCTACCCTTTGAATCTGTCAGACGTCCATCTTCTAATACCTGTAACAGGATATTAAAGACATCCGGATGCGCTTTTTCAATTTCGTCAAGAAGCACAACGGAATATGGTTTACGACGAACCTTTTCTGTTAATTGTCCGCCTTCCTCATACCCAACATATCCTGGAGGTGACCCAACAAGGCGGGATGTTGAATGCTTTTCCATATACTCAGACATATCAATTCTAATCATTGCATCTTCATCGCCAAACATTGATTCGGCCAGTGCTCTAGCTAATTCTGTTTTACCAACCCCTGTAGGACCAAGGAAGATAAATGACCCGATTGGACGTTTAGGATCTTTCAGTCCAGCTCTTGCTCTACGCACAGCTTTAGAAATAGCTATAACTGCTTCTTCCTGACCAATCACACGGTTATGGAGAATCTCCTCCATATTCAGAAGCTTATCAGATTCAGTTTGTGCAAGCTTCGTAACCGGTATACCAGTCCAGCTCGATACAACGTGCGCAATATCTTCTACAGTAACTTCGCTGTTTTCTTTCCCTTGTTTCTCTTTCCATTCACGTTTTGTATTCTCAAGTTCTTCACGTAATTTTTGTTCGATATCACGCAATGATGCCGCTTTTTCAAATTCCTGACTTTGAACAGCCGCATCCTTCTCTTTTCGTGCCTCTTCCAGGCGAACTTCAAGTTCCTTTAAATTAGGCGGCGTAGTGTAGGAACGGAGTCTTACCTTGGAACCTGATTCATCAATCAGGTCAATTGCCTTATCTGGTAGGAACCGATCGGAGATATACCGATCAGATAGCTTAACTGCAGCATCGATTGCTTCATCTGTGATTGATACTCTGTGATGTGCCTCATAGCGATCGCGCAAGCCTTTAAGTATTTGGATAGATTCCTCAATTGTTGGCTCGTCAACCTGAATTGGCTGAAAGCGTCTTTCCAAAGCTGCATCTTTTTCAATATATTTTCTATATTCATCAAGTGTTGTGGCTCCGATACATTGCAACTCCCCTCTAGCCAATGAAGGTTTTAGAATATTGGAGGCATCAATTGCTCCTTCGGCTCCGCCTGCACCAATTAAGGTATGGAGTTCATCAATAAACAGAATAACATTACCTGCAGCACGAATTTCATCCATCACTTTTTTAAGGCGATCTTCAAATTCACCGCGATATTTCGTACCGGCAACAACTGTCCCCATATCGAGTGTCATAACTCTTTTATCTCGAAGGATCTCAGGAACTTCATTATTAATGATTTGTTGGGCGAGTCCTTCTGCAATTGCTGTTTTACCGACTCCCGGTTCACCAATAAGCACAGGATTATTTTTAGTACGACGACTTAATACCTCAATAACCCGTTGTATTTCTTTATTTCTTCCTATTACCGGATCCAGGCTGCCTTCTCTCGCAATCGCAGTCAAATCCCGGGCAAGGCTATCCAAGGTAGGCGTGCTTGCTACAGAAGATGATCCTCCCTGATGAATACCTGCTTCATTGCTGCCTAAGAGTTGTAATACCTGTTGTCTTGCTTTATTCAAACTTACACCCAGATTATTCAGAACACGGGCTGCTACACCTTCGCCTTCGCGAATTAACCCTAATAAGACATGTTCAGTACCTACATAAGAATGTCCCAGCTTTCTGGCTTCATCCATAGACAATTCAATGACTTTTTTAGCACGAGGAGTATAATGAATAGTTTGTACAGTCTCAGATCCCTTACCAATCAGGCTCTCAACCTCTTCCTGAATTTTTTCAGGACTTAACCCAAGAGCATAGAGCGCTTTAGCAGCTATTCCATCCCCTTCTCTCACTAAACCAAGCAAGATATGTTCAGTGCCAATATTATTATGCCCAAGCCTAATTGCCTCTTCCTGTGCAAGTGCCAATACTTTTTGTGCTCTTTCTGTGAATCGACCAAACATCATTATGTTTTCCTCCTATTCATCTTGTGTTTTATCTTCCATCAATAATCGATCCCTGATTAAAGTAGCCCTTCGAATATCCCTGTTTTTTGAATTTAACTCCCCTCCTGCATATCGCTGAAGGAATCCAGGCTGAGTAACAATCATTAATTCATTTAATATATGTTTAGATATATTAGGAATGTAACCTAAATCAATACCTAATCTAACATCTGATAAACATTTTGCCGCTTCCTTGGATTCAATGATTCTGGCATGAGACAGTATACCAAGTGAACGGAAAACCCTATCTTCCAATTGTATGTTTGATGATTGTACTAATGTGTCCCTTGCTGCCTTTTCCTGCATAATAATCTGTTCCACTACACTGGTTAAATCATCAACGATGTCTTCCTCGGTCTTTCCGAGCGTCATTTGATTGGATATTTGAAATATATTTCCCAGTGCCTCGCTGCCCTCACCATAGATACCGCGCACAACCAATCCTAATTGATTAATAGCAGATACCACTCTGTCTATCTGTCTTGTTAACACAATGCCCGGTAAATGAACCATGACAGATGCTCTTAATCCAGTTCCAACATTCGTTGGACAACTTGTTAGATATCCAATCTTTTCGTCAAATGCATAGTCCAATTCACTCTCTACCCAATCATCAATTCTGCTTGCTACTTCGAGAGCTTCAGAAATTTGCAGTCCAGGATAAAGACATTGAATTCGGATATGATCTTCTTCATTAACCATTATGCTGACTTCTTCATTTTCTGAAATAAGGCAGGCACCTACATCTTTATGTTTTGCCAACAGAGGGCTTATTAAATGTTTTTCTACCAGTACTTGCTTATCTAATGGATTTAGATCTATCATTTTTACCATTTCCAAATGTCCTAATCCTGAAAGATACTGACCGCCAATACGATCTTCAACTTTTTTTAGTAATCTTTTGGCTTCTTCCTGTGAAAAAACGATCGGAAAGGCGACATTTTTTACGTTTCTGGCCAATCGGACTCTTGAGCTCAATACAATATCCGATTCCGGCCCTTCCTGGTTCATCCATGAGCTGATGGCATTCTCCATAAAGTGTTCAATTGTCATTTTTGTTCGCCCCCTTCTTGAGAGGCTTCAATTTCCTTCTCTAATGAACGAATCTGATCCCTGACTTCTGCAGCCTTCTCAAATTCCTCTGCCTCAACATAATCATTGATTTGAGCCTTTAAATCATTTATTTGCTTTCTTATATGTAAAGTTCCGCCAGCACGTTTAGGAATTTTTCCGTTATGATGAACATTCCCTCCATGCAATTTTCTTAATATGGATTCCAAATATGGATTGAATGTCTTATAGCACTCCGAACATCCAAACCGACCGATATTAACAAATTCACGGTATGTTAATCCACAATGGGGACATATCAGTTGATCTTCATTACTAAAGGGCGATTTAGAGTCGGCTGATTTCATACCTAATCCCATATTTAATAAACCTGCTAACAGATTATTGAATGAAAAAAAATCGCCTTTTTCTTCAGCACAATATTCACAAAGGTTTACTTCCATTTGTTTGCCGTTAACGATTTTTGTAACCTTCATCGTAGCGGGTCTTTCGTTACATTCCTGACAAAGCATTGTTTTCACCCTCTCCGTAGCAACTCATTTATACCTTAATGTCATAAACATCGCTTTTAAGATTCGCGCGCGCAATTCATCTCGTTCAGGTAAATCATAATGGAGTACAGAACGGTCCATTACACTCAACATGATTTTTGCTTCCCGTGAAGATATAACTTCTTCCTCAACTAATCTGCCAATTAAATCTTCAGAATTACTTTGAGAGATACGCTGTCCAACCAAATTACTGATTTGTTCAATTAAATGTGCTCTGTCATGGGACTGTACCCGCATTATACGAATATAACCCCCACCACCCCGTTTACTTTCTACCAGATAACCTCTTTCGATTGTAAAACGAGTATTGATCACATAATTAATTTGAGAGGGAACGCATTGGAACTTATCAGCAATTTCGCTTCTTTTTATCTCTACCAATTCTTTCTCGCTTATATCGAGAACGCTCTTCAAATAATTTTCAATAATATCGGATATATTTTTCATATAGGCTCCCCCTCTCACTGTTTTGACTTTGACTATATTTGACTATAATTATACAAAAGCATCCTCAATTTGGCAATCATTATACTTTACTCTAACTTATTATATGTATACTGCACAATTAACCTTTTTATAAAAAACCAATACTTCAATTCTACCCAAATTTCCTTTTTTAAAACCCTGAAACCTTCCTGTAAAAAGGATCTTTTTTCCCTAAAATACAAAAAAACCAGTTCAATTTGAACTGGTTTTGGCTGCCCGGCAACGTCCTACTCTCACAGGGACTCGCGTCCCAACTACCATCGGCGCTGAAGAGCTTAACTTCCGTGTTCGGAATGGAAACGGGTGTGGCCTCTTCGCCATCATTACCGGACTATGGTGGAGCCTAGCGGGATCGAACCGCTGACCTCCTGCGTGCAAAGCAGGCGCTCTCCCAGCTGAGCTAAGGCCCCAAATTTTTAAAATGGTCGGGAAGACAGGATTCGAACCTGCGACCCCTTGGTCCCAAACCAAGTGCTCTACCAAGCTGAGCTACTTCCCGATATAATGGCGCGCCCGAGAGGAGTCGAACCCCTAACCTTTTGATCCGTAGTCAAACGCTCTATCCAATTGAGCTACGGGCGCATATAGAGTGCCGAGGGCCGGTCTCGAACCGGCACGGTAGTCACCTACCGCAGGATTTTAAGTCCTGTGCGTCTGCCAATTCCGCCACCCCGGCATATAACTTGGCATTGGAGCGGAAGACGGGATTCGAACCCGCGACCCTCACCTTGGCAAGGTGATGTTCTACCACTGAACTACTTCCGCATTATACAGTAAAGCAGTGATAAGAACTTAGGCCAATGAGGTTATCGTTCCTGCTCACTCGCTTATTTATCTAAAAAAAATGAGCCATGAAGGACTCGAACCTTCGACCCTCTGATTAAAAGTCAGATGCTCTACCGACTGAGCTAATGGCTCACAATAATGGTGGAGGATGACGGGATCGAACCGCCGACCCTCTGCTTGTAAGGCAGATGCTCTCCCAGCTGAGCTAATCCTCCAATATAAAAAATAGCCCGGCAACGTCCTACTCTCACAGGGACTCGCGTCCCAACTACCATCGGCGCTGAAGAGCTTAACTTCCGTGTTCGGAATGGGAACGGGTGTGGCCTCTTCGCCATCATTACCGGACTATTTGGTTAGAAAGAAATCATTCTTTCAAAACTGGATAATGTAAGTTTGGCAAGTATGCTTGATTCATTTGGTTAAGTCCTCGAACGATTAGTATCCGTCAGCTCCATGTGTCACCACACTTCCACCTCGGACCTATCAACCTGATCATCTTTCAGGGTTCTTACTAGCTTGCGCTATGGGAAATCTCATCTCGAGGGGGGCTTCATGCTTAGATGCTTTCAGCACTTATCCCGTCCGCACGTAGCTACCCAGCTATGCTCTTGGCAGAACAACTGGTACACCAGCGGTGCGTCCATCCCGGTCCTCTCGTACTAAGGACAGCTCCTCTCAAATTTCCTGCGCCCACGACGGATAGGGACCGAACTGTCTCACGACGTTCTGAACCCAGCTCGCGTACCGCTTTAATGGGCGAACAGCCCAACCCTTGGGACCGACTACAGCCCCAGGATGCGATGAGCCGACATCGAGGTGCCAAACCTCCCCGTCGATGTGGACTCTTGGGGGAGATAAGCCTGTTATCCCCGGGGTAGCTTTTATCCGTTGAGCGATGGCCCTTCCATGCGGAACCACCGGATCACTAAGCCCGACTTTCGTCCCTGCTCGACTTGTAGGTCTCGCAGTCAAGCTCCCTTGTGCCTTTACACTCTGCGAATGATTTCCAACCATTCTGAGGGAACCTTTGGGCGCCTCCGTTACTCTTTAGGAGGCGACCGCCCCAGTCAAACTGCCCACCTGACACTGTCTCCCACCCCGATCAGGGGTGCGGGTTAGAATGTCAATACAGCCAGGGTAGTATCCCACCGATGCCTCCACCGAAGCTGGCGCTCCGGCTTCAAAGGCTCCTACCTATCCTGTACAAGCTGTACCAAAATTCAATATCAGGCTGCAGTAAAGCTCCACGGGGTCTTTCCGTCCTGTCGCGGGTAACCTGCATCTTCACAGGTACTATAATTTCACCGAGTCTCTCGTTGAGACAGTGCCCAGATCGTTACGCCTTTCGTGCGGGTCGGAACTTACCCGACAAGGAATTTCGCTACCTTAGGACCGTTATAGTTACGGCCGCCGTTTACTGGGGCTTCAATTCGCACCTTCGCTTGCGCTAAGCGCTCCTCTTAACCTTCCAGCACCGGGCAGGCGTCAGCCCCTATACTTCGCCTTGCGGCTTCGCAGAGACCTGTGTTTTTGCTAAACAGTCGCCTGGGCCTTTTCACTGCGGCTCTTCGAGGCTATAAACCTCTAATGAGCACCCCTTCTCCCGAAGTTACGGGGTCATTTTGCCGAGTTCCTTAACGAGAGTTCTCTCGATCACCTTAGGATTCTCTCCTCGCCTACCTGTGTCGGTTTGCGGTACGGGCACCTTCTTCCTCGCTAGAGGCTTTTCTTGGCAGTGTGGAATCAGGAACTTCGGTACTATAGTTCCCTCGCCATCACAGCTCAGCCTTATGTGATGAGCGGATTTGCCTGCTCATCGGCCTAACTGCTTGGACGCGCATATCCAACAGCGCGCTTACCCTATCCTACTGCGTCCCCCCATCACTCAAATGGAAGAGAGGTGGTACAGGAATATCAACCTGTTGTCCATCGCCTACGCCTTTCGGCCTCGGCTTAGGTCCCGACTAACCCTGAGCGGACGAGCCTTCCTCAGGAAACCTTAGGCATTCGGTGGAAGGGATTCTCACCCTTCTTTCGCTACTCATACCGGCATTCTCACTTCTAAGCGCTCCACATGTCCTTCCGGTCATGCTTCACAGCCCTTAGAACGCTCTCCTACCACGCATACCATACGGTATGCATCCACAGCTTCGGTGATACGTTTAGCCCCGGTACATTTTCGGCGCAGAGTCACTCGACCAGTGAGCTATTACGCACTCTTTAAATGGTGGCTGCTTCTAAGCCAACATCCTGGTTGTCTGGGCAACTCCACATCCTTTTCCACTTAACGTATACTTTGGGACCTTAGCTGGTGGTCTGGGCTGTTTCCCTTTTGACTACGGATCTTATCACTCGCAGTCTGACTCCCGAGTATAAGTCTTTGGCATTCGGAGTTTGTCTGAATTCGGTAACCCGATGAGGGCCCCTAGTCCAAACAGTGCTCTACCTCCAAGACTCTAAACTCGAGGCTAGCCCTAAAGCTATTTCGGAGAGAACCAGCTATCTCCAGGTTCGATTGGAATTTCTCCGCTACCCACACCTCATCCCCGCACTTTTCAACGTGCGTGGGTTCGGACCTCCATCCAGTGTTACCTGGACTTCATCCTGGACATGGGTAGATCACCTGGTTTCGGGTCTACGACCACATACTGCAAACGCCCTATTCAGACTCGCTTTCGCTGCGGCTCCGTCTCATCAACTTAACCTTGCATGGGATCGTAACTCGCCGGTTCATTCTACAAAAGGCACGCCATCACCCATAAAAGGGCTCTGACTACTTGTAGGCACACGGTTTCAGGATCTCTTTCACTCCCCTTCCGGGGTGCTTTTCACCTTTCCCTCACGGTACTGGTTCACTATCGGTCACTAGGGAGTATTTAGCCTTGGGAGATGGTCCTCCCGGATTCCGACGGGATTCCTCGTGTCCCGCCGTACTCAGGATCCACTCGGGAGGGAACGAAGTTTCGACTACAGGGTTGTTACCTTCTCTGACGGACCTTTCCAGGTCGCTTCATCTACCCCGTTCCTTTGTAACTCCACAATGAGTGTCCTACAACCCCAGATGGCAAGCCATCTGGTTTGGGCTGATTCCGTTTCGCTCGCCGCTACTCAGGAAATCGCATTTGCTTTCTCTTCCTCCGGGTACTTAGATGTTTCAGTTCCCCGGGTGTGCCTTCATACACCTATGAATTCAGTGTAAGATACTGCCCCATTACGGGCAGTGGGTTTCCCCATTCGGAAATCTCCGGATCAAAGCTTACTTACAGCTCCCCGAAGCATATCGGTGTTAGTCCCGTCCTTCATCGGCTCCTAGTGCCAAGGCATCCACCGTGCGCCCTTATTAACTTAACCGTTAAAAAACTCTTACTCGGTTTTTATTAAAACGCATTTACTTTGCCTTACATTACATTATCCAGTTTTCAAAGAACGATTATTGCGAAGGATTGCTCCTTCAAAACTAAACAAAACTACTGGCCAATAAGTCTATTTTCCTTAGAAAGGAGGTGATCCAGCCGCACCTTCCGATACGGCTACCTTGTTACGACTTCACCCCAATCATCTGTCCCACCTTCGGCGGCTGGCTCCCGTAAGGGTTACCCCACCGACTTCGGGTGTTACAAACTCTCGTGGTGTGACGGGCGGTGTGTACAAGGCCCGGGAACGTATTCACCGCGGCATGCTGATCCGCGATTACTAGCGATTCCAGCTTCATGCAGGCGAGTTGCAGCCTGCAATCCGAACTGAGAGTGGTTTTATGGGATTTGCTCGACCTCGCGGTTTTGCAGCCCTTTGTACCACCCATTGTAGCACGTGTGTAGCCCAGGTCATAAGGGGCATGATGATTTGACGTCATCCCCACCTTCCTCCGGTTTGTCACCGGCAGTCACCTTAGAGTGCCCAACTGAATGCTGGCAACTAAGATCAAGGGTTGCGCTCGTTGCGGGACTTAACCCAACATCTCACGACACGAGCTGACGACAACCATGCACCACCTGTCACTCTGTCCCCCGAAGGGGAACGCTCTGTCTCCAGAGTTATCAGAGGATGTCAAGACCTGGTAAGGTTCTTCGCGTTGCTTCGAATTAAACCACATGCTCCACCGCTTGTGCGGGCCCCCGTCAATTCCTTTGAGTTTCAACCTTGCGGTCGTACTCCCCAGGCGGAGTGCTTAATGCGTTAGCTGCAGCACTAAGGGGCGGAAACCCCCTAACACTTAGCACTCATCGTTTACGGCGTGGACTACCAGGGTATCTAATCCTGTTTGCTCCCCACGCTTTCGCGCCTCAGCGTCAGTTACAGACCAAAGAGTCGCCTTCGCCACTGGTGTTCCTCCACATCTCTACGCATTTCACCGCTACACGTGGAATTCCACTCTTCTCTTCTGCACTCAAGTCCCCCAGTTTCCAATGACCCTCCACGGTTGAGCCGTGGGCTTTCACATCAGACTTAAAGGACCGCCTGCGCGCGCTTTACGCCCAATAATTCCGGACAACGCTTGCCACCTACGTATTACCGCGGCTGCTGGCACGTAGTTAGCCGTGGCTTTCTGGTCAGGTACCGTCAAGGTACCGCCCTATTCGAACGGTACTTGTTCTTCCCTGACAACAGAGCTTTACGACCCGAAGGCCTTCTTCGCTCACGCGGCGTTGCTCCGTCAGACTTTCGTCCATTGCGGAAGATTCCCTACTGCTGCCTCCCGTAGGAGTCTGGGCCGTGTCTCAGTCCCAGTGTGGCCGATCACCCTCTCAGGTCGGCTACGCATCGTTGCCTTGGTGAGCCGTTACCTCACCAACTAGCTAATGCGCCGCGGGCCCATCCCTAAGTGTTAGCCGAAGCCAACTTTCCTTCCAACACCATGTGGTGTTGGAAACTATTCGGTATTAGCACCGGTTTCCCGGAGTTATCCCAATCTTAGGGGCAGGTTGCCCACGTGTTACTCACCCGTCCGCCGCTAACCTTCGGGAGCAAGCTCCCTTAGATTCGCTCGACTTGCATGTATTAGGCACGCCGCCAGCGTTCGTCCTGAGCCAGGATCAAACTCTCCGAAAGATGTTTGATCTAGCTAAATTTTAAAGCAAATTGACGAGATTAAAAATCTCTTAATTTTAGACTTGCTTGGCGTTTCGTTTTGTTTAGTTTTCAAAGAACAATCTGTTTCGTTGTCGTTTTGGCGACTTAACTATCATACCAAGTTAGCAACCTCATGTCAACAACTTTTTTTATTTTTTTCTTTATCGCTTGCTTCGTATTTAATACTGCAGCAGCGACGTTTATTAATATACCACCTTGTTTTTTATTTTGCAATACTTTTTTATAAAAGTTTTTGTTTTTATCCTTTCTTATACTATGAAGCTTAGATTTATATCCTTATCTTCATATATCAATTATACGAATGAAAGAAAATAAAGAAGAAGCTGCCCTTAATCGGCAGCTTCTTCTTTAAAATCTTATCTATGTCTCATTAACGGGAATAACAGTACATCACGAATTGAAGGTGAATTAGTTAGTAGCATAATTAGACGGTCCATACCAATTCCAAGACCTCCTGTTGGAGGCATACCATACTCCAATGCTTCTATATAATCATCGTCCATCATATGTGCTTCATCATTACCTTGTTCACGCTCTTTTAATTGCGCTTCAAAGCGTTGACGCTGATCAATTGGATCATTTAGCTCAGTGAAGGCGTTCGCATGCTCACGTCCCACGATAAATAACTCAAAACGATCAGTAAAGCGTGGATCATCCTCATTCTTTTTAGCCAACGGAGAAATTTCTACCGGATGACCATAAATGAAGGTTGGTTGTATTAACTTCTCCTCGATTTTTTGCTCGAAGAATTCGTTAACAATATGACCGTATGTCATAGATTCAGTAATTTGGACATCATGTTCTTTAGCAAGCGCACGCGCTTCTTCAACTGATGTTTCTTTCCAGAAATCTACACCTACGTATTCTTTAATTGCATCTACCATATGAAGTCTTGTCCATTTTGGTGTTAAATCCACTTCATAATCACCGTAAGGAATGACAGTTGTTCCTAAAACTTCTTTTGCAATATAAGCAATGACATTTTCAGTCAAGTCCATTACATCATTGTAGTCAGCATAAGCTTCGTAAAGCTCAAGCATTGTGAACTCAGGATTATGTCTTGTGGACACTCCTTCATTTCTAAATACTCGGCCGATTTCGTATACTTTTTCCAAACCACCAACAATAAGCCTTTTCAAGTGTAATTCAATGGCAATACGCATATACATAGGCATATCAAGCGCATTATGATGCGTTATAAACGGACGTGCAGATGCACCACCAGCAATTGAATGAAGCATTGGTGTTTCAACCTCAAGGAATCCTTGGTCGTCAAAGTAACGTCTCATTGCTTGAATGATACGACTGCGTGTTACAAATGTTTTTTGGCTTTCTTCACTTGTAATTAAGTCTAAATATCTCTTACGATAGCGCTCTTCAATATCTTTTAATCCATGATATTTTTCCGGAAGAGGACGAAGGGACTTAGTAAGATATGTAAACTGGCTTACTTTTATAGAAAGCTCTCCCACTTTAGTTTTAAATACCGTTCCTTTAATACCTACAATATCGCCAAGGTCAGCCATAGTGAATAGCTCATAAGCTTCTTCCCCAATAGCATCTTTACGCACATATATTTGAATTTGACCGCTCACATCTTTAATATGAGCAAAGCCTGCTTTTCCTTTTCCACGCTTTGTCATAATTCTGCCAGCTATAGATACTTCCGCATTCTTTGCTTCTAAATCCTCTTTTTCCACATCTGCATATTCATTGCTAATTTCTTGAGCCAAATGTGTACGTTCGAATCTTTTGCCAAATGGATCTATGCCCATTTCTTGGATGCGGTTCATTTTGTCACGTCTGACTTTTAATTGGTCGTTTAATTCTTCATAATTGCTCATCTTATTTCCACTCCATCTCTATCACGTATATACTGTTCCTTTATTTTACACAACCTTAGAACCTAATATATAAAAAATATCATTATCCTTTTAAAAGTATCATAAAAACTGCCGGTTTTACCGGCAGTTTCTACATACTTATTATACAGTATATCAGGTACTGTCAAATCATCAAACTGCACGAACGGCTTCATGGAGTTCAATATCTTCCACCATATTATAAAGCAGCCCTACCAATTGTTCACGTGTGTTGCACTCATTTATCTCATTTCTGATTCTACCGCTTCCTTTAATACCTTTCAAATACCAAGCTGCGTGTTTTCTCATCTCACGCACAGCGATAAACTCATCCTTCAATGCAATAAGGCGGTCAAGATGCAGGACGCAAACATCGATTTTTTCACGAACAGATGGCTCCGGCAAAAGGAACCCATTTTCTAAATACTTAACGGTTTGGTACATCATCCACGGATTCCCGAGTGCAGCACGACCGATCATGACTCCATCACAGCCAGTTTCTTCAAGCATCCTCTTGGCATCCTGCGGAGTCTGTACATCCCCATTTCCAATAACCGGTATATTGACAGCTTCTTTTGCCATACGGATATAATCCCAGTTTGCCGTTCCTTCATACATTTGAACCCGAGTACGTCCATGGACAGATATCGCACTTCCGCCCGCTCTTTCAACTGCCCTTGCATTCTCTTCAACAAATATATGCTTGTCATCCCAGCCAATTCTCATTTTAACCGTAACCGGTTTATCTACTTTATCAACTACAGCTGAAACCATCTCATAAATCTTATCCGGATTTAGTAACCATCTGGCTCCCGCTTCACATTTAATAATCTTGTTAACAGGACAGCCCATATTAATATCAATTATATCTGCATTGGTGTTCTTATCCACAAACTGAGCAGCCTGAACAAGCGATTCTTTTTCTCCACCAAAAATTTGAAGGCTCAATGGCTTTTCTCGTTCATCAATATAGAGCATGTTGAGGGTTTTTTCATTTCCATAAATTATTCCCCTATCACTAACCATTTCTGCACAAACAAGCCCTACCCCAAATTCCTTAACTGTTAAACGAAATGCTGAGTTACAAACTCCGGCCATAGGTGCAAGTACAACCGGATTCTTCATTTCGACATTGCCAATCTTCAACAATTCAATTCCTCCCTATCCTTTACTTGCACTTATCATTAAATCTATTTAACGAGAGGTTTTAGTTCCTCCACTGTAATGTCCAACTGATTTGCAATATCCTGCAAAAAGCGCTCAGAGGGTATTCGGTTGCCTCTTTCTACCTCGCCAAGCATTGAGACAGAGACAGATAACTCCCTTGCAAATTCCTCTTGAGTAAAACCTTTCAGCTTTCTAAATGCCCTAATACGCCTTCCCCATTTTTCCGCTTCCATATCCGAACCCCTTCTTTTTCGGGGATATCATCCATGATTTCCCTTATAGGTTTTTCCATATTAGGCAGAATGATGTCCTTATCTATCTCCACGAGCGGGATAACCACAAAGGCCCTATCAAGCATCCGCGGATGAGGGACAATTAGGTTTTTCGTTACAATATTTTCTTGATTATATAACAAAATGTCAAGGTCTATTGTTCGCGGACCCCACCTAATTTCCCTTTTTCTGCCAAGATTTTGTTCTATCTTCATGCAGGTAACCAATAGTGTTTGTGCATCGAAAGTTGTGTTTATACAAACAACCATATTCAAAAATTTACCTTGTTCTAAATAGCCTACTGGATTTGTCTCATATATAGATGATAAAGATATAATCTCAATTTCAGGTACTGCTGCCAATTCGCTTATGGCATCCTTTAAATTCGATTCTCTATCCCCTACATTTGTACCTAATCCAATATAAACTTTATTCATCATGCTGCTCTTGCTCCCTTATAATCTCAACTGCAACAAAATCGTAGTGACCCGGTATCGGTGGGTCTGGTTTCACAACCTTGATTTTGCATGAATGAATAATTGAATATGTGCCTAAAATTTCTGCTGATATCTTTTCTGCCACTGCTTCGATTAGATTATATGGCTTTCCTTCCACAATAGCCTTACATAAAGTGTATATTTCAGCATAATTAACCGATTTATTCAGATCATCTGTTTCTCCGGCGACTTGCAGATCCATATACAATTCTGCACTTACTCTATAACGCTGTCCAAGCTTATTTTCTTCTTCATAAACACCATGGTATCCATAAAATTCCATATTTTCAAGAATTATTTTATCCATTTACTTTCACCTTTCCAAGCATCGCATCCATCATACGGGCCATACGGGACATCTCTTTCACATCATGCACCCTTATGATTTGACACCCCTGCTGAACCCCTAAACATATTGTCGCCCCTGTACCTTCCATTCTTTCCTCTACTGGTAGATCAAGTGTTCTGCCGATCATTGATTTACGTGATGTTCCCAATAAGACGGGGTAACCCAGGCTGGTCAATATGTCTAAATTTCGCATCATCAGCAAGTTCTCCTCCAGTGACTTCGCGAAGCCGATACCTGGATCCAGCACAATTTTATCGTTACTAACTCCAGCATCTTTAACAATCTGAATACTTTCATATAAATCATTTAAAACATCACGCAAAAAATGATCATAGGAAGCCTGCTTACGATTATGCATGAGGATGATCGGAGCGCCTGAATCGGCAGCAACACGGGCCATTTCCTCATCACCTTTAGCTCCCCAAACATCGTTTATGATAGTTGCCCCTGCATGAAGTGCTTCTTTTGCCACATCCGCTTTATATGTATCTACCGAGATCGGTACATTGATCTCTTTTGTTAATTCCTTAATAACAGGAATGATTCGCTCCAATTCTTCATCTGACGAAATTCGCTGATGGCCAGGTCTCGTCGACTCACCACCGATATCAATGATATCTGCTCCAGCTTTTATCATTTCCTTTGCACGCAAAACCGCTTGTTCTACTTTGTTAAACTGGCCTCCATCAGAAAACGAATCCGGAGTGATATTTAAAATTCCCATAATCTTAGTGCTTTGTCCAAGTTCCAATCTATATTGTCCACATTCTAGAATCATCTTTTTTTGTGGTAGTTCCATAATAATTTGCTCCTTTAATTAGACTCCGAAATTACTCTATGCAAATCACTATACCACATGTTATTTGTAAAAAAGAAAGAAACACAGAAAACCAAAACAAAAGGAGGCATTTAGCCTCCTCCATATGTTTAGCTTATTTACTCTTCTATACGATTAATCTTCAAAGTTATATAATGGTGTACTTAAATATCTTTCACCATTATCCGGGATGATTGCTAGAACTTTTTTGCCGGCACCAAGTTTTTTGGCAACTTCCAATGCTGCAAAAATAGCTGCCCCTGCAGAAATACCACCAAGAATACCCTCTTCTTTAGCAGCTTTTCTTGCTTGTTCAAAGGCTTGTTCATTTTCAACTTTTATAATTTCATCATAAATATTTGTATTTAATGTATCAGGTATAAAGCCTGCACCAATCCCCTGAATTTTGTGAGGCCCTGGAGTACCGCCTGATAGAATCGGTGAATCCGCTGGTTCAACTGCAATAATTTTAATATCTTTGTATTTCTCACGCAGCACTTCTCCAGCACCCGTAATAGTTCCGCCTGTACCTATACCGGATATAAAGGCATCCAATTGATCGCCCATTTGTTCTACAATTTCTTTACCGGTTGTTTTTCTATGGACTTCTGGATTGGCCTCATTTTTAAACTGCTGCGGCATAAAGTACCCATGTTCATTAACAAGTTCCTCCGCCTTAGCAATTGCACCTTTCATTCCATCTTTACCAGGAGTAAGAATAAGTTGGGCTCCATATGCCTTCAATAAGTTACGGCGTTCCATACTCATTGTATCCGGCATTACCAATATAGCTTTATACCCTTTTGCTGCTGCAACCCATGCCAACCCAATGCCTGTATTACCGCTTGTTGGTTCAACTATCGTTGTACCCGGCTTTAGAAGACCTTTTTCCTCGGCATCTTCAATCATGGCAAGTGCGATACGATCCTTAACACTGCTTCCCGGATTCATATATTCCAATTTCAAATAAACCTCTGCAGATCCATCTTCTACAATCTTATTTAATTTAACAACAGGTGTATTACCTATTAATTCAGAAATATTATTTGCTATTTTACCCAACTTATCCACCCCTAATCCATAGTATTTTCATTGGTTTTATATACAATTTAGCTATTTTTACGCTTTCTGTCAACTATTATACTTCTAAATTCCCAGATTTTCTCGCATCTAACCATGTGAAATAATCTTTATGGCTCATTTACAGTATATAAAAGAAAATAGAGCACATGACTCTATTTTCCATAAATCCAATCCACATCATACTGTTCCCAAAGCATATCTGCAGATACAGGTATATTCATTTGTTCCATTGCAGTCTTTCTTTTAAGATTAGATTTTATTTTTCCAAAGGATAGTTCGGATTTACCAATCTGATCACGCAAATAGAGTATCGCATATCCATCCTTGATCTTAATTGGCTGACTCCATTCCCCTGGTTTTAATGAAGCCGCAGTTTCTTTATATTCTTCAGGGACAGACTCGGAATCTAAAGATATATACCCTAATTCTCCACCATTATTGGCCGTATATTTATCTTCCGAGCGCTCTATTGCCATTGCAGCAAAATCAGTTCCCGCCTTCAATTCCTTAATAATCGCATTTGCTTTTGCCTTTTCACTAAGTACGATATGGGATAGACGATAGAGATCAGTGAACTTTAATAAGCTTTCATTACTTTTATAGTAAGACTCAACTTCCTTGTCTGTTATAACGGCATCCTTTGTCAACAACTTCTCAAGCAGAATTGAAACTTCAAGTTTCTTTTTGTGCTCCTTATCACTTATATGAGCGGGTGAATTTCCAGTAAAACCATATAACGCTTGCCGAAGAACAGCCTCCACTTTCATCTCATCCTCAGAAACAGTCAGCTGATGCTTAGCCGCCAATTGAAGAATAACTTCTTCATTTACCATTGTAGTTAATACATCTTTGCCATGTATCCTTTCCAATTCAGCGAGCCAGTCTGGACGGCTAATCTCTTCATCCCCTACTGCAGCAACAATTTCCGTTGCATCTTCCTTCATTGAATTTTCCCCCACCGTAAAGTAAAGGACAGTCACAATATTCAATAGAATTAAACCGGCGATAATGGACCAACATTGCTTACTTGACAAAGTAACTCCTCCAATAAATTACTTAGCTGTGTCTTTTAGCTCCTGAAGCTCCTCTTTGGTAAATATATATTTTTCATTACAGAAATGACATTGGGTTTCAGCCTGACCATCTGTCTCGATCATATCTTCTAATTCTTCTTTTCCAAGACTGATTAAAGCATTTGCTATCCTATCCTTGGAACATTGACACTGGAACGATATTGGCATTTTTTCTAATATTTTTACGTTTGTTTCTCCCAATACTTTATTAAGTACTTCTTCCGGAGTTAAACCATCCTGAATCATTTTGGATATAGGCGGAATTGATCCTAGAGCTTTCTCTATTTTTTCTATAACCTCTTCTTCCGTGCCGGGCATTAGCTGGATAATAAATCCACCCGCAGCAAGAATCGAGTCATCCGGATTAACCAAAACACCGACTCCTACAGATGAAGGAGTTTGCTCAGAGGCAACAAAATAATAAGTAAAGTCTTCACCAAGCTCGCCTGAAATTAAAGGAACTTGGCCAGAGAAATTATCTCTTAATCCAATATCTTTAACAACAGTTAACGTACCATTTGTACCAATAGCACGTCTTACATCAAGTTTTCCATGTTCATTAGACTCAAAATCAACATGAGGGTTTGTCAGATATCCCCTAACCTCACCCTTTGCATTACTATCAATGATAACCGGACCAATCGGACCATCACCCTCAATTTTAATAGTAATCTTTGCTTCGCCTTTTTGCATGGCTCCCATCATTACAGCCGCTGTCATTGCTCTTCCCAACGCAGCAGATGCTGTACGCCAAGAATCCTGTCTTCTTTGTGCCTCTGCAATAGTTTGCGTACTTGAGACTGCATACGCCCTTACTTGTCCATCAAATGCTAGTGCTTTAACTAAATAATCGTTCATGATAAACTCCTTCCAAATCCATTACAGGATTATTGTTGTATATTCTTTGAATAGATGATTTGCAGACCTTTTAATGTTAAATACGGATCGACAACATCAATTATGGATGTTTCATTTGCAATCATAGATGCTCTTCCGCCAGTAGCGATAACCATAGGATTCTGCTTACTCTGTTTTTTTATCCTGGTTACAATTCCTTCTACCTGTCCAATAAAACCATATAAAACGCCGGACTGCATAGCGTTTACTGTATTCTTCCCAATGATATTGGCAGGACGAACAATCTCTATCCTGGGCAGTTTAGCAGCCTTCGAATAGAGCGCCTCTGTAGAAATTTCAATTCCCGGGGCAATCACCCCTCCTAAATACTGGCTATGCTCATTTACATAACAATACGTTGTCGCTGTACCAAAGTCTACTATAATGATTGGCGCTCCATAATCATGAATTGCAGCCACAGCATTCACGATTCGATCTGCCCCAACTTCTTTAGGATTATCATATTTTATATTTAATCCCGTTTTAACACCAGGCCCAACAACCAAAGGCCTCAGTTGAAAGTATTTTGTACACATTCTTTCAAGTGAAGACATTATGGGAGGCACAACAGAGGAAAGAATCATTCCTTTTACATCATGGAAGGTTAACCCAACATGACTCAACAACTGATTAAATATCATTCCGTATTCATCTTCAGTTTTTCCCCGATTCGTACCAATTCTCCAATGAAAACAAAGATCATCATCCCTATAAACACCAATCGAAATATTCGTATTCCCCACATCCATCACCAATAACATGCAAAAACCCCCTATCAAAAAAGCTGAAGGGCCTTGGTCAACCGCGACAAGCATAAGAGGAGGTGCGGAGGGAGAGCGCTTTTTCTCTCCCGCAGCAGCTACACTTATGTCTCGAGCGGTTAGGCCCTGAAGCTAGATTACATCAAAAAGCTGAGACGACTGGTCAGGAGCGACAAGCATAAGACGAATACTCGGAGGGAGGTGCTCTTTCCTCCCGCAGAGATCATGCTTATGTCCCGAGCTCCTAGGCCCTGAAGCTGGATTAATCAAAAAGCTGAAGCCCCTTATTTAACGAACAAAGACTAAGTACGCCACATCCTGTGGCAACGCCTTCATGACCAACTTCCTGTTAGCATTCTATCCCTTTTCAAAAAAAGTGCCCCATTCATATGATGGGACACTCAGAATTCTTACAATTTATTAGGATCGTTTGTTTCCATATCCGGTGGTGTAGGAGGAGTTTGATCATCTTCTCTTTGCTCGGATATTGTATCGTCTTTGGATAGATCCTCAGACAGAATTTCCTTTTTAGCTGATACATTCACTGTAACATCGCTCGCTACCTTACGCTCAGGCAACTTACCATAATCCGCTAAGTGGCGAATTTGTTCAGCATCTAACGTTTCAATCTCAAGTAATGTATTAGCAATTAAGTCTAACTTACTGCGGTTTTCAGTAAGAATTTTTCTTGCACGTTCATAGCAAGTTTTGATGATATTTTGGATTTCGATATCAATTTCATAAGCAATCTTATCAGAATAGTTTTGCTCACTATTAATATCGCGACCTAAGAATACTTGGCCTCCTGAAGCCTGGCCAAATTGCATCGGTCCGAGTTTATCACTCATTCCATATTCAGTTACCATTTTGCGGGCAATACTTGTAGCACGTTGGAAGTCATTATGAGCTCCTGTACTCACTTCACCAAAGACAATTTCTTCAGCAACACGTCCGCCCAATAATCCGGTAATCTTATCGAACAGTTCAGGCTTAGTCATAAAGTAACGATCTTCACGCGGAAGCATTACAGCATAACCACCTGCCTGGCCACGCGGAACAATTGTTACCTTATGGACCATATCTGCTTCGTCAAGTACCAACCCGATAACCGTATGTCCGGATTCATGGAAGGCAACAATATTTCTTTCTTTCTTAGAAATGACACGGCTTTTTTTAGCAGGACCGGCAATCACACGATCCGTTGCTTCATCAATGTCGCTCATATCTACTTTTTTCTTATCTTGTCTTGCAGCTACCAAAGCAGCTTCATTCAAGAGATTTTCTAAATCAGCACCGGAGAAACCTGGGGTTCTCATCGCAATTGCTTTAAGATCCACATTTTCATCAAGCGGTTTGTTTTGTGCATGTACACGAAGTACAGCTTCCCTTCCAATTAAGTCAGGACGGTCAACCGTAATTTGTCGGTCAAAGCGGCCTGGACGTAAAAGAGCCGGGTCAAGAATATCAGGTCGGTTTGTAGCAGCAATGATAATGATACCTTCATTTGCTCCGAAACCATCCATTTCAACAAGCAATTGGTTCAGGGTTTGTTCACGTTCATCGTGTCCCCCGCCAAGGCCAGCTCCACGCTGACGTCCAACTGCATCGATTTCATCGATAAAAATAATACATGGTGCATTCTTCTTCGCATTTTCAAAAAGGTCACGCACACGGGAAGCACCCACACCCACGAACATCTCAACAAAGTCTGAACCACTGATAGAGAAGAAAGGTACACCTGCTTCACCAGCTACTGCTCTTGCAAGCAAGGTTTTCCCTGTTCCCGGAGGTCCTACTAAAAGTACACCTTTTGGAATTCTCGCACCTAATTCAGCAAATTTACGAGGGTCCTTCAAGAACTCAACAACTTCAACCAGTTCTTGCTTTTCCTCATCAGCACCTGCTACATCTTTGAAGCGCACTTTTTTCTTTTCTTCACTGTAAAGCTTAGCTTTACTTTTACCAAAGCTCATTACTTTGTTTCCGCCACCTTGCGCACTATTCATCAAGAAGAAGAACAATAGCAAAATAATGACGAACGGAATAATTGAAGTTAAGAATGTTACCCATACACTTGTTTCTTTTGCTGGAGCAACTGTAGATTTTACACCCTGTTCATCAATTAAGTCAGTAACCTCTTCAGCCTGTTCTGCAAGGATATATGTTAAATAATACTCATTTTCCTTAGCATCCTTTAATTGACCCTTAACAGAATATACTCCGCGTTCCACCTGTAAATCAGCGGATTTAACCTCACCTTTTTCAAGGCTTTCAATAAACTCATTATTAGAAATATGTTTAGTTGGCTCGGAATTTTGGTTAAACACACTTACTACTCCGATAATCGCCACAAAAATAAGTAAATAGAATATGGTATTTCTAAAAATACGGTTCATCCCTAACCTCCTCCCAAAAAACTAAATATAGTATTCGTATCTACAATCAGGTTACTTATATATTTTATATAAAGATCATAGCACAGTCTATTATGTGAATAGCGGTTATTAATCATCTATATCCCTATTTGGCAGTTTCGTAAACTTCCCTTTTTAACACGCCAATGTATGGAATGTTTCTGTATTTTTCCATGTAGTCAAGCCCGTATCCGACAACAAATTCGTCAGGTACATTAAAGCAAGCGTAATCCGCATGTATATCCGCTTTTCTTCCGGATGGCTTATCCAATAATGTGACAAGCTTGATGGATTTAGCTTTTCTGTATTTAAATAAATCCACTAAATAAGAGAGGGTAAGACCGCTGTCTATGATATCTTCAATAATCAGCAAATCTCTGCCTTCTACAGATGTGTTTAAATCTTTAATGATTTTAACTTCACCGCTTGAAACCGTAGAAGTACCATAGCTGGAAACATCCATGAAATCCATTTCCAAATAGCTGTCTACATGCTTTAATAAATCGTTCATAAAAGGCATTGCACCTTTCAGCACACCTATCACTAATGGATTAAGATCCTCGTATTCCTCTGTAAGCAAAGCCCCGAGTTCTTTAATTTTGCCTTGGATTTCTTCTTCTGAAATCAAAATTTTCTCAATATCATTATGAATCGTCATTCGGTAGTCCTCCTAGAAGAGCATTATTCAACATACTTTATCATGATGGCTGGCATCGGGGTCTTTTCTAAATTAATCTTTTGCAGACCTGGTATCCAAACAATTTGATCATTCTTATTAACAATAATTGGCCAACTCTCCCGCTCATGCACAGGTATCTTGTGTTCAAGAAACAGCTTTTTCAGTTTTTTATGGCCCGTGAAGCCTTTAGGCTGATAACGATCTCCATCCCGCTTATTCCGCACCCTTAATGGTAAGTCCTCTTCACTTAAAGGTAAAATACATGTATATCGAGATGCATGCTCCCATTTTTCAGATAAGGGATCCAGCAGTACTGTTTCAATAACGGCGCCATTCGCAAGAGCCGTCTTCCCCGGTATACGGAGTTCCTTTGATAAAGTTACTGATGGCAGCCTTCCAAAATGGAAAAGCAACTGATCATATGCTTTCGTAACTTGAAGCCCAGAAGGTAATTGCACGGAGGTGGAAGGATTGGATTCTGTCAATAAAGACTGAATACACTCTATATGTACGTATGAAAATACATAAGGTTTCACTTGATAAAGATAGTTTAATATTAGATGAATCACCCTCCTTTGTAAAGGTTTTGGCACCTTTCCAAGAGAAGATATGGGAACTTTTAAAATCCCGTCCTTTTCAGTTAATTCAAGAGAATTATACTCTTTTTCAGCTAACACCATCAAAAACCCTTCATCTTGCTCCAAATCCTCGCTAAACCGTTGAATATGATCAAGCGCTTTACTATTTTCCTTTTTTATCATCGGTAATATGTATTTGCGGAATCGATTTCGGGTATAAATATCCTTTTCATTACTCGGATCTATGCGTGGGTTGAGATTCATCTCTGTACAATATTCCAGAATATCTTCTCTTGTAACAGCAAGAAAAGGACGTATGATCCATCCACCCCCGAATAATCTTTTCAGAGGAATTCCAATCCTCGCCATCCCAGAAGTCCCTCTAATAAGGTTCATTAAGACTGACTCCGCTTGATCATCCTTATGATGAGCAAGAGCTAATTTTTGCGCCGCATACTTTTCCATTATATCCCTATAAAATGCATATCGACAATCTCTGGATGCCTGTTGTGGATTTTTACCTGTATCTTTAATATATTTTGGGACATCTATCCGACTTCCTTCAAATGGGATTCCCCATTCCTCACA
Source organism: Pradoshia sp. D12 (assembly GCF_008935075.1). Taxonomy (NCBI): domain Bacteria; kingdom Bacillati; phylum Bacillota; class Bacilli; order Caryophanales; family Bacillaceae; genus Pradoshia; species Pradoshia sp. D12. Next base: position 70,578 of record NZ_CP044545.1, on the reverse strand, counting down.
TATTTTTTCTACAAATAAATACTCCTCAAATGATTCTTCACCTCTGAACATATGATCTACATGGGCAACCACAAGGGTTAGATTATAGGATTTTTTTATGCTATTTAAATAAGCAAGCAATGCCAATGAATCCGGCCCACCGGAAACACCAACCAAAATCGTGTCATTATGATTAATCAATTGTTTTTTATTAATATAAGCAGTCACTTTCGCCTCTAACATAAATATTCCTTTCTACCGTTGCTTTCAATTAATTATTATCGTACCACTCTTACAAATGGAATCCAAAAATTATCTTTCAAAAAAAAACGGTAGAGACAGCGTTATTGTTTGTATTTGTTGTGAACTTATACAACTTGACCAAACATATAAAATGCATAAAGCAAAGTAATGATAGCAACTAAAAAAAACGTTTCAAAGAAACTGCTTTTATCATTGGATTTTCGTTTCCTCATCTGTACTCGACTGGTGTTAACTGGAGTATTCTTTTTTACAGCGGTGCGGGTAGCGGTTTGTTTTGTGTGTAAATGAGATATGACTTCCTTTTTCATATCAGTTGCCGTTATGTAATGACCCTTCAAAGCTTTTAAAAGAATGGACTCCAACTCTCTGAGTTCCTGCTTGTTTTTCACCAATTCCTTTAATTGGTTAATTCCTTCTCCGTTTTTATTAAACCTTTTTTGATAGGCTGCATTGATCACTATCATAGCGAGCGCAAATAAATCATATGATGGCTCTGCTCTTCTGCCCCCCAGCTCCCAATATCCCCGGTCAAAATACTCAGTGTATTCTTTAATCGCACGACCGATTTGCGTGGTTCCTCCTACATCTATAAAACGGACTTTAAAATCGGGTAATTGTACTATCAAGTTTTCAGGTTTTAAATCCCCAAAAACCCATCCTAGCTTATGCATTTCCTCAAGGCTGTTTAGAAGCTGCAGCATGAGTACACCAAGCCAATCTGAACTTCTTTTTTGCACAAACGTTAGAAAGGAATCTCCGGAAATATACTCCATCACGTAGAAAGGAATAATTTTTCCACTCCCTATACAATCATCCACATCTATCAAATAAGGTCCTAGGGATATTCCCTGGACCTTTGCAAATGATTTTAATACATTTACTTCTGCAGCAATAGTAGCACTGTTATCACTAAACTTGATTGCTACTGATCCATCCGAAGAATCTGCGAGGTAAACAATTCCATTAGCGCCATACCCTAATTCTTTTCGAATGATATAACTCTTATGATGCCATTTGCCCCTGATTACTGATCCAATTGGGAAGCTACATGGTTTCTTCGAAGTATTGATCATCGTCGCCTACTATTCTCCTTATAGAAGACTCTTTATTAAAATACTTAATGGCCTCACGAATAGCCGGACCAGTCGGGGTAATCCCTCCAGTCGTTAATTTGGCGAAAATTTTAGAAAGAGATTCAAGTCTAGGACTCCAATCCATTACTCTTTCCACTTCGGTTCTTTTCCCGGGAAATATAAAAACTGAGAACTGATTTTCACCACTTCTCGCATTTAGACTTATAGACAAATCTATAAGCGCCTCTTTAACCGTTGGCAGCTTATGCTTCATACTGGCACTTGTATCAACCAATACAAGAACCTCCATTTTTACTTTTTCTCCCAGATCCTCCACTACCTCCATTACCTCGCCGCGTTTATCAGGTGGTAATTCTTCCATAGTGATATGATTCCCCAATATTTGCTGAAGCTCTTTATTCACTACGCCCTGTATCGTTTGGTTCATTGCCTTCCTAGTGACCATTTGTACAGTTTGTGATAATTGCTCAGCATAGACGATTTGATGAATGCCAGCACCAGATGATGCTATATTCTCAATCTCTTGCATTCCCCCCTCGTCTATAATGTCCTTATCCATAACACCAATTACATTTACAGTAATTCCTTCCTCACGTGCTAGTGCAGCCATCGCTGTCGGGCTCTCTCCCTGATTGGAGCAGCCGTCTGTCAGCAATAATATTTGTTTAACTGTACCTGTCTTCATTTCATCATCCTCCTATACCGCTATTATTATTTCCATCTTCGCCTATATATAGGCGCTTTATACGATTAGGAGGATATTATTATTGAGCTTTTTTCTTCTTGGCACCGACAGGTATACTTGTCCATTTTGGAATATTATGATTGATTTGTGCGACGACAATTGTCATATCATCTTCAATTTTTCCTGAGCTTGTCCTGATTACCTCCTCGAGAATAATATCAGCTATTTCCTGTGGCCTGTCAGTCCCGATTTCTCTAATCTTTCTAATCATCCATGCTTCATAATTTTCTACATGTTTTGGCCCCTCAAATATTCCATCACTCATCATAATTAAAAGGTCACCGGCCTTTAATTGGTCATGAACCACATCCACATCAAATTCTTTGATAATACCAATTGGCAAGTTATTAGATTGGATTTTCGTAACCTGCTGCCCTCTCTTTATAAAGCTTGGAGTTGAACCCACTTTTAAAAATTTCACACTCGCATCCTGCAAATCAATCATCGATAAGTCAAGTGTTGAAAAGATTTCATCTGTAGTCCGCAATGAGAGAATCGAGTTAATCGATTTAATAGCTACCTTTTCCTCTATTCCAGACTCTAGTATTTTTTGCAGTAGCCCTAAGGTTTCTGAGCTTTCATTATGGGCCCTTTCTCCATTTCCCATGCCATCACTAATGGCAATCGCATGCTTCCCTTTTCCGATGTCAATCATGGTGTAACTGTCCCCTGATACAAGCCCTCCTCCCTTTGCAGCATGGGCTACACCAGTTTCTACTGTGTAGCGTTTGGCAGAACGGAATGTTAAGCGGCATAAACCTCCCTGAAACGAACTGCACTCTTCTTTGTAAACAATGATATGCTCTTCCAATATATCTGAGAGCATGGGGCCAATTAATTTCTCACCTACACCACTTCCCTCGCAATCTGGGATTTGCATATCTATATCAACATTCCCTTGTTCCAGGGAATAAATTTCTATTTGGTGGATATCCAAACCGAACCCCCGTATGGAATCCAGTAATTGTTCTTCATGAATATGGAGATTTTCGCGTTCTTTTGTAATCTCCTTAGCAAAGTCCTCCATTACCTTTGAAACTCCCTGGAGTTGATCTGCCACGAGCTTTCTACTTTCTCTCACTTGTTTTTTTAATTTTTGGTTTGCATTGTAATAAGAGATCTCCTGAAGCATCGCCTCCGTCACTTTATCATATCTTGTACAGAACCGTTTCCATTCTCTCTGCGTGGCCTGCGGAACTTGCCCGGACTCGTCCTGTAAACTCTCAACCAACTCTCCCATCATTCCATACGTATAATCAAAATTCTTCGCCCAGCAATGATCCTTTTTGAAACAGGTCTGGCATGTTTTTTCAGTCACATTGCTAAGAAAATAATCCAACTCACGTTCCTTTTCTACCTCCTTCGTTGTTTGTTCCTCCATCTGTGAAAAACTATTCGATAAAGCCTGGAAAACAGATGAAAATTGATTCACTCTTTGCGCAGTAACATCTCTGACCCTCCTGACATAACGTTGCTGTTCATTCGTATGCTCTGCTGTTCCAGGAATATGTTTGGCTACTTTTGAAATAAGGGTAGCAGGGGTCATAAAAAATAAAGCAATAGCCAATAAAGATTCATATAGAGTTACTGATATATTTTGACTCCCTTCCCCATAAAGGCCAATTAATAATGTGGCAATTATTAAACCTAATGATGCCCCTATTTTTTTCCCTTCTTTAAGAAGGCCTCCTAGTAAACCAGAGAAGGCCAATAAGCTCATCTGGAAAAGGTTGCTCAGATTGGCCAGACTGAATATTAAACCAGTTACCACTCCTACTGTCGATCCAATTGAGGCTCCTCCAGAGACTGCAAAAAGGAGAACTAAGTATCTGCTCAATGTATGATCAAGAGATATATGATAAATCGACCAGCCGATCGTACCGGTCATAACAGAGGCCAGCATGATAATCAAACTGATAACTTCCTCTGTCCTTAGTCCCTGTGGACTTTTTTTCATAGCAATCAGTGGGATACATTGAATAAAAATCATGGTAAGAATAAGAGCTAAACCTGCTTCAACACCGATCATCATGGCATCGTATATCTCAAACTTCATATATTTCAAATAGCGTTCCGTTGCTCCTGCAATTCCCATGGCTATTAAAACATATACACCAACAACTTTAAATTGATTCTCCACTGATGGCTGTCTTAGCTTATATAAGAGGAGGAATAAGGCACATGAAGCAAATAAACTTAAACCTGCTGACCAGGAGATTGTTAACGCACCTCCTATTGAGGCGACCATAACAAGCGGAGAACGTTCCCGCCTCATCATGTATACTGCTGCAAAGAATGGGAGAGAAAAAGGAGCCAACTGTGAAAGGATAAGCGCCCTTCCCAGGAGAAATCCCAAAACTACTAATATATATCCTTGTTTCACGAAGTAATCCTCTAGCTTCGTTACATACTTGTCCACTAATTGAGTAGGATTCCATTTGCCAGCATCATATTGAACATCCGTTACCGATCCATACATTGTACTTTGTGTTTTATCCACATTACCACTCCCTAACAGGTGATTGTCTTTTATTATAAAGGGGATATAATCCTAAATTTGTCAGAACGGAGGATGAGTTTTTATAAAGTGTTCGACGGCATTCCATGTGAATGGGCAGAAGAAAACACAAAGGTTATCGAAGGAATCATAAAGGAGAATATTTTATTAAACTACTTTGTAGGAAAGGCTAGAAGATAGAAGAAATAGATACTTATTTAAATGTAATATTCTAATTATTGGCTAAAATATTTAAACCATTGACAAAGTATTTACTAGATTGTAAGATAATTTTTGTGTTTAAAAGTATATTTGATTATGGCGGTGTAGCTCAGCTGGCTAGAGCGTACGGTTCATACCCGTAAGGTCGGGGGTTCGATCCCCTCCGCCGCTATTTTGAGGCCCCTTGGTCAAGCGGTTAAGACACCGCCCTTTCACGGCGGTAACACGGGTTCGAATCCCGTAGGGGTCATCTATACAAAAAACCAGGGATATATCCCTGGTTTTTTTGTGTTTATAAAGAATATAACTCTTCTAGATTTATCACTTCATACTATTCCATCTATAAGAACACTCAACAATCAAACATTTTTAACATGATGGCTTTATTGATTTTTAAATGAACAACATTTACTGACATGCTCATTCTAGTCAAATCCTTTAAACAGCAGGATTATACTACCCTATCTATGCCATATAATCCCTATATCAATTGATAATCAAATGTAAAAAACAAAAACAGACCAACAACTGATGTTGGTCTGTTATATAAATTGCCATTTTGTTTCAGCAGCAAGGTTTAGCCGCGTCTTCCGCCTCTGCCACCTCGTTTGGATTCTGTGTTCCTCTTAAGAGATGACATACGCTCTTCACTATCTTTCAAGAAGCGGGCCATTTTTTGTTCGAAGCTTTCTCGCGGCGGTCTGGAATCATGTCCTCCTCTTCCTCCCCGAGAGTCATTTCTTCCACCACGTGAATCGTTTCCTCTGTTATAACGAGGTCGTTGTTGATAAGATGATTGCGCAGGTTGTTCGCTCTCCTTCTTCTCAACAGCTTTTTTTATAGAAAGACCGATTTTGCCATCTTTCTCTACATTTATGACTTTTACTTCAACTTGATCTCCCACTTTTAGGTGATCATTAATATCTTTTACATAATTATCAGCAACCTCACTGATGTGGACAAGTCCTGTTGAACCCTCGGGCAGCTCAACAAATGCTCCGAAATTAGTGATTCCTGTTACCTTACCTTGTAACTTGCTGCCTACTTCGATTGACATAAAAAAATTGCTCCTCCTTAAGAAATTAAAAAAATAAAATAATGGAAGTTATAGCTTCCCCTTATATTATAATCACTTAAAAAAATATGTGTCAACGTGAGGGATATCTACTTGCCCTCATTTTCGGGAAGATTGAATATTATTTCTCCATCATCTGATAGAAAATATTCTTTACGCGCAAACTTTGCTATATATTCATCATCATTCAATTTAATGATTTCTTCCTTTAATCTTGCTTCATCCTTTTGAAGATCTGACAATTTCACTTTCAATTCACTTTTATGTTCTTCTTTAGCCTTCAAAGCGGAATGTTGAGAAAAGAGTGTTGTAAGAACGATCCCAGTTGTTATGATGGCAAAAAGCCCAAATATTACAAGCCTTCTTGTCAATCCTAATTTCTTTTTCTCAAAGGACTGGGTTCGTTTCTCTTGATATTGGGCATATGGCGTATCGATTTGTTTGATATTTTCCTTCTTTTTATCAAGCGATCCCATTTCCTTTCCTCCTTTAAGACTTATTTGTCCATTTTTTTAATAATTTATTGATAGTATTCTTCAACTTTTTTCCAATTCCTGCTAGTTTATCAAAAAACTTTTCGACAGGTGATCGCACACCGCCCGGAATTGTCTTCCAAAGCCATGACGCTGTACTAGTAAAGGGATAGAAAATCACCCTTACTATCGATATTAATGCCTTTAAAAGATACTTGGCAAGCCATAATAGAGGATTGCCAAACTTTAGCAACACTTGAAATATAAGCAATATAACAGTAATAATTAGCGCAATTAACCCTTTTATTGGCCGAATGAATAAGAGAGCTCCCAATTTAACAAGGAATTCACTGAATTTATTAACCCAATAAATAGTCATTTCCAGCAATCTTTTATATGAATTTCTAAGAAGGGCTTGATAGGCGGAATAACCGCATAGCAGTGCCAATAAGATATAAAAGCGCCATTCTCCCTGATTGGATTCGTATAAAACATAGAAAATGAGCAAGGCCTGAATGCACCAAAATAAGATGTCATTAATAAAAACAAACCATACTTTTCTCTTTGCTCTAACTAAAAAGCGGTTGTATGTATCAAATGCTGCTCCAAAGTAAATACCCATGCCAATCATGGATAACAGGGTTACAAACTGGGTGTCCAGACTCATCTGAACAGTTTGCCAAAGAATCCTTTAGCTTTCTCCCCGCTATGTTCGTCCAAGTAATTGATTTCAAGTATTTTACCTTTAATTGATACAATTCCTTTATCGACATCCAGGTTTTTCATTTGTAGATTTTGCCCTCTGACCGAAAGAAACCCCATGACCGTTTCGAGAAGGAACTCCTCATTGTCAAAGCTCTCTACCTGCTTAACACCTGATATATCGAGAAGCCTTCTACCCTTCATGCTAATATCGTGATCAGGTCCAGCTGATTTACTCGTTTGGTTTGTATCATAATATTGGTTCATCCTAATCCCCCATTATCAAACATTTGTACAAGTGTATGATAGGATGATAGGAATTAGACCATGCTTAAAACGACTCTGATAGTTTTGCTTCTTTTATGAGGGTATACATTCCTGCTGCCTCATCCTTCTTCGTTGTCTCCAGAAGTTTATCTACACGGACAGTCAGTACTTTTTGCCCCAATCTGATATCCAAAATATCTCCAATCTTTACATCGGCTGAAGCTTTGGATTCTTTACCATTTATTTTAATTCTTCCCTGATCTGCAACTTCTTTTGCAATTGTTCTCCTTTTAATAATCCGGGAAACCTTTAAAAACTTATCTAATCTCACTATGTATTCAACCTCCATTTATTCCTTTATATACCTGACTCTTTGGCTTGTTCCCAAAACTCATCAAGCTCTTTAAGTGTATAATCGCTCCATGCTTTTCCTGATTCCCTTACGCAATCATTTACAAACAAAAATCTCTTTCTAAATTTTTGATTTGTCCGATGTAGCGCCTCTTCAGGGTTGATTTTTAACAATCTAGCCACATTTACAAGGGCAAACAGAACATCTCCAAACTCTGATTCTATATTATGGGTGTCTGGTTTATTCTTATTCCACTCTGCTTTAAATTCATCAAGTTCTTCAAAAACCTTTTCCCAGGCAGGTGAAACATCATTCCAATCAAAGCCCAATTTAGAGGCTTGCTTCTGAATATCATAAGCCTGTATAAGATTCGGAAAATGGGTGCTGACATTCAAAATGGAATCAGAGGTATTTGAACCTTCTTCCTTTTTAACCCTCTGCCAGGTTTCCTCTACATCTTTTGCTGATTCTGCCCTTTCATTACCAAAAACATGGGGATGTCTGCGCACCATTTTTTCAGATATCCCTTGAATGACATCATCAATGGAAAAGTACCCTTCATCTTCCCCGATTCTGGCATGTAACATCACCTGAAGTAATACATCACCAAGCTCTTCAATTATGTGATCAATATCACCTTCATTAATTGCATCAATCAGTTCATAAGCCTCTTCCAGTAAATACTTCCTTAGCGATTCATGAGTCTGTTCTCTGTCCCATGGGCATCCCTCCGGAGATCTGAGTTTATCAATGATCTCTCTCAGCTTCCAAAACTCCTTATATTGATTTTCTTCCTTCTGAATCGGAGGTACATAGACTGACGTTAAATTGCTCAATTGCATGGCACGATCCAATTCATAAAGTGGCATACGTTCAACTGATTCGGAGCTCATCCCCGCACCGGTCACTAAATAAACTTCATGATCATCCGGATATTTTTCCATTAAGGTCAGTTTCACTTCGGAAGCAACAAAGGCGTCATAAACCTGACTTACAATCATATGCTGAGTGATATTGACATCCCTCAATGAAAGGTCCGTACCATCTAGAAATTGAAAACCCTCAACCGGATCCACTTTAATGGATGTGAACATGGCATCGAGGAAGCTTTGGCCGCCTTTAATATGTACAGGTATCCCTTTCTTTTCACCTTCCGAAAGTAAGATTTGTACAGTCTTTTCAGCGATTAGCGGATGCCCCGGCACACTATAGATTACATCCTGGACCTTAGCCTTCTGAATTAGAATTTCTGCAATTTTCTCATAAACTGCTTCGAACTGATCATGCTCCTCATAGATGGAGTCAAAGCTCTCAACCTTCAGACCCTCAGCCACCAATTCTTTCAATACCGGGTGTTCAATAGTTCTCGCATATACGAGCTCTGTATTTTTCAGTAATTTATAAATGCCCAAAGGCATTTGATCAAGCTCTCCTGCCCCTAAACCTATAATTGTGATTTGGTTAGTCACACTTCAGCTCTCCTAACGTTTGATTTTCCCTTTATTCATAATTCTTATCAAATGATGTCCTCCAGGTAGATGGGCCAATTCATCATTTTCAAATAGATTCATTTTAAGCAGCATATACAGATAAATCATTCCTCCGATTGCAACGGAACTTAATGCATGTATGGAGGCCAGTATTCTTGACTGACCAAGTTCCCCCACAAAAAAGGAAAATAAAGCTGAATAGCCTTTTAATACAATATACATGACAATTCCGGCTATCACCAGGCTTGCTATATGATGAAATTCCATATTCCTTCCAGTTATATATTTCCCTACCAGATAAAGCAGCAGGATACAAGCAGCCATCAGCGCAAGAAGACTTGCGTAGGCAGCCCCTTTTATTCCGCTTCCGGCAATCAACCAAGGATTTAAAAGGACTTTAATCCCTACCGATAGCAGAATAACCATAACTGATGCTTTCCAAAACCCCATTGTTTGCAAAATAGTTGAGCATGTCACCAGGAGGGATGCGAACAATATTAAAATAGCGAGAACGCTTAAAGCTCCAACCCCTTCATCATCTTTAAAAAGCATAATATTTACTGACTGAATAATTCCAGCCAACCCAATAGCTGCTCCAACCCCAATAGCAGAACTGATTTTTATAGCCAAACGGCACATTTTCTTTACTTCTTCAATTGCTTTACTTTTTTGCAAGCTGGTTAATACCGGGACAATTGACAAAGAAAGTGAAGTGGCTACAACAAGCCCTACCTGTATCAACGGTTGCCCTCGGTCATAAACACCCTTCATCGCTTTCGCTTCCTCTGCAGGTATCCCTTGAGACAGGAGATTCGTATACAGTTGGAAGGAATCAATTAGTTGAAGAAGGAGCAAGTACATATTACTTAAACAAAAAGCTAACCCCTGAAATAAAAGGACTGCTCCCGTTTTGATCAATATTTCCTTTTCTGGCATCAGGGTTGGAAAATAATCACGGCGTTCTCTCCATAAATAAAGTCCCAAAACCCCCATAGCGGCAATACCGCCAATTAACGACCCTGCTATCGCACTTTTTCCAACAGTGTATAAAGAATATTCTAATTTCATAAGCAAATATGTACCAATCAAAATAAAGGTAACTCTAAATAGCTGCTCAAAGGTTTGGGAAAGTGCAGTTGGAAGCATATTTCCAGACGCCTGATAAGTACCCCTTACAATGGAAATGAAGGGCATTAGCAAAAAGGAAAAGGCCACCATACGAATTAACGGGGCAAGTTGAATATCATTCATAATCTTCGCTATCAAGTCCGCTCCCAAGTACAAGAATAAAAACAATATAATTCCGAAGAGAGCAACCCATATAAAAGAAGCTGCTATTATTTTATTCTTTTCTTTTTTATCATTACCAGACCTGTTAAATTCGATCAGTAGCTTAGAGATACCAACTGGAAATCCATAAGTAGCCAGAACAACAGCTATTCCGTAAAATGGATAAACCTGTTGATAAATATAAAAACCCGTGTCCCCAGCCATATTCTGAAAAGGAATTCGGTATACAGCACTCAATATTTTTACGATTAAAGCTGCTGCTGTCAGAATAACAGCGCCCTTTAAAACTTTGTGTGAAGAATCATTCTGACGGCTCATCCAAATAAAGCACCTCTCTATCTATTTCCAAAACATTATAACATAAGCAAAAATAATCATTATTTGGAGTATTGGTTGCCTCTTTTTCATAGTCATGTCCTGTTTTTAGGAGACAAAAAAAGGTTAATTGGAGACTCCTTGGAGTTTTCACAATTAACCGTTAAACAATAATATATTATTGTTCCATTTGCTTCGCAAGGAAGCTTGCAGCTGTTTCGATTGCTTTTAATTCAATTTCACCAACTGTAGCTTCTTTAGCAAAAATCACAACTGCGCCGATTGGATCGCCGTTTGCAACAATTGGAGCCACTGTGTAGGATGCTACTTCTTCATCAACGCCATCTACAAGTGAAAAAGAACCTTTTTGAGTATGTAGAACTGAGTTACGATCCTCCATAATTTTCTCTAAAGAGTCACTGATTGCTTTATTAAGGAATTCCTTTTTAGAGCTTCCTGCTACTGCGATAAATGTATCACGGTCACAGATTAGAACTGGGTTTCCTAAGCTATCATAAAGTGCCTCTGCATATTCTTTAGAGAAGTCTCCAAGTTCACTGATAGGAGAATATTTTTTTAAAATTACTTCGCCATCTCTGTCAACGAAGATTTCCAAAGGATCTCCCTCACGGATTCTCAATGTTCTTCTGATTTCTTTTGGAATAACAACGCGTCCTAGATCATCTATACGACGAACAATACCAGTTGCTTTCATTCTATGTTGCCTCTCTTTCATCGGGTTGATTTTTTGCGACACATCCTGCTGCCCAAATCGACTATGCCGCCGATGTTGTACATAGTATTTTTCTAATGGTAACTTCTATACATAAAGAAAATTTTTTCTTTATGTATCACCATAAAAAGGAGGGCATTGGTACACTTGATTGCTTTAAAAAGCACATAGTTCACATTTTACTATTCAGTCTTTTCTTTAACCTTTTTGTTACGTTCCAACTCAGAAACTAATTCAAAGGCAGCATTGAGCCAGTCCTGAACCGGTACTTTCTTTACGTAAAGAACCATTTTCAAGCGATTAGCCTCCATACCCAGTCCGACCATACGACCAAACTTTGAAGCAGATCTGAATAATACATGTCCATCAATTTCTTTACTTGTTTTTTCAGAGGTGATAATAGTAACTTCATCTTTTGTTTGTTTAATTAATTCTACACCTGCCCGAATGGCAAGAACTTTAATTTCTGCAATTTTAAACAGGTAGGTAACTTCTTGTGGAAATTCTCCAAATCGGTCAAGCATTTCCTCCTGAAGTTCATCCAATTCCTCAGAAGTTGATATGCTTCTGAAACGTTTGTACATTTCGATTTTTTGATTGCCGTCAGAAATATAAGAATCCGGAATATATGCATCTACTTTAAGATCAATTTCAATCAGATTATGGACTTCTTTATTGGTATCCCCTTTTCGTTCCTGAATTGCCTCTTTGAGCATTTGGGAATAAAGGTCAAATCCAACAGAATCGATAAAGCCATGCTGCTCCGCACCCAAAAGATTACCTGCACCTCGAATGGTCAGATCCCTCATTGCTATTTTAAAGCCTGAACCCAACTCTGTAAATTCCTTTATTGCCTGCAATCTTCTTTCTGCAACCTCTGTCAATACCTTATCCTGCCGATAAGTAAAATACGCATATGCTACACGATTGGATCTTCCAACCCTTCCCCGTAGTTGATATAACTGGGATAAGCCCATCCTGTCTGCATCATAAACGATGAGTGTATTTACATTAGGAATATCCACTCCAGTCTCAATTATGGTAGTACTTACCAACACATCAGCCTCACCCTCAAGGAAACTGTACATGACAGATTCAAGCTCACTTTCTGTCATTTTTCCATGCGCAGTCACGATTTTGGCATCCGGGATTAGCATCGACAGCTCTTCAGCTCTTCTTTCAATATCTTCTACACGGTTATACAGATAGTATACCTGTCCTCCTCTTGCCATCTCCCGCTCAATTGCCTCCCGTGCTAGCATCGGATTATATTCCATTACATAGGTTTGCACAGGGAAACGATTTTCCGGAGGTGTCTCAATTACTGAAAGATCCCTCACACCAAGCATGGACATATGCAAGGTTCTTGGTATTGGGGTAGCTGTCAGAGTCAGAACATCTACATTTGTTTTTAGTTGTTTAATTTTTTCTTTATGTGTTACACCAAATCGTTGCTCTTCATCTACAACAAGTAAACCAAGATCTCGATAAACGATGTCCTTAGATAAAATTCTATGTGTTCCAATAACCACATCAACTGTTCCGTTTTTTAGACCTTTAATTGTTTCATTCTGCTGTTTTCTTGTTCTGAATCTACTTAAAAGGCCGATGTTGATTGGGAAATCCTGAAACCTTTCACGCATGGTCTCATAGTGCTGCTGTGCAAGAATGGTAGTTGGCACTAAAAAGGCAACCTGTTTACCATCAGCAACAGCTTTAAATACTGCCCGAATGGCAACCTCAGTCTTCCCATATCCTACATCACCGCATAGTAAACGATCCATTGGACGTTCACGTTCCATATCCTTCTTGATTTCAACAATAGATCTCAGCTGATCTTCTGTTTCCTTATATGGAAAAGAGGCTTCGAAATCCTTCTGCATTTCTCCATCCGGCATAAAAGCATAGCCCTTCGCGGTCTCTCGTTCTGCATATAATTTGATTAGATCATCAGCTATATCCTGGACCGTTGATTGAACCTTACTTTTTACGCGTGTCCAATCATTACCGCCAAGCTTATACATCTTAGGTTCTTTACCTTCTGAACCAACATATTTCTGAATCAGGTCAATTTGATCTACTGGCACATAAAGCTTATCAGTTCCCTGATAGCGAATATGAAGATAATCTTTATGAATTCCATTAATCTCTAATGTTTCAATACCAATAAACTTCCCTATCCCGTGATTTACATGGACAACATAATCGCCAGGCTTCAATTCCGAATAATTTTTTATACGTTCGGCATTGGACATTTTTTGCCTTCTGGCTGATTTTCTTGTTCGCTTATTAAACAGTTCTTTCTCCGTAATGAGTGCTAGTCTCTGCATAGGAAGCTCGAATCCAGTCAGTAGCTGCCCCTCCATAATTTGCAGGGATTCTATCTTAATATCATCTTTATTTTGTACAAAGCTTGCATCGACTTCGTAATCCTCTAGGATACGCTCTATTCTCTTGACCCGCTCCTCATCGGCACCCATAAGAACAACTGTGTATTTTCCTTTTTTCCAGCGTTCTACCTCAGCTTTAAATAAATTCATCTGCCCATGGAAATCCTGCATTTGCTTGCAGCTGATATTTACGATGTTTTGAGGGCTTGTTTGAGGTACATGCCTTAAAAACAATGACATATAAATATGCGGATATTTATGTTGACTCATAAGTGAAGAGAGTGAATGAGATAGAGTAATATCATGAATAATTTTCCCCTCATCAAGTAGAGTTGTATAATATTCAGCCTCTTCTTTATCCAGCTGTTCACCCATCTCCTGAATTCTGCTGATTTCATCAAAAATGACGATACTCTCTGTCGGAATATAATCTAGCAAACTAGCCTGTTTATCATAGGCCAGTGACATATATTGAGTGATATGGTCAAACTTATTCCCGCTTCTAAGCATTTCAATTTCATGCTCGATTTGCTGAACCATCCGCTGTTGTGCATCTGCATTTTTAATTCTTTTTAAGGATTGGCTTAAGCCGGCTTCTAAATGCTCTGCTATTTTAGCCACATTGCCCTTATTCAAAATAATTTCATTGACCGGGCTGATAAATGCCTTTTCTACCTTTTGTAGCGATTTTTGATCTTCAGCTGAAAATATACGAATGGAATCAATCTCTGTATCAAACAATTCAATCCGGAAAGGGTTTTCTTCTGTCAGAGGATAGATATCCAATATTCCGCCTCTAAGAGAAAACTCACCTGGAGTCGATACCATATCCGTTCTCGAATATCCAAGCGAGATTAAATTCTCCAATACGCTCTCGATATTCAGATCATCGCCCACATTCCATTCAATCAAGGATTCCTTCCAAACAGAACGAGGTGGAAGCACCTTTTTAATACCGGAAATCGGAGCAATAATAACTCCGCCTTTTTCCTCTGTTGCAAGATAATTAAGTGTTTCTATTCTCTGTGTACGCAGTTCAGGACTGGCAATACTTAATTCAGCAGCAATCAATTCATTTGCTGGAAATAGAAATACTTTATTTTTATTTAAAATCGACGTTAGGTCTTCATATACTTTTTGGGCATGTAAAAGATTCGGTACCACCACTAGAAGGGGCCGATTTGTTTGTTCATATAGCGCTGCCATAAAGAGAGAACGCGAAGAACCTGTTAAACCGGCTAATAATTGTTCCTTCAGACCTTCCTGTAGCCCATCTGTAATGGATCGAATATCTTTGTTATCTGTAAGTAGTTGCTGCAATTTATTCATATAATCCGTCCTCCCTTCAGCCTTCTACATAATTTATATATTTATAGTTGGTCTGCTATGTGAAAATAATAAACAGAAAAACGCTTTGGAATTTTCATCCAAAGCAGTCCACTGTCTTATTGTATTAAGTGTTCA
The DNA here is from genome assembly GCF_008935075.1 of Pradoshia sp. D12. Taxonomy (NCBI): domain Bacteria; kingdom Bacillati; phylum Bacillota; class Bacilli; order Caryophanales; family Bacillaceae; genus Pradoshia; species Pradoshia sp. D12. Next base: position 55,226 of record NZ_CP044545.1, on the reverse strand, counting down.
AGCAAATGATAGTCTGGATTTTGATCCAGCGTATTCTGGCAGCTTTCACAAATTGATCGAATGCGAATAGTTCCATTCTCACCATATTCAATAATCTCTTTTCTTTCCTCGGTTGAAAGAGAATCATAAACCGATTGATATAATTCATCCTGCTGTTCGCTAATCTCACCTAAAGTGTGCCCACAGTGCCTGCAGCAATAGTGTAGCGTCATATCATACCCTCCGCTTTATTATATACCGCTAGTATGCACCATTATCTTATTGTTTATTCAGTCTAGTGGATGGATATGATTATTGCCCATTAAATGAGTTCATTACCTTTAAAAATGGCTCATTAAGCCATTGATCGCAGACTTTTAAGGATTTATCAATTGCCTCCTTCATGATTTCCCATTCATCATCCTTGAAATTGGTTAAAACGTAATCGGGTACAGGAATTCTTCCTTCCGGCCTGCCAATTCCAACTCTTATACGGTTAAAACTATCTCCGCCCAAATGCTGGATGGTTGATTTCATCCCATTATGACCGCCGGCGCTTCCCTTTTGTCTGAGTCGAACTTTACCCCTTGGTAAATCAAGATCATCATAGATGACTGCAATATCATCCAGACCTATTTTATAAAAACGGGCTAACGGAGCAATGGCTTCCCCCGAAAGATTCATATATGTCAATGGCTTTAATAAAACGACCTTTTCTCCATTAACGGTTCCTGTTCCATATAAGCCATTATATTTACTTTGATTCATTTTAATATTCCAGCGTTCAGCCAAATAATCAATGATTAAAAACCCGATATTATGACGTGTTCGCTCATACTGTGATCCTGGGTTTCCAAGACCTACAATCAACTTCATACCTTTACACATCCTTGTGAATATCAAACTAATTAGTTTCCTCTTAACATTTTATACTGTTTCATCCTCAAAGGAAAATAAGGATAACAAAAATTTGTGATTTTTTTAGCATGTCCTCTTCTCTTTTTTGTCATGATAAAAAAGGCTGCTGAGAAACGACAGTTCTCAACAACCTTCTTAATTCACGACCTATATTGCTCTATCTTAGTTTAATCTTAGTCTTCTTTATTATCTGTTGTCTCGGCACTTTCCTTTTCTTCAGCATCATCATCCGTATCAACTGTAGGAGGAAGGATAGATGCAACGACTTCATCTTCATCCTGTGAAATGGTATAAGAACCTTCAACATTTAAATCAGCGATGATAATGGAATCGCCAATTTTTAATTCAGAAACATCATATTCGATTGAGCTTGGAATATCATCAGGCTTAGAGGATACTGTTACTGTGTGCAGAGTTTGTTGCAGCATACCTCCGGATTTCACTCCTTCTGCCTGTCCAACAAGATCAATTCGCACCTCTACATCCATTTCCTGCGACATATTCACGATTAAAAAGTCAGCGTGCACAATATTCCCTTTTATAGGATCTTGTTGATACTCTGTAAGCATTACCTTTTCCTTACTTCCATTTATCTCAAGCGATAGTACGCCATTGCGTCCACTTTCTTTAATCGCCTTTAAAAAACTACTTTCTTCTACAAATATTGTCTTCGCTTCTTTTTCCTTCCCATATACAACTGCAGGGAAATTACCTTCTGATCTTAATTTTCTTAAAGATGAGTTTTTCAAATCTGTTCGTTCACTTACTGTTAAATTTGTAACCATTTTGCTTCACCATCCTAATCTATTTTAAATATCACCCTTTCATATTCCCTAATCTCCCGAACTTGAAACAATTCACTTATCACTATGGGTAAGTTACATTGAATGATAACTAAAAGAAGTCTGCCTTATGGCAGACTTCTGATCAATCGAATAATGTACTTACTGATTGTTCCTCATGAACACGGATAATTGCCTCTCCAATTAAAGAAGCCACTGATAGATTTACGATCTTATCAATTCTTTTTTCTTCTGGTAGTGCAATGGTGTTTGTAACAGCCAGTTCTTTAATTTTGGAGCTTTGAATTCTTTCAATTGCCGGACCTGATAGTACTGGATGTGTACAGCAGGCATATACTTCTTTTGCTCCATTTGCAATCAACGCATTGGCAGCGAGTGTAATCGTACCGGCAGTATCAATAATATCATCAATTAAGATAGCTGTTTTTCCTTCAATGTTGCCAACAATATTCATTACTTCTGCAACATTTGGTCTTGGACGGCGTTTATCAATAATAGCAATAGGTGCTTTTAAGCGATCAGCCATTTTACGGGCTCTTGTTACTCCGCCATGATCCGGAGATACAATAACGATATCCTCCAAATTCTTCTGTTGGAAATAATCCGCAAGAATTGGCACACCCATTAAGTGATCAATCAGAATATCAAAGAATCCTTGAATTTGAGGAGCATGAAGATCAAGTGTAATGACACGTGATGCCCCTGCTGTTTCCAATAAATTAGCTACAAGCTTGGCTGTAATAGGTTCACGTGCTCTTGCTTTTCTATCTTGACGCGCGTAACCATAATAAGGCATAACAATATTAATGGTCTTAGCAGACGCTCTTTTCAGCGCATCAATCATAATTAGCAGCTCCATTAGATGTTCATTTACAGGCTGGCTTGTTGATTGAATGACATAAACATCACATCCGCGAATACTTTCTTCAATATTGATTTGTACTTCACCATCGCTAAATTGCGACACTGTGCATTTTCCTAATTCAACGCCAATCTCTTTAGCAATTTCTTCTGCTAATCCGGGATTCGAATTAAGAGAAAAAACCTTTAAATTAGGATCTAAATATCGATTTGACATTATGGGCCTCCAAGACTATTTTTTAAGATTTAACTTGCCTACATAATTTTCTTTGTTTACCTGACGTGCACGGGCAACTGATAATGCCTCACCTGGAACATCTTTCGTAATCGTTGAACCAGCGGCAACATATGCTCCCTTGCCTACAGTTACAGGAGCAACCAGGTTCGAGTTACAACCGATAAAAGCTCCGTCTTCAATCGTAGTCAGGAATTTATTTTTACCATCATAATTTACCGTGATGCTTCCGCATCCAACATTTACACCTTCTCCAACAATTGCATCTCCTAAGTAACTTAAATGAGATGCCTTGCTTCCTTTACCAAAGGTGGTTTTTTTGATTTCAACAAAGTTCCCAATTTTAACATCGTCCATAATATTGGATTGAGGACGAATGTGGGCGAAAGGTCCTATTTGAACCTCAGATCCAATTTGGCTATCATGTGCAACCGATTGGCGAATAACCGTATTATCTCCGATATTACAATTTTCGATTTCCGTATTCGGCCCTATTTTACAGCCGCTTCCTATTACTGTATGACCAGTAATAGTCGTACCTGGATATATATATGAGTCCGTTCCTATTTGTACATCCTTATGGATATATGTGTTTTCTGGATCTACAATAGTGACTCCATTACGCATATGCTGTTCATTAATACGACGCTTCATATATGTTTCTGCCTGAGACAGTGCTACTCGATCATTAATACCTAGCGTTTCTGCAAAATCAGGTGTCTCATATGCAGAAATAATTTCTCCCTGTTTCTTTAGTATCTCAATAACATCCGGTAAATAGTATTCACCCTGTGCATTATGATTAGAAACATTCTTTAAGCAATCAAATAAGAGCTTATTATCAAAACAGTAAGTGCCAGTGTTAATCTCTTCAATAAGCAATTCTTCTTCAGTTGCATCTTTATGTTCTACAATTTTCTCAACCAAGCCCTCTTTGTTTCGCACGATACGACCATAACCAGCAGGATTGGTTGTTCGTGCCGTGAGGATTGTAGCTTTTGCTTTTTGCTCAGCATGCAGATTTAATAATGCATCTAACGTTTCTGCTGTAATAAGAGGTGTATCTCCGCAAATCACAAGAGTTGTGCCTTCTTCACTACCAAGTAGGTCCTGTGCTTGCATAACCGCATGGGCAGTTCCTAATTGTTCTGCTTGCAGTGCATATTCAGTCTTGTCCTTTAAGACTGACTTAACCTCTTCAGCGCCATGACCAATAATCGTTACAATTTTCTCCGCCTTAATGGATGATACGTTATCTATAACATGTTCTACCATCGGCTTGCCGCATACGGGATGTAATACTTTATATAAGCTGGATTTCATTCTCGTCCCTTTTCCCGCAGCTAGTATTACAGCATTTCGGTTCGTCATGATTGCCCTCCGTTTACCTTTTTATCCATTACGAATATACCTTAACTCCATGTTCTTTTCAAGAAGTGGAGTCAAAACCATGAATTAATTTATAAATTTGTGAAGAGAAATGCACTGGAGAGTATTAGAGGAATTTGTGAAGAAAAATAAAAAAGAGCCTCTCAGATGGTCGGCTCTAGATGTTGATTTTAAATTTTCTATCTATTAAGATGCTCCTGCTCCTTCTAACTCTACCTCTTCCATTTCACCAATACGGTGATACTCGGCAAGAACAGCTTCCTGGATTTTACCGCGCGTTCCAGAATTGATTGGATGAGCGATATCACGGAACTCTCCATCTGGTGTGCGTTTGCTTGGCATTGCCACAAACAGGCCATTATTCCCATCTATAACTCGAATATCATGAACAACAAATTCATTATCCAAAGTAATGGATGCAATCGCCCTCATTCTACCATCTGTATTGACGCGGCGTAATCTTACGTCAGTCACTTCCATCTATGTCACCACCTTTTATAATGCGAATTACTAAACTATTTCCACAAAAATTATGATATTCCTTCTTTTTTTTGAAAAATATAGAAATAATTGTGAAATTTTTTAATAACTGAATATAATCGCAGTATAAAAGGCACTGAACATCCAATCGGTTATGCCGATTACTTCCTACTTAGATCGGAAGAAATTACCTTTATTTACCTTAATTGTTTTATCCTTCATATTTACATCCGTCAATTTAATCAAAGATAGGTACTCATCGACAAGACGCTCCTCAGAATTTTCAGCTTCAACTAACACAGCAATCCCTGCTACATTTGCATCAAATTCCTCAATTAAGTTAATCATACCGTTTACGGTTCCGCCGGCTTTCATGAAGTCATCCACAATCAAAACCTTCGAATCCCTTTTAAGACTTTTCTTCGACAAGACCATTGTTTGAATTCTTTTATTTGAGCCTGACACATAATTAATGCTTAATGTCGGGCCTTCTGTTACTAATGAATCTCTTCTGACAATAACCACCGGAACATTTAAATAGTGAGCTACTGAATATGCTAAAGGAATACCTTTTGTTGCTACTGTCATAACAACGTCAATATTTTGGTTTGCATAATGTGAGGCAATTAGTTTTCCTACGTTACCAATTATTTTTGGCTGACCCAAAATATCCGTCATATAAAGGTAGCCGCCTGGTAACAGCCTTTCCGGTGTCTCCATCAAAGCACATAAATCCTTGATGATTTGGTCAGATTCCTCCATACTCACGCCAATAATATACTTTACTCCGCCTGCCGCTCCAGGGACAGTAACCAACGTTCCATTCCCCATTGCTTCCAAGGTCTGTTTAATAATCACGAGATCCTCACTGATAGAAGATTTCGCAGATTGATATCTTTCTGAGAAAAAGGATAGTGGAATAAGGGTGGAGGGATGATCCATCAAATAGGTTGTCATATCTACAAGACGTTCACTTCTGCGCAATTTCATTTTTACCCCCAGAACACGAATATTTTATTATGATTTTATATTAATGTCCGTGCTTATTCAATATCCAGCCTGTTTCCAAGCAGGCGAACTGCATAAACATGTTCACAAAAACCCATTAACCCATTATAAATCCTTTGCATACGTGAATCATGTTCAACCAAGCCAAATACTGTAGGTCCGCTTCCACTCATTAACACAGCGTCAGCTCCGAACCTGCTCATTTGTTCCTTAATCATTTTCACTTCAGGATACATTTTTAACGTTACACTCTCTAAAACGTTTCCCATACTTTGACACATAGCCTCATAATTTTGATTATATATAGACTCTACCATTGAATTTATATTAGGGTGTGCCAATTCATTTATCTTCAAATTACGATAGACATCTGCTGTAGATACCCCTATTGTCGGCTTCGCCAAAACTACCCAGCAGTTTGGAGGTGCTGGCAAATGCTCAATTCTTTCTCCCCTGCCTCTTGCGATTGCTGTACCACCATGCACACAAAATGATACATCTGATCCTATCTCAGCTCCAAGCTCTGCAAGCTGGTCCATAGAAAGGCCAAGGTTCCAAATGCGGTTTAACCCTCTTAATGTTGCTGCAGCATCACTGCTGCCACCTGCAAGACCTGCTGCCACAGGGATATGTTTATCAATGGTTATTTCAATACCTGTATTAATCTCGTATTTCTTTTTCAATAATGCTGCTGCCTGATAAGCTAAATTCCGACTATCATCCGGCACATAGCGGTTATGCGAGTTAATTTTTATGGTATTGTTATTTAGTTCCATCAGTTCGATCCGATCTGCTAAATCGACATTCGTCATAACCATTTCAACTTCATGGAAGCCATCTTCCCTTTTATATAAAACATCCAGTGCCAAGTTAATCTTAGCAGGTGCTTTCTCCATCCATTTCATTCTGTTCACCTACTTATCCTTTTGTTACCTTCTCACATTGTACATTTTCGTAACACCAATCGCCACTATTCGTATAAATTTTTCTCTTTAATTTGTGGCGAACAAGAAAACCCCAGGATATAAATCCCTGGGGTTTAATTGCCGTACCGAACAAGTATTAGTTTTCGGAAAGTCGAATGTCACAGCATTTATGATCGATTGGCTAATTGCTGCTCTGCTATTTCAATTGCCCTTTTCACCATATTCCCTGCATCAACGGCTCTAATTCCGCCCCATCCTTCTTTCTGCACTACATCCCAGAAACCAAGTTCCTTAGCAAGCTCTTCTTTAAACTTTTCAGACATCATACTTCTTCTGCCCAAGTTTAACAGCTCCTTTTTATCGGTACGACCTTTATATCATTTATCTAAAACTAAATTTCATAACAGCCAATATATTCATGTAGGCAAATAAAAAAGCAGAGAACTATTGTTCACTGCCGTTACGCCATTTTTCCTGATGTCTCTTCAGTAAATGTTAATTCTACCGTTTCTGTTAATACATCTGCATAGCTGTATGAAACTCTTTCAAAAGAGTTCTCATCCTGATCTAATTCGACAACGAATACTGAGGGATAAGTTTCAGCTAATACACCTGAACGTTCGATAGTTTTTCTTCTACCGCCATTCGCTTTGAGTAGCAACTTCTGTCCCAAATGGGAATCCAAAATCTGTTTAATATCATTCAAACTTTTTGGCATGCTTCGTCCACCTCACTAAAAGTAGTATATCACATAGACTAATGACGGTCAAATAAAATAATAAATTATATCAGTGATCAAATTTGTTTGTCAATGTTTTTCACAAGAAAAATGCCGTTTTTTTCTCTCTTTTATTCTACCCTATTCGACAGATAGATATGTATGTAAATTCCAATTACATTATGTTTAAGATTATAGAGGGGATAAATGATTTATTTTGTTGAATAAAACTATCTTGGAGAGCCACTTCTACAAAACATTCTACCCTTCACTAAACACGAGTCAGCGGAATCAATTTAGCAGGGATCAATACTGACTTTATCCCTTTATCTGGTGAATATAAAAAAAGCACCGATCATTAACCATCGGTACTTTTGGCATTAGCAATCATTCTGTTAAGAATCTGCTTATAAATAGTACTAATTCAAGAGTTGAGAGATAGGTAAGAACCTTTTAAAAAACCATATGATATGGGTTAGACAATCAGTCATCTGTTTCAAGCTTTTCCTTCGCCTCGTTTGTATGATAAGGCATTCCGATTCTAAGAACACCCTTCGATTCAACTCCTCCAAGCCCTTTCTCACCCGTTAAAGTATTACGAAGAACCTCCCATACATTCACATGATCCATAAAAGGCGTAAGACTTATCTTTCCAACAATATAAACCGGATCTAATGCATGGATATTCACACGGGAAGGAGAACTGGCAAAATTAGCACCAGCAACGATTAATGATTCAAAATGAGATTGGCAAGCACCTGCAAAGATAACTAAATGGTCCAAATGGTGAATTTTTTTCCTAGCCTCCTTGACGGCCATTACGAAGTCCTTTGAATGCCTATATGCATTTATATCATTAATGGCTCCTTTAGACTTCGAATAGGAATCATGGCCTGTGATGACAAGGATATCAGGCCTGTATTGATCCAATAATTCTCCAACCTTATAAGGCATTTCACGCTCCTTACAATGTTCTCCGTGTACAGGAATTCCAATGCGCTTATAAAGGGTCAGGCATTTCTCCAAATAACTAGGATCTCCATCAAGATGCAGCACCTTTCCAGGGATTTGAAAATAATCAATAGGCTGTCGGTACCCATCTGTGACTTCATATTCTTTTTTATGACGCAATCGCTCAAATTCCTGTGATATAAGATGATTTGATTGATTCACCAAAGTATCTGTATACATATTTCTTGTAGCTCTCTCATCTTCGCCTATTACTTTTAGATCCGAGAGGGGTGCATCTGCTTCCAAACGTATATCTTCACCAAATATGATCGCAATTTTTCCGCCATCATGCTCCAAAATATCTATAACACGAAAATAGATATCGCAATCATACGATTTCCGACCAACTATATCATTAACCTTTATCATGAAAGCCTCACTCCATATTATGTCACTGCAACTAATCAATGGATTCAACATAGGCTATGCAGATCAAGGGTCAGATGTGAAGACAGAAAAAAGCCAGATCAACTTGAACTGGCTTTTTTTGCTTTATATATTTATTTAAAATGAGGTTTAAGAGCATTACTCAAATCGGCAAACTCTTGCAGAGATAATGTCTCTCCTCTTCTAATCGGATCTATACCCGCAGCTTCCAGCCCTTGGAGAATCAGTTCCTTTCTTGCTTTTCCATCAGGAAGCTGGGAAACTAAGTTATTTAAAATCGTTTTTCTTCTTTGAGCAAAACTTGCCCTCGTAATTTCAAAAAAGAAACCTTCGTCTTCAACCTCTACAGCCGGTTTATCTCTGACCTTTAGATGGATAACAGCAGAATCTACATTAGGCTGCGGCACAAATACCGTTTTCGGTACAATCATGGCTACTGCAGCTGTTGTGTAATACTGGACTGCAATCGACAATGACCCATATTCTTTCGTTCCTGGAGCTGCTGCCATACGATCAGCAACTTCTTTTTGAAGCATAACCGTTATGCTTTCAAGGGGCAGACGTTCTTCAAGTAGTTTCATGATAATCGGCGTAGTAACGTAATATGGCAAGTTCGCTACAATATGAAGATCATCTACCTGACCAGTAAACTCCTCCTTAATCACTTTTGCTACGTCTGCTTTCAGTATATCCTCGTGAATAACTTGGATATTATCATAAGCTGAAAGAGTATCTTTTAAGATCGGCAAAAGGCGTTGATCTATTTCAAAGGCTACAACTTTCTTACAGTTCTTTGCTAATTGTTCTGTCAACGCGCCAATACCCGGCCCAATTTCTATTGCTCCGCTCTCTGAGTGAACACCCGAATGGTGAACAATATTTCGTAGTATGTTTGTATCAATTAAGAAGTTCTGGCCAAGACTCTTCTTAAAGGAGAATCCATATTTATCCAGTATTTCTCTTGTTTTAATTGGGGTTGCAATATCTTTATTCATTTATTTCCACTCCATTTATATGTTCGATTGCCTTCATGAACTCTTCCTTTGAGATTCCAAACATCTTCAATCTTGTATATAGCTGTTTGCCATTTGCATAGCCGATATTCAGATATCGACCTAACTTTTCCCGTCTCTCAGCGGAACCTGGACCGCCAACTAAACCAAATAAGACCAAATCATCCTTACTGATTACTTCTTTTAATTCCGAATCCATTAGTTTCGCATTTTTTAATGCATCTCTGATGGCTTCATCAGACGCATGTTCAACACCCAGCCCACGCCCTGACTTATGGATAGCCAAGTGCTTTGGCAGAAACGCATGCTGGCATCCGGGTACTTCCTGTGAAATGATTTGTCTTATTCTCTCTCCCGGAAAGTCAGGATCAGTAAAAACAATCACTCCCCTGACCTTTTGCGCCAAGCGAATTTTATTTAATGTTTCCTGATTAATAGCTGAACCATTCGTTTCTATTGTATCAGCATTTAAAGCGCGTTTGATGGCCGTGGTGTCGTCTTTTCCTTCAACGACAATAATTTCTTTGATTTTCATTTTCCCTCCAAAAAATTTTATCTAAAATTTGTAATTTACAATTGATATATTTGTGTTATTTTTGTAATATTAATGTAATATTAATTTATTTACGGTTAACCCTGCCTATTATAACGTAAAAAAACAGCGGATACGAAATCCACTGTATAAATTACCGTAATATTTAACGAATAACTTTTATTTTGACCTTTTTTACACCCCAGTTATGGGCTTCGGCAGATGTAGGAACATAGACGTCAATTTTATTCCCATTTATGGCGCCACCTGTATCTCCTGCAACTGCATAACCATAGCCTTCTACATATACTCTTGAGCCAAGCGGTATTAGGTTAGGGTCAACAGCGATAACCTTTTTGTTCGGATTTGCACGCAGGTCAATGCCAACTGCAGTTTTACCCGAACAGCCATCACAGTCAACGGTATAGGCAGTAGCCGTAACATAATATTCATCACTATCACTAGCCTTTTGCACGTTCTTTTTTACATTAGACATTGGCTTTGCTATAGGTAGTTTTTGTTTTGTCCCAACGGAGATTACCTGATCAGTTTTTTCCTTAATAACATTTTCTGAAATCAGCTTTTTGGACACAACTTTCCCATTTTCTTTAATAAGCTCATATTTCTTACTTATGAGACCGTTAACGCCTTCAGTGGTTACTTTCTGTTTTCCTGAGGTTAATGCGGGATCATTTCGCTTGATAGTCTCATATGCAATCGGTTCTTCCACTACTTCCGTATCTTTTTCAACTCGTGTAATAGACAAGGATGCTTTCTTACTAAGCTGCTCGTTTATCCCAGGTTCAACACGGTCCAAATCACCAATATGTATATTGGCAGTATCTAAAAAGTCCTTCACAGGGGTCGAGACTGTCCATAGTATTTTTTCATTCTCACCATCAATTACGGTAACAGGAAAAGCCTTCTCAATATGTATGATCATACCGGCTTCTATCTTGTCATTCATATCATGGGACAGGAAATCCTCGTTCCTTAGCTGTATATTTTCCTCTTTTAAAACATCTTCAACTGTCTTCGCAGTCGTAGCAAAGCTCTGCTCTTTGTCATCTATTATGACCTTTATATCAACAGCAGGCTCCCACACAATGTGTAAATCATCTTTTATTTTAGTCGTTTCAGGTATACTGAGATAGTCCTTCGAATCTACTAATATGTCATGTTCTTCAAGTAATTCACTTATGGTATCAGCATGGGTTTTTACCTTTTGCTTTTCTCCATCCAGGCTCAGTGCCACTGTCTTCTTTGTTCCTTCAAAAAATAAAACTCCGGAAGCTAATAGAAATACAGCGATACTAGTCATCATTAATATTACCTTTGGCGTTTGCCGCGGCCTGGAAAATAGGTTTTTCATGTATTTATTCACGAAAAAATTACCCCCTTTTCACTGAATGCATTATATAAATATATAAATAGGCTTGTCAAATAATACCGCTCTCATGCTTATTAGAGTAAGGATTGTCTCGAAGCAGTTAATGACATCCAATCTACCTATCCATATACGTATATTTTCATCCAATAAAATGGGGGAATCTGTCTTTAAATCAATTTAAAAAGTGTTTTGGCATTACTCATTGTTGCTTCAGCAACTTCCTCATAAGAAACTTCTTTCAACCTTGCTATTTCCTCAGCAACAAGTTTGACATAGCCTGGTTCATTTCGTTTCCCTCTAAACGGGTGAGGTGCTAAATAAGGACAATCGGTTTCAATCAATAATCTTTCCAACGGCACGGCCTTTGCAACCTCTTTGGGTTTAACTGCATTTTTGAATGTAACCGGTCCGCCTAAAGAAATATAAAAATTCATGTCTAAGCATACCTGTGCCGTTTCCACACTGCCGCTAAAGCAATGCATAATTCCGCCAACTTCTTCTGCATGCTCTTCCTTAAGGATCTCTACTACGTCCTCTGTAGCATCCCTGTTATGAATGATGATAGGAAGCTTAAGTTTTTTAGCAAGACGAATCTGACGGCGGAATACATCCTTTTGGATATCCTTCGGTGATTTGTCCCAATGATAGTCTAAGCCTATTTCTCCAATTGCCACCACTTTTGGATGCTTGGTCAGCTCCTCAATCCATTCAAGATATTCATCAGTTAGATCGATTGCATCTACCGGATGCCAACCAATCGCTGCATACATAAAGTCATAAGTTTCTATTAACTCCATTGCTCGTTTAATAGTCTTCTCATCAAAACCAACAACGATAACCCGCTCTACTCCATTCGCTTTGGCTCGACTGATAACTTCTTCCAAATCATTATCAAATTGCTCATCATTTAAATGCACATGTGTATCAAATAACAATGTTAGCACTCCTTTACCATTTGCCTAGAATACCTCTCTATACCCAAAACAATAGGGATGTTTCACATGTAACATCCCTACGTTCAAAATCAATTATTTAACCTGTGCCCCATTTGGTAGGGATTCCGCAATTGAGGCCAACGCTAATTGACCATCAAGACTACCAGCTAAAATCATCCCTTGAGATAGTACACCGCGAAGTTTAACCGGTTTTAAATTCGTTACGCAAATAACCTTCTTACCAGTCAATTCTTCTGGTTTGTAATGCTCCGCAATGCCAGAAACAACCTGACGCTGCTCATATCCAAGATCTAATTGAAGTTTTAACAGTTTGTCTGCTTTTGGCACGGGCTCAGCCTTTATTACTTGAGCTACTCTGAGCTCCACCTTTTTGAAATCATCAATCGTAATCTCTTCTACCTCTGTAGGTTGTTCGATTTCCTTTTTCGCTTCTTGGACCGGTGCAGCTGGTGCCGTGCTTTGCATCGCTTCCTTAATATAAGTAACTTCTTCCTCCATATCCAGGCGAGGGAAGATAGGCTGTCCTTTTTTAACAGTTGAATTTTCAGAGATCAATCCGAACTCTTTCAAGCTATCCCAGCTTTGTAATAAAGGATCCTGACAATCCAATTGTTCAAATATTTTTTCAGGAGTTACAGTTAGGAACGGCTTCAGCATGATAGCAACTCTTCTTAAGGATTCTGCTAAATGAACCATTACAGATGCCAACTCGTCAACTTTAGCTTCATCTTTCGCTAAGGCCCATGGTTGAGTTTCATCAATGTATTTATTTGTGCGGCTTACCAATTGCCATATAGTAGACAACGCAACAGAGAATTGCATATCATCCATTGCCTCTTCATATTTTACTACCGTTTCCTTATTAGCCTGCAGCAGCTGCTGATCAAATTCACGCTCTGACCCTTTATAAGCTGGTATTTTTCCTTCAAAGTACTTATTAATCATTGCAACAGTTCTGTTCAATAAGTTTCCAAGGTCATTGGCTAAATCAAAGTTAATTCTTTCAACGAAGCCTTCTGGAGTAAATACGCCATCCGCTCCGAATGGAACCTCACGCAATAAGTAATAACGAAGGGCATCCAAACCATATCGATCTATGAGCGTTACAGGATCTACAACATTCCCTTTAGATTTAGACATTTTGCCGTCTTTCATTAATAGCCAGCCATGTGCAAATACTTTTTTAGGAAGAGGTAGATCAAGTGCCATTAACATGATTGGCCAGTAAATAGTATGGAAACGAACGATTTCCTTACCAACCAAATGGACATCTGCCGGCCAATAATTCATGTACTTGGAGTCATCATCAGTACCGTAACCTAAAGCCGTAATATAATTAGATAATGCATCAATCCAAACATAGATAACATGCTTAGGATCACCCGGCACCTTTATGCCCCAGTCAAAAGTTGTTCTGGAAACAGCTAAATCCTCTAAACCAGGCTTTAAGAAGTTGTTAATCATCTCATTTTTGCGTGACTCCGGTTGAATGAACTCAGGGTTCTCTTCGTAAAACTTTAATAATCGGTCAGCATATTTACTCATTTTAAAGAAGTAGGATTCTTCTTTTACCTTTTCAACTGGACGTCCACAATCAGGACAATTGCCCTCTTCTACCTGACGATCTGTGAAAAATGATTCACATGGAGTGCAATACCAGCCTTCATATTGATCAAGATAAATATCGCCCTGATCAAGCAAGCGTTTAAAAATCTTCTCAACAACCTTCTTATGTCTTTCTTCAGTGGTTCTAATGAAATCATCATAAGAAATATCAAGCTTGTTCCATAGTATTTTGATGTCTCTGATCATACCATCAACATATTCCTGCGGGCTGATTCCTTTTTCTTCTGCCTTTTGCTGAATCTTTTGCCCATGTTCATCTGTACCAGTTAGGTACATAACATCATATCCACGCATTCTCTTATAACGAGCCATTGCATCTCCTGCAACTGTCGTATATGCATGTCCAATATGAAGATTTCCACTTGGATAGTAAATTGGGGTAGTAATATAAAAAGTATTTAATTTTTCCTTCATCTTTTCCACTCCTTAAAGGCCTTGCAATAAAGTACGTAAGATTTGCTTATAAATACATTACATAATAGTACATTATAAAGGAATTTTAATTATTTTTATACATATGAACCCGGGGCGCTTTTGGAAAATTTTATTACACTTATATATTGAAATCTTTTTCACAAATAATTATTGTAGACAAGATGTATTAATTATATGAATATATTTAATTTTGTAATAAAATTACAAATATGCGCAAAATATATTTGATTTATTTTGAATCTTTTATAATTTATTGTCAATTTGTCCATGTAAATGATTCATTTAATGTATATTTATGTAAATTTATATCGTTTTTTTACTGTTTTTTTCATAAAACCTCACTAAATATGGAATAAACTACTATTATTATGCAATCCAAAAACATTGACGGTTTTGGGAATGCTTGGTATTATGAAAACATCCTTAAATTTTGTCGAATAATGACGAATTTTATTAAAAAAATATTTTACTATGAGAGGAGTATTTTTATGAAATCCACAGGTATTGTACGTAAAGTAGATGAGCTTGGACGGGTGGTAATTCCAATTGAGCTTCGTCGTACTTTAGGAATCGCAGAAAAAGATGCTTTAGAAATTTATGTTGACGATGAAAAAATTATTCTAAAAAAATATAAGCCGAATATGACTTGCCAAGTTACAGGTGAAGTATCCGACAACAACTTCACACTTGCTGACGGTAAATTAATCCTTAGCCGTGAAGGAGCAGAACAGCTTCTTAAAGAGATTCAAGAAAACTTGGTTGTAAACAACTAATCAAAAAGCTTCCCTTTCGGGGAGCTTTTTGATTAGCTTTTAATTTAATTCTCTTCAACATGATAAGCCTGATAGATTTCTCTTTTTTGAAGACCCCTATCTTTCGCAACCTTTTTTATCGCTTCATTCGGTTTAAGGTTCTCAGATTCAATATAAAAATCGACGTGCTCTTTCAATTCCATCTCTGTCCACCAGGCTGTTCCTAGATCATCTAACTCTTCCCTATCTGACCCCTCGGTTATGATCACAAATTCACCGCGTATTTCATGTTCATTAGCCCATTGTATAATCTCAGACATTGTCCCTCGAATATATTCCTCAAACTTTTTTGTCAGCTCTCTTGCCAATACTATTTTTCGATTTCCAAAATACTCATACATTATCGTAAGTGTTTCCTTTAAACGATGAGGAGATTCATAGAAGATTATGGTCGAATCCTTTATTTTTAATCGCTCCAGTTCTTTCTTCTTTTCTTTACGGCTTCGGTTTAGAAATCCATAGAAATAAAATGGCTGCGGGACTATACCTGAAGCAATCAGTGCCGTTAGTGCCGCATTTGCACCAGGCAATGATACGACCTTTATGTCCTCCTCTATGCAGGACTGGACTAACTCATAGCCAGGATCTGAAATAGCAGGCATTCCGGCATCGCTTACGAGGGCAATTTGTTTTCCACTTTTCATTTTCTCAATCAAGGATTCCCCGCTCTGATTCATATTGTGCTCGTGATAACTGACTAACGGTGTCTGAATATCAAAGTGATTGCACAGTTTTTTTGTATTCCTTGTATCCTCTGCCGCAATTAAATCTGCCTGCTTGAGGATATTTATTGTGCGAAATGTCATATCATCTAAATTACCGATTGGTGTTGGTACTAAATAGAGAACTGCTTCATTCTCTTTTTCAAAGCTTTTTTGGGCCTTCATTATCTGTTCCTCCCATTTGTACGATCCTTTCCTTGGCGCCCCTGCTTAGCTGTTTAAAGCGATACTCAGCCTGCATAGCCTCTGTCTTTGTCTGATACTCCTCGACATAGCGAAGCACCACAGGCCTTCTCCCTCGTGTATATTTGGCACCTTTCCCATCATTATGTGTATTCACTCTCTTATTTACATCATTTGTATACCCAGCATAATAACTGCCGTCCGCACATTCAAGTACATAAAAATAGTGATTATTCTTGTCCATTGGTGATGGTTCTCAATTCTTTGGTATACTCATTATTTTCATCATACACAATTAATGGTGGCAATAATTTTAAATCAGGATTTCCGCCTTTTATTCCTTCAATCAGGATTGTATTTGCCTCTTTATTTGCCTTTGGATACACAAATTGAAGACGTTTTGGTTCTAATCTATACTTTCTCATTAACGTTACAATATCAAGCAGCCTACCGGGTCTATGAACAAAGGCCGCTTTACCGCCGTTCTTTAAAAGCTGGCTGCTCACTCTGATTACATCCTCCAATGTACATTTAATTTCATGCCTGGCTATGGCAAAATGTTCATTTTCATTTTGAATTTCCTTCGCTGGTGTCAAAAAATAGGGTGGATTACAGGTGACAACATCATATTTATCATGGCCGAGAATTGGAATAATTTTATTTAAATCCTCATGGTACATTTCAATTCTATCATCCAGCTTATTGTAGCCTATACTTCTAACGGCCATATCATATAGTCGCTCCTGAATCTCCACTCCGTATATACGCCCCTTGGTGCGTGTACTGAGCAAGAGTGGAATGACACCATTTCCAGAACATAAATCAACCAAATTCCCTTTTTGAATGGGAACATATACAAATTTAGATAATAAAACAGCATCCAATGAAAAAGAAAAGACACTCGGGCTTTGAATAATCCTAAGTGGCTCTCCCAATAAATAATCCAGACGCTCATCATCCTTTAATATATACACTCTACAATCCGCTCCTACCTATATACAGTAAAAAATCAATTATAAAAATAGTCTTTCCTATCGATAGGAAAGACTATCTTTATTTCTTATTTAAAAATGAAAGACAAAACAGGCAATCCCCATCTTTACGTGGACTTCCAAAGTGCAGATTACAAATATGGAAACCTTCTTGATATAGTCTCGCTAAATTATCGTAGCCCTCTCCGACATCCATTAGCTTATTGCCTTTTTTTGCTTGCTTTTTCTGAGAAACCGCAGGCTTTGTCTTTTCTAAATCCAGCAAGCGACGCCTTACATTTTCGTTTTCTAACTTGAGGGAATTATTTTCTTCCAATATTTCTGCGAGATGTTCTTTTAAATCTCCAAGTTGCTTATACAAATCTCCAATTTGAGCTTCCATACTGCTAACCGAATCGAAAATTTCCTTTTTATTCATCAACACCCACCACCTTATTAATCTGTGGCTTGAATCGAGAAGGTGCCTTCCTCCATCATCTCATCCAGCGTATATTCAACTACTCGTTCCTTACCCTGCAATTCTATTTGCATGATTTTTTCAAGAATGTTAAGACCGATTACTTTACCGCGACCAACCGGTGTAACCACGTACTCTCCCAAATCTGGAAGCTGCTCTTTTGCGCTCTCATATTCATCATTCTCATATTTTAAACAGCACATCAAACGCCCGCATAGACCTGAGATTTTCGTGGGATTCAATGATAAGTTTTGGTCTTTAGCCATTTTAATGGAGACCGGTTCAAAGTCCCCAAGAAATGTAGAACAACATAACATCCTGCCGCAAGGTCCAATGCCTCCAAGCATTTTTGCCTCATCCCTGACACCAATCTGTCTTAATTCAATACGTGTTCGGAAAATAGCTGCCAGATCTTTAACCAGCTCACGAAAATCAACTCGTCCATCTGCTGTGAAATAAAAAATCACCTTATTACGATCAAAAGTATATTCAACATCTACAAGCTTCATTTCCAAACGATGCTCAACCACTTTTTCGCTGCATACTTGAAATGCCTGTTCAGCGATTTGTTTATTTTCGTCCACAATCAGCCGGTCTTTTTCATCAGCTATTCGAATAACTTTTTTCAGGGGCAGAACTACATCATTTTCCCCAACCTGCTTTCTGGGTATAACAGCTTTTCCAAACTCTACTCCGCGTACTGTCTCAACTATGATGTATTCATCCTTGGCTATTTCCAAATCACCTGGGTCAAAATAATATATTTTACCCGCCTTTTTAAAGCGGACTCCTACAACATCATACAAGTGTAAACCCCTCCTGAAGGTTAAGCACAAGCTGCTCCATTAACAGCTGTGGGTTTATATTAGCCGAAATTTTTCGTTTTGACTCTAATATTTGATTCATTTGATACGCCAATTTTTTGGGGGAATGTTGAATGGCCAATTGGCGAAGCCTTTCCTCCATATCTTTGTATACAATCTCTTCCGGCTTATCCAGCTGTATATAAAGGAGATCACGATATATATTCAATAGGAGCATTAAGCCTATTTCTGTCTGTTCTCTTTCTTTAAAATGCGAAAGCCAACTCTCCTGAATGACCATAATACCATCCACAGGATTTTTCATTGCTTCAAATAATTTTACCACTATTTTTTGGGCTTGTGCAAACCACTCATCCTCATTTAACGACAAACCTTCATCGACACTGTTCGTCAAACTCGCAATCAAGGGAGCCTTCGTGACAGGTACTCCTGCCTGTATTAACTGCTTACTTAATTCCTTTGGATTTAACGGCATAAAGGATAACGTTTGGCAACGGGATAGGATGGTTGAAAGCATGCGGTGAATTTGATCTGTAAGCAAAATAATTGTTGTCCCTGCATGAGGTTCTTCTAAAAATTTCAATAAACTATTGGCCGCAGAAGCAGTCATTTTATGTGCATGCGTAATAATGTAAACTTTTTGTGATGACTCAACTGCCTTCTTTTGAAATTCCTCATGAAGCAATCGAATTTGTTCCTTTTTTATCGATAAACCATCCGGTTCAATAACATGGACATCCGCATGGTTTTTATGGTCAATTTTTTTACAATTTGTACATTCCTCACAGGGAAGAAAACCGTCTTCTCGGTTATGGCAAAATAAAGATTTAGCCAGAAGAATACTTGTATCCTTTTTACCGGTACCACGCTCTCCTTCAAAAAGATAAGCATGGGCCACACGATTCTTCATTAGGCTATTCTTGAGCATCATTGATACTCTTGGTTGTTGATTGGCTAATTGATCCCACGTGTTAATCATGCTTATTTCCTCTCATCCTCACTGACTGTATAAATTGTTAAAATTGGTAAAACTTATCCACCGGCATTACAAAAACTGTTGCTCCTCCTACCTCGACCTCTACTGGATAAGGTACATAAGAGTCTGTATTACCACCCATTGGAGTAACTGGTGCTACAAGCTGCTCTCTGGATTTGCAGTTCTTCTTTATGATTTCAAGAGCCTTATTCACCCTTAATTCCTCAGTACCTATCAAAAAGGTAGTATTACCGGATTTTAAAAATCCTCCAGTTGTAGCCAACTTAGTTGCTCGGAAGTTATTGTCGACCAAATCACCTAATAATTTAGTACTATCTTTATCTTGTACTACTGCTATTATAAGTTTCATGGCTAAAACCTCCTATAAGGATTATAAAGAAAAAATGACGGTGCGTATTTAAGCTTTACTTATCCATTATACCAGTTATTCTGTAACCATAAAGCAATTCAAGTGATAAATATAAAACCTTAAAGCATTTGCCTTAAGGTCTCCTGTGAATATATGTCCGAATTTGTTGAAGAGTTTCTTGATAAACTTCTTCAAAGCTTTGATTTGCATCAATTACCTTTATTCTATCAGGTTCATTTTTTATTAATAGTTGATAGCCCTCATATACTTTTTGGTGGAAATTGAGCTTCTCAAGATCCAAACGATTTATTTCCCGACTTTTATGATTTTCAATTCTCTTCAAGCCAATTTCAGGATCAATCATAAAGAACAATGTAAGTTCTGGCATGGTATCCTGTATAGCAAAGCGATTGATCTCTCTGACTTCCTCTATCCCAAGACCTCTTGCATACCCCTGATAAGCCAATGAGCTATCTACAAACCGGTCACATAAGACAATACAGCCTTTATTTAATGCAGGTACCACCTTCTCCATAAGATGCTGTCTGCGCGCTGCTGCATATAACAGTGCTTCTGTCCTGGAATCCATTTCAGTATGATCAGGATTTAAGATGACCTGCCGGATTTGTTCTGCAATAGGAATTCCACCAGGTTCTCTTGTCAGTACAATTGAGTAGCCTTCCTTTTCAAGCTGCTCTCCCACTCTTGCTAGTACGGTCGTTTTCCCAGCCCCTTCAGGACCCTCTACCGTTATAAAAACTCCACGTTTCAAGGCAGTAACCTCCAATATTGTAACTACTAGATAGTATATCATATGTGACTTACACAAAGACCTCAATTTGTTGTTGCTTTAAATAAACTCCTCCTTGGATTTTAGCCCCCTGAGTTAGTAAGGATGTGCATTTCTGCACCATGTCATAGGTAATAATCTCTCCCTTTTGAATGAGCGGAATACCTGGAGGATATGGAACAATTGTTTCTGCTGAGATTTCTCCACATGCATGAGCAAGAGAAATTCTTTTCCGCGGCATTATATCCATTTCCTCATAGGATATTGCTAGGACACTCTCCATATGTTGTTGTTTATTTTTTAATGGGTTACTAGCCAGGCTTATTCGTGTTTGTTCTCCTGTAATCCAATTAATCCTTTCTAGCCTTTGTATAATATCATCAACAGAATATGGTTGACTTTTCTTTAATAAAGGCAGAACAAGCAGTACATGCAGCTCATCTGTGAGCTCTGAATAAATCCCTGCTTGCTCCATTAATTTTTGCAGCTCAAAGCCTGACATTCCGTTTTTATGATAGAGAACAAGCTTTAAAGGATCCTGAATATCGCTGTTTTCTGATTCGAAAATGCACAGTTCCTCATGCCTTCGTAAATATTGTTTAAAAGACTCAATTTGCTCTATTAAATATTCCTTATCCTTTTCTGAATAGCTCTCTAAATAAGCCCTCGCTAAATCTAGAGACATCATAATTGGATAAGATGGGCTGCTTGATTGCAGCATTCTTAAATACCCTTCCACACGCTCTTGGTTTACCAATTCACTGTTTATATGTAAATAGGAGCCCATTGTCATAGCAGGCAGGGTTTTGTGAGCTGAGTGAACAACTATATCTGCCCCCAAATTGACAGCAGATGGCGGAAAAGGAGCACCTGCCGCAAAGTGGGCACCATGCGCTTCATCAACTAAAACTAGAATACCCTTTTTATGAGCTCGCTTAATGATAGATGCCAGATCTACTCCCAACCCATAATAATTAGGATATGTAAGAATAATTGCTTTTACATCCAGATGATCATTCAAACTATTATAAATTGTTTCATATGGAACACCAATTGAAATATCAGATTCTATAACAGGCGTCAGAAATATTGGGTTAGCTTTAGCTAGTTTTAATCCATTCATCACAGATTTATGGCAATTCCTTTGTACAAGGACTTTATCTCCAGGCTCAATACTAGCCAAGATCATCGCAAGATTACCGACAGTTGTTCCATTCACAAGAAAGTAACTTTTTTTAGTCTGATAAAACTTCGCTAATAATGCTTCAGCCTCTTTAATACCCTCTTCTGGTTCATGCAAATCATCTAATCCTGCAAGTTCTGTCACATCCCATGACAGGACCGAACTAAAACTCCGAGGAGCCTCAATAGGCAGGACAACACCATTTTTATGGCCTGGAACATGCATGGATATGGACTTCTTATTTCGGTGTTTCTCCAGCATATCTAATATTGGTACTTTAATTATTTTTTCCGCCACTCATACACGCCTCCTTTTCCAACAAATAAAAAGGCTCCTTCCGGTTGAAGGGGCCAGCTGACTATATTATAAGGATGGAGTATAGCGGTATTCAAGTTTTATGAGTAAATACTGGAAATATTCATTTTCTTCAACTTCTCTACATGCTCATTATACAAAGGGTCATTTGTTTCTGTATGAATTAACACATCCTCACATTCCGAGCAAATAAAAATATTATATAGATGCATTCCCTTTTTTTTCGTCGATTCACAGATTGCACATTCTTCGTTAAGATGATCATTTGTTTCACGCTCGCAGTTGGCCATTTACTACACCTCCATACCTCTTAGTATCGCCCCCGGCCACAAACTGTATACAATATTTTAAATTTATATATTATTCTATGCCCACAAGTGAATTTCGTTGTATGTCTTTCAAAATGTCCAACATATAAATATCTTTGAGGAATAATTCATGTAGAAACCTTTGGAATTCACGGCTTAAATGTTGTAGCAAAATGCTGGGGTGTGTTCTTGAAATTGGCATAGCTCAACTATTCGTAGCTTTAATTACATAACCCCAGGAAAGGGGAATCATTAGTATTTGATAGATGGCTTCCTTTGTCTTTTTCGTATCTTTATTTCGGGGATAGGTGGGGAGCAGGTAGGTGATAGATCGGGCGTAGGTGCTTCATAGGTGGAGCATAACTGCTTTCTTCCACACTTCACCCACCTTCCCCCGAGTATAGATGTCCCATAGGTGTTGAATAGCGCAGCTTTTCTATAGCTTCCACAAGTCTTTAAGGTAGTATCCTTGACGAAAGATCCTTCCCGACTCCTCACCCATCCAGCTCTAACAAGTATCCAAAATCCTCCCTGGTCCCTATAAAAACAACACAAAAAAACCAGCTCATCAACTGAACTGGTTTCTTAAATTGCCCGGCAACGTCCTACTCTCACAGGGACTCGCGTCCCAACTACCATCGGCGCTGAAGAGCTTAACTTCCGTGTTCGGAATGGGAACGGGTGTGGCCTCTTCGCCATCATTACCGGACTATTTGGTTAGAAAGAAATCATTCCTTCAAAACTGGATAATGTAAGTTTGGCAAGTATGCTTGATTCATTTGGTTAAGTCCTCGAACGATTAGTATCCGTCAGCTCCATGTGTCACCACACTTCCACCTCGGACCTATCAACCTGATCATCTTTCAGGGTTCTTACTAGCTTGCGCTATGGGAAATCTCATCTCGAGGGGGGCTTCATGCTTAGATGCTTTCAGCACTTATCCCGTCCGCACGTAGCTACCCAGCTATGCTCTTGGCAGAACAACTGGTACACCAGCGGTGCGTCCATCCCGGTCCTCTCGTACTAAGGACAGCTCCTCTCAAATTTCCTGCGCCCACGACGGATAGGGACCGAACTGTCTCACGACGTTCTGAACCCAGCTCGCGTACCGCTTTAATGGGCGAACAGCCCAACCCTTGGGACCGACTACAGCCCCAGGATGCGATGAGCCGACATCGAGGTGCCAAACCTCCCCGTCGATGTGGACTCTTGGGGGAGATAAGCCTGTTATCCCCGGGGTAGCTTTTATCCGTTGAGCGATGGCCCTTCCATGCGGAACCACCGGATCACTAAGCCCGACTTTCGTCCCTGCTCGACTTGTAGGTCTCGCAGTCAAGCTCCCTTGTGCCTTTACACTCTGCGAATGATTTCCAACCATTCTGAGGGAACCTTTGGGCGCCTCCGTTACTCTTTAGGAGGCGACCGCCCCAGTCAAACTGCCCACCTGACACTGTCTCCCACCCCGATCAGGGGTGCGGGTTAGAATGTCAATACAGCCAGGGTAGTATCCCACCGATGCCTCCACCGAAGCTGGCGCTCCGGCTTCAAAGGCTCCTACCTATCCTGTACAAGCTGTACCAAAATTCAATATCAGGCTGCAGTAAAGCTCCACGGGGTCTTTCCGTCCTGTCGCGGGTAACCTGCATCTTCACAGGTACTATAATTTCACCGAGTCTCTCGTTGAGACAGTGCCCAGATCGTTACGCCTTTCGTGCGGGTCGGAACTTACCCGACAAGGAATTTCGCTACCTTAGGACCGTTATAGTTACGGCCGCCGTTTACTGGGGCTTCAATTCGCACCTTCGCTTGCGCTAAGCGCTCCTCTTAACCTTCCAGCACCGGGCAGGCGTCAGCCCCTATACTTCGCCTTGCGGCTTCGCAGAGACCTGTGTTTTTGCTAAACAGTCGCCTGGGCCTTTTCACTGCGGCTCTTCGAGGCTATAAACCTCTAATGAGCACCCCTTCTCCCGAAGTTACGGGGTCATTTTGCCGAGTTCCTTAACGAGAGTTCTCTCGATCACCTTAGGATTCTCTCCTCGCCTACCTGTGTCGGTTTGCGGTACGGGCACCTTCTTCCTCGCTAGAGGCTTTTCTTGGCAGTGTGGAATCAGGAACTTCGGTACTCTAGTTCCCTCGCCATCACAGCTCAGCCTTATGTGATGAGCGGATTTGCCTGCTCATCGGCCTAACTGCTTGGACGCGCATATCCAACAGCGCGCTTACCCTATCCTACTGCGTCCCCCCATCACTCAAATGGAAGAGAGGTGGTACAGGAATATCAACCTGTTGTCCATCGCCTACGCCTTTCGGCCTCGGCTTAGGTCCCGACTAACCCTGAGCGGACGAGCCTTCCTCAGGAAACCTTAGGCATTCGGTGGAAGGGATTCTCACCCTTCTTTCGCTACTCATACCGGCATTCTCACTTCTAAGCGCTCCACATGTCCTTCCGGTCATGCTTCACAGCCCTTAGAACGCTCTCCTACCACGCATACCATACGGTATGCATCCACAGCTTCGGTGATACGTTTAGCCCCGGTACATTTTCGGCGCAGAGTCACTCGACCAGTGAGCTATTACGCACTCTTTAAATGGTGGCTGCTTCTAAGCCAACATCCTGGTTGTCTGGG
>NZ_CP044545.1:12500-25000 GCF_008935075.1 Pradoshia sp. D12 | reverse complement strand
GCCAACAATATCGTATAGATTGCCTGTCACTTGCTGTAGTGTACCCTTTAAACCACTGATGAACTCCTGATTATTCATAGCCATTTGGCAATGAATTTCATATTTGAATTTTAACACAAAAGCATCATTAGAGGCAGCTACAGGTTCTGCATCATTTAATAATGCCGCCTGTGATTTTTTCAGCGATTCAAGCATTCCACCCCAATTGCTTTTTATCTTTAATAAATCGGGCTTGGTTGCTCTTTTTAATATATCGTTAACTCGTCCTACCGGCACTTTAAAGGATCGGTTTGTTGTTACTTTAGCCTTTTCTTTAGCAGGAGCTGAGTCTTTATTAATCGCAACTCCATTTTCACGTATGGTGTTTAACTGAGTTTCCAGTTGATTGATTTTATTCATTAGTTTTTGAATCGTGTCGTCTGTAACTGAACTCTTGCTGCTTTCCGGTTCACTTTGGCAAAGCTTTACCAACAAAACCTCCAAAAATATTCTAGGGTGACTGGACCACTTCATTTCCTGAATAGAACGATTCCATTGATCAATCCAAAAATGAAGTTGATCTGACGAAATGTTTTCAGCAAGTTCTTTAAAATCTTGATCTATATAAACTCTTTCCATTGAATCCTCGAGCTCTGGTGCCGCCTGAAATAGGAGCATGTCCCGAAAATACAGAATCATATCTTCAACAAAACGAATTGGATCTTTCCCTAAAGCTAGTAATTCCTGGAGTTGATTTAATGCTTCGGCCGTCTCTCTCTTATAGATTGCACTTACAATCTTAGTTAAAAAGGATTGTGAAACAGCTCCAGTAACGGTCAGTGCATCCTCTAATGTAATGTTGTCGGAACCAAATGATATGGACTGGTCCAGCAAACTCAAGGCATCCCTCATACCGCCTTCTGCCGCTCTTGCGATAACCAATAATGCATTCTGATCGTATGAAATGCCGGTTTCAGTTAAGATTCTTTCCATCCTTCCGACAATATCCTGTGGAGTGATGCGTTTGAAATCGAAGCGTTGACATCTTGAAATAATAGTGAGAGGAATTTTATGTGGCTCGGTAGTAGCTAAAATGAATATAACATGAGCCGGTGGTTCTTCAAGTGTTTTCAGTAAAGCGTTGAAGGCCCCAGTTGACAACATATGGACTTCATCAATGATATACACTTTGTACTTAACCGATGAAGGCGCATATTTTACCTTATCACGTATATCTCTAATTTCTTCAACTCCATTATTGGAGGCTGCGTCAATTTCTAATACATCAGAGATCGAACCATCTGTTATACCCCTGCATGATGCACATTCATTACATGGCTCCTGAACTGGGGCATGCTCACAGTTAACTGCTTTCGCTAATATTTTCGCTGCACTTGTTTTACCTGTCCCACGTGGACCTGAAAAAAGGTAAGCATGGGATATTTTTTGGTGCAGCAGGGCATTTTGGAGCGTTTTAGTAACATGTTCCTGACCGATCACATCTTCAAAAGCCTGAGGACGCCAAACTCGGTATAATGCTTGATAACCCAATATTCCTGCCCCTTCCTTACATAATCCCTTATATTATATCGTAAATAGTGACATTTACAAACGGCAAAAATGCATAAAAAAAACCATTCTTTAAACGAATGGTTTTAATCTTTTTATGTAAATAACTGCCGTGCACCCTCCGTTGATAGATATCCATAAGCGGAACCAGTGCAGTTAGCTCAGTCCAGGCTGCCCTGCGGCACATGAGAGGTCTTACTTACTGCTGCTTCCTTCCGGACCTGACAGGGTTCATAAGTTCCCATTGCGCAGGACCCAGACGTCAACACCACTTACAAAGGTCAGACCCTACAGAGTACCTACCGAGGGAGGGAATTCCGTCTTGCTAGAGCGGATTGCAAGTACAGGACACCGCTACCTTCCCACCTAGCACGGCAAATTTGAAACCAATATTAGGCGTCTTTACTGACGCATAAATTAGTATACCTATAAATAAATAAAAATGCAATATCTTGAACCTGTAAATTCATCCATTGTTTTCCGACTGTCTATTTCTCTTTGCGAGTTTCTTCTTTTCCCTTAAGTCTCTAAAAAAGGATGTTAATAAGTGACTGCACTCCTCTTCACATACCCCTGTAATTACCTCACATTGATGGTTAAAACGTGAATCATCGAGGAGATTCATAAATGTTCCCGCACAGCCTGCTTTTGGATCATTTGCACCATATACTACCCGATCAACACGAGACATCAAAATAGCACCGGCACACATCGGGCAAGGTTCCAATGTAACATATAGGGATGCCCCTTCAAGTCGCCATGTACCCAATTTCTCGCAAGCATTCTGGATTGCTAGAATTTCAGCATGGGCGGTAGCACTTTGATTCGTCTCTCTCAGATTATGCCCACGAGCAATGATCTTTCCATCTTTAACAATAACCGCTCCAATCGGAACTTCATTACTGTCTTGTGCAGCTTTTGCTTGTTCAATTGCTTCTTGCATAAAAAATTTATCATCATTCATTTTGCTAAAACCCCTTAAACAGTAGGATTATAAAAATATGGACTTTATTTATCAATATTATTTATAATGAATTCTTAAGTCTATATGGTACAATAATACTCGGTCTTTAGAAAAGAGTAACATAAAGGTAAGGAGGACCTCATATGAACCATACCCCATTTATTACTGTTGAAGGTCCCATTGGTGTGGGGAAAACTTCATTGGCGAAAGCAATAGCCAGCCATTTTCAATATAAGCTGCTAAAGGAAATAGTTGATGAAAATCCGTTTTTAGATAAATTCTATGATGATATTCAGGAATGGAGCTTTCAAACAGAAATGTTCTTCCTATGTAATCGTTATAAACAATTAGAGGATATTCAAGTAAAGTATATCCAAAATAATCAACCCGTCGTAGCAGATTATCATATCTTTAAAAATCTCATCTTTGCCCAAAGAACCATACAAGAGTCTCAATTCAGCAAGTACAAAGACATATACTCCATACTAACTATGGATATGCCAAGACCTAATATGGTCATTTATCTGGACGCAAGTATTGAAACGCTAATGCATCGAATTGCACTCCGCGGCAGAGAATTTGAGAAAAATATAAGTGAAAAATATTTAATGCAGTTATCAGAAGACTACGCTCAATTCATGAATGAATTTGAAGCAGCTCATCCTGATATCCCGGTACTTCGCTTTAATGGTGATGAAATGGACTTCATCCTAAGAAAAGAAGACCTGGATTTGATCTTAACGTCTGTATCTAATCAACTGCAAAAAGGAGTTTGTTCATGATTCTTCATCCTAAATATCAAATCCCTAAAAGTGCTGTTATTACTGTAGCCGGTACTGTCGGCGTTGGAAAATCTACATTAACAAAAGCATTAGCAGAAGAACTCGATTTTCGTACTTCCTTTGAAAAGGTAGATACTAATCCTTATCTTGACAGTTTTTATGCTGACTTTTCACGTTGGAGCTTCCATCTTCAAATCTATTTCTTAGCAGAACGCTATAAAGAGCAAAAACGTATTTTCGAATATGGCGGTGGTTTTATTCAAGACCGCTCTATTTATGAGGATACAGGCATCTTCGCAAAAATGCATTATGACAAAGGAACCATGAATCCAACAGATTATGAAACCTATACAAGTCTTTTTGAAGCTATGGTGATGACTCCATATTTTCCGCATCCAGATTTACTTATTTATCTGGAAGGCTCCCTGGATGATATTCTTAACCGTATTCAATTGCGCGGCAGAGAAATGGAGCAGCAAACTCCTGTAGAATATTGGGAGGAAATGCATGGAAGATATGAAAAGTGGATTAATTCCTTCAATGCTTGCCCAATATTGCGATTAAATATTAAAGATTATGATTTAGCTGAAGATCCAAATGCTGTTCACGATATTCTTGAACGTGTATCAGAACAAATTCAGCAATCTGGAAAATTGAAAAAGGTATTTTAAAAATATTACATTTTATACTACCTAGAAGGTTTGACCTATTAGGGCTGCTTAAAGGACCTGATTTCGCTATTCTTACCGGAATCAGGTCTTTAATTTTATCTTCATTGTCATTCTACTATTAGATATAGTCCGCCAGTTATTTCTCAAAATCCCTATCCTACGTGCTCTCCCCACCCACCTAAAACAGATTGAGCTATTCCTGCGCTTAAGGCTATATAACTTATTCGAATCCAATTAAATATATTTTGACCACTTCAATGCATTATCTCCTATTAAAAAATATCTATATAAACATCCCTTAAAAGGCAGATTAATGCCTAACTTTTAAGGAGCACTCATTTTTATATAAAAAGGGATATCCACATGCCAAACTTGGCGGATGTGGATATCCCTTTGTTAGTTATACTTATTATTTGGCGAAGGGATCGATTCCAACACAGTCCTTCAAATGGACTTTAGCACCCTTCCCCATATCAGCAGTTTGTGAATGCTCTTCATCTTAAGCTTTTGTGATAACTTTTTTTCCACCCATATAAGGTTGAAGAGCTTCTGGAATTAATACAGATCCATCTTCCTGCTGATAATTTTCAAGGATTGCAGCAACAGTACGTCCAATCGCTAGGCCAGATCCATTTAATGTGTGAACATGCTCAGGCTTAGCGTTTATATCTCTGCGGAAACGAATATTGGCACGACGAGCCTGGAAGGCTTCAAAATTACTGCAAGAAGAAATTTCACGATACGTCTCATAGCTTGGAATCCAAACTTCTAAATCATATTTTTTAGCTGCTGTGAAACCAAGATCTGCCGTACACATTTTTAACACACGGTATGGAAGCCCAAGCAATTGCAGAACTTTTTCCGCATGGCCTGTTAGTTTTTCCAATTCTTCATAAGAATCCTCTGGTCTTACAAATTTAACGAGCTCTACTTTGTTAAATTGATGCTGGCGAATTAATCCACGTGTATCACGACCTGCAGATCCTGCTTCAGATCGGAAACAAGCACTGTAAGCAGCATAGCTTATTGGCAGTTCATCACCAGATAGTATTTCATCGCGGTGATAGTTCGTAACTGGAACTTCAGCAGTAGGAACTAAGAAGTAATCCTCACTGTTAATTAAGAAAGCATCCTCTTCAAATTTAGGCAGCTGGCCCGTACCTGTCATGCTTGCACGATTAACTATGTAAGGCGGAAGCATTTCTGTATAACCATGTTCTTCAACGTGTAGATCTAACATAAAGCTTGCTAAAGCACGTTCAAGTCTTGCTCCTAATCCTTTGTAAAATACAAAGCGGCTTCCTGTAACTTTTCCAGCGCGTTCAAAATCAATGATTCCTAAATCAGCAGCTATCTCCCAGTGTGGCTTTGGCTCGAATCCAAAGTCTCTCACTTCTCCCCACTTTCGCGCCTCAACGTTTTCATCCTCAGAATCTCCGACAGGAACACTTTCATGCGGGATATTAGGGATAGTCATCATAATTGAATCCAGTTCTTCTTCAATTGTACGCAATTCCTGATCGAAGCCTTTTATTTTTTCGCCAACCTCACGCATTTCAATAATTAACGCATCGGCATCCTTTTTCTCTTTTTTCAGCATAGCAATTTGTTGGGAGACTTCATTTCTTCTGCTTTTTAACTGTTCAGTTTCAACAATTAATTCTCTGCGGCGTTTATCGAGATCCTCAAATTTATCTAGATCATTCAAATCTTCCCCACGGTGTTTTAGCTTTTCCTTAACTTCTTCAAGGTTTGCACGCAATAGTTTTACATCAAGCATACTAAATTCCTCCTTTTAAATTATTGTAAACAAACAAAAAACTCCCGTCCCTAAAAGGGACGGAAGTTTTATCCGCGTTGCCACCCTAGTTATAGGCATTTTATATAAATGCCTACCACCTCATAAGATAACGGCTTTTAAAACCGAGGATATTTATTCTCCTTTAAGATTTCGATATCCTGCTCCGAGATGGATTCATCAGACGATATCGCCAGTTTGCACCACCCACTGGCTCTCTTCAGATATGCTACTCTGATTACTGGTTCTCATCAACGCTATTCGTTTATTCATTTAATATTCTATTAACTATCATACACTCTTCGCGCAACTATATTCAATCATAAAAATAAAATTTTAGAATAAACCTTTAACTGCTCCAGTGATACTATCCCACATATCACCGAAGAAGCCTCCGATTGCTCTCATGGATAATACAAACCAGTTTGACTTTTCAACAGTTTCAGCAGCTACAACATCAACGCTGATATTCTTTTGCCCTTCCTCTGTTAAGAAGCCAAGATCACTCTTGTCGGATTCAAGAGTTAGATAACCAACCTTATCTCCTTTTTTCACTGGAGCCACCAGGTTGCCATCTTCATCAAGCTTGTCCTTATCTAATACTAGTTTAGTCTTAAGATTTTCCTTTTCGCCATTTTTTACAATAAGGTTAATTGCCTTGTTTGTCTCAATAGCTACAGACTTTTCTTTCCCTTTTGCAACAGGTAGTGTTTTTTGACCTTTTACTTGATATCCTTTTTCTACAATCTCCTCTGTGGAGAAGTTATTAAAAGCATAGTTAAGTATTTTTTCAGTTTCTGAAAAACGTGACATTTTACTGTCTGCTTTCATCACAACTGAGATATATCTTTTTCCATCTCTTTCAGCTGTTGCAGTGAAACAGTTGCCGGCGAATTCTGTAGAACCGGTCTTTAATCCATCTACACCATTATACTCTGCAATCAATCCTGGCAACATCCAGTTGAAATTTTTATATGTTTTGCCATCTTTAAATTTTAATTCTGGCTTTTTAGCAGTATCTATCACCTCAGGATAGTCTGTTACTAAATGATATGCCAACTTAGCAGTTGCACGTGCTGACATAAGATTTTCATCATTCTCTTCACCTGCAGGATGCTGGCCAAGCAGGCTTGAGTTATTTAAACCGGACGAGTTAACGAATTTATAGTCTTTCAAACCTAACTCTTCGGCTTTCTCATTCATTAATTTCACGAAATTCTTTTCAGTACCGCCAACCACTTGTGCGAGAGCTACTGTAGCAGCATTACCTGAGAATATGGCCATTGCCTCGTAAAGCTCTTTAACAGTATAAGTTTCACCTTGTGTCAAACCTATATTCGATAAACCTGGAGCTCCTGAGAGTTTATGTACATATTCGTCAATTGTAACAGTTTGATCCCACTTAATTTTCCCGTCTTCAATAGCTTCTAATACAAGATACTCTGTCATCATTTTTGACATGGATGCTACGCCAAGCACCTTATCAGATTTTTTTTCGTAAAGAATCTTTCCACTAGTCGCATCTATTAGTATTGCTGCCTCAGCACTCAGTCCTAGCTCGTCTTCGGCATATGCAGTAGTATTCGTGAATGGAAAAACAAATGTAACAAGTAATGTTAATACAGCAAGTAAAGAAGTTAATTGTTTTGCCTGTCTCAAGTATATCCCCCCTGATTATCAATGATTGTCGATTAAACACTTTTGTTATTGTATCATAAAAGGACTAAAAAAAATAGACAGAGTATAAAGATACTCTGCCATCTTTTCTTTAGTGCTTGATAACTTAGTTATAGGAATAGTTCGGTGCCTCTTTTGTAATTTGTACATCATGCGGATGACTTTCTTTTAATCCAGCTCCAGTCATTCTGACAAATTGTGAATTCTCTCTGAGCTCTTCTAAATCTTTCGTTCCGCAATAACCCATACCTGCACGAAGACCACCGATAAGCTGATAAATCGTATCAGCTAATGGACCTTTATAAGGAATTCTTCCTTCTATACCTTCAGGAACAAATTTCTTCGCATCTTCCTGGAAGTAACGATCCTTAGATCCTTTTTCCATTGCTGCTACTGAACCCATGCCTCTGTATACTTTAAATCTTCTGCCTTGGAAGATTTCAGTGTCTCCCGGACTTTCAGTCACTCCTGCTAATAAGCTGCCCAGCATAACGGCATGTCCGCCTGCTGCTAATGCTTTAGCAACATCACCAGAGTATTTAATACCACCATCTGCAATAATCGACTTACCGTGCTTTCTTGCTTCAGTTGCACAATCATAAATGGCAGTGATTTGTGGCACACCTACACCAGCAACGACCCGTGTTGTACAAATAGAACCAGGTCCAATACCTACTTTTACAATATCAGCTCCAGCCTCAATTAACGCTCTTGTACCCTCAGCAGTTGCAACGTTCCCTGCAATAATAGTCAACTCAGGGAATGTTTCTCTAATTTCACGTACCTTATCAAGTACACCCTTAGAGTGGCCGTGCGCTGTATCCAGTACAATCGCATCTACATCTGCGCTAACCAGCATCTCTACCCTTTTCATAGTATCAGATGTAACACCTACAGCAGCAGCTACAAGTAATCTTCCGTATTTGTCTTTTGCTGATCTTGGGAATTCAATTATTTTTTCAATATCTTTAATAGTGATTAAGCCTTGAAGTGTACCCTCTTCATCTACTAGAGGGAGCTTTTCAATTTTATATTGCTGTAGAATTTTCTGCGCCTCTTCTAGATTAGTTCCCACAGGAGCTGTTACCAAGTTTTCCTTTGTCATAACATCATCAATACGCATGGAGTAATCGCGAATAAAGCGCATATCACGGTTTGTTATAATACCTACCAATTTCTTTTCTTCCTTGTTGTTAACAATTGGAACACCAGATATTCTATATTTGCCCATTAAATGCTCCGCATCGTAAACCTGGTTTTCTGGAGTTAAGAAAAATGGCTTTGTTATGACACCATTTTCGGAACGCTTTACTTTATCAACCTGTTCAGCTTGTTGTTCAATAGACATGTTCTTATGAATAACACCCAGTCCGCCTTGTCTAGCCATTGCTATAGCCATCTCAGACTCAGTTACTGTATCCATACCCGCACTAATTATAGGAATGTTTAGGGCTAAGTTGTCTGCTAAACTCACCTTTAGTGATACATCCTTAGGTAACACTTCAGATTTACCTGGTATAAGTAATACATCATCAAAGGTTAAGCCTTCTTTGGAAAATTTATCTTTCCACATATTATGTCCTCCATTCCCAAAAAAATTTATTTGTAGATTAACAATTGGACAAACTACTGTCAAGGAAAAAGTAACTAGTTTAAATATTCAAACAATTAAAGAGGGGTAGTTATGTCCAAACAACAATATGATTATAATCATCTGTTCTCACCTTATTATTCAACAAACTACACACAGAAATACTTAAAAAACGCCTATAATAAATTAGGACTACTGAATGCTGATACATATAGTTACGATAACTGTAACAAATTTATATCTTATCTTGAGACTGGAATACTTTATTTTAAACAGTTGGATACTCTTCCTATTCAGCTAAAACCGCTTCTTTTATACTATGGGTTTACTCATTTTTTAAAGGCATGTCTATTAGTTGTTGATCCGCTTTATCCGGAAACAACCGCTGTCTTATCTCATGGGGTATCCACAAGGAAAAAGAAAAAACAACAATACGAATTTCTTTTTGATGAAATTAAAATTCAGCGCCATGGATTATTTACTCACACAGCCGAGAAGATATATGGAATAAAGCAATTGGAGAACGAAAAAATAGCAATGATTGATATACTTCAGGAAATCCCTGAGCTTGGAATCCTTTTTAAAAGATTAAAAAATAAATGTACAAGTATTGAAGTTCTTTTTAACAAAGAACACACTGTAGTCCATCTACCGACTATCGTTTTGGATCAGTATAAAATGACCTCAGAACGTTTTAAGGACTTTCTTAACTCCAAGTGGGAGCTACCTATACAGGAAATACATCAGGATGGAGAGAAGAGATTGCATCTGCATTTTAAAAAAGCATACCTTCCGATACTTGGGGATGTACCTTTTAGATTTAATATACATTCGGACACATTCCATCTTTCCTTACAAAAAGAAGGATTAGCCTCTACCTTACCAGATCTTTTAATACTTTATTTACTATTGTATAACCTCAGTATGATTTCCCGATATGAAACGGAGTGGTGGTCAGACTTATTTAAGGAGATGCCCTTTTATGATCTTCCCTTTATCAATAGCTTACTGAGTATAGCTGAAATTAAAATCCCATTCTTGATATCGGAGTGGTTAGATTGTATATAGAGAATGTCTAATAAATAGGTCAGTGTGGCAATGCAAAGGGTTTGATAGTTAGGAATTAAGTAAAAATCGTTTATGCCATGTTTCCCTTTCTATTCCCTGCATCCGTCCAATATGGATCATACACACCTTTCTGCTATTTCTCATAACACTCGGTACCTTCTTCTCAACAAACGTTCGAAGGTATCCTTCAGTCTTAAAAACAACACAAAAAAAACCAGCTCATCAACTGAACTGGTTTCTTAAATTGCCCGGCAACGTCCTACTCTCACAGGGACTCGCGTCCCAACTACCATCGGCGCTGAAGAGCTTAACTTCCGTGTTCGGAATGGGAACGGGTGTGGCCTCTTCGCCATCATTACCGGACTATTTGGTTAGAAAGAAATCATTCCTTCAAAACTGGATAATGTAAGTTTGGCAAGTATGCTTGATTCATTTGGTTAAGTCCTCGAACGATTAGTATCCGTCAGCTCCATGTGTCACCACACTTCCACCTCGGACCTATCAACCTGATCATCTTTCAGGGTTCTTACTAGCTTGCGCTATGGGAAATCTCATCTCGAGGGGGGCTTCATGCTTAGATGCTTTCAGCACTTATCCCGTCCGCACGTAGCTACCCAGCTATGCTCTTGGCAGAACAACTGGTACACCAGCGGTGCGTCCATCCCGGTCCTCTCGTACTAAGGACAGCTCCTCTCAAATTTCCTGCGCCCACGACGGATAGGGACCGAACTGTCTCACGACGTTCTGAACCCAGCTCGCGTACCGCTTTAATGGGCGAACAGCCCAACCCTTGGGACCGACTACAGCCCCAGGATGCGATGAGCCGACATCGAGGTGCCAAACCTCCCCGTCGATGTGGACTCTTGGGGGAGATAAGCCTGTTATCCCCGGGGTAGCTTTTATCCGTTGAGCGATGGCCCTTCCATGCGGAACCACCGGATCACTAAGCCCGACTTTCGTCCCTGCTCGACTTGTAGGTCTCGCAGTCAAGCTCCCTTGTGCCTTTACACTCTGCGAATGATTTCCAACCATTCTGAGGGAACCTTTGGGCGCCTCCGTTACTCTTTAGGAGGCGACCGCCCCAGTCAAACTGCCCACCTGACACTGTCTCCCACCCCGATCAGGGGTGCGGGTTAGAATGTCAATACAGCCAGGGTAGTATCCCACCGATGCCTCCACCGAAGCTGGCGCTCCGGCTTCAAAGGCTCCTACCTATCCTGTACAAGCTGTACCAAAATTCAATATCAGGCTGCAGTAAAGCTCCACGGGGTCTTTCCGTCCTGTCGCGGGTAACCTGCATCTTCACAGGTACTATAATTTCACCGAGTCTCTCGTTGAGACAGTGCCCAGATCGTTACGCCTTTCGTGCGGGTCGGAACTTACCCGACAAGGAATTTCGCTACCTTAGGACCGTTATAGTTACGGCCGCCGTTTACTGGGGCTTCAATTCGCACCTTCGCTTGCGCTAAGCGCTCCTCTTAACCTTCCAGCACCGGGCAGGCGTCAGCCCCTATACTTCGCCTTGCGGCTTCGCAGAGACCTGTGTTTTTGCTAAACAGTCGCCTGGGCCTTTTCACTGCGGCTCTTCGAGGCTATAAACCTCTAATGAGCACCCCTTCTCCCGAAGTTACGGGGTCATTTTGCCGAGTTCCTTAACGAGAGTTCTCTCGATCACCTTAGGATTCTCTCCTCGCCTACCTGTGTCGGTTTGCGGTACGGGCACCTTCTTCCTCGCTAGAGGCTTTTCTTGGCAGTGTGGAATCAGGAACTTCGGTACTATAGTTCCCTCGCCATCACAGCTCAGCCTTATGTGATGAGCGGATTTGCCTGCTCATCGGCCTAACTGCTTGGACGCGCATATCCAACAGCGCGCTTACCCTATCCTACTGCGTCCCCCCATCACTCAAATGGAAGAGAGGTGGTACAGGAATATCAACCTGTTGTCCATCGCCTACGCCTTTCGGCCTCGGCTTAGGTCCCGACTAACCCTGAGCGGACGAGCCTTCCTCAGGAAACCTTAGGCATTCGGTGGAAGGGATTCTCACCCTTCTTTCGCTACTCATACCGGCATTCTCACTTCTAAGCGCTCCACATGTCCTTCCGGTCATGCTTCACAGCCCTTAGAACGCTCTCCTACCACGCATACCATACGGTATGCATCCACAGCTTCGGTGATACGTTTAGCCCCGGTACATTTTCGGCGCAGAGTCACTCGACCAGTGAGCTATTACGCACTCTTTAAATGGTGGCTGCTTCTAAGCCAACATCCTGGTTGTCTGGGCAACTCCACATCCTTTTCCACTTAACGTATACTTTGGGACCTTAGCTGGTGGTCTGGGCTGTTTCCCTTTTGACTACGGATCTTATCACTCGCAGTCTGACTCCCGAGTATAAGTCTTTG
>NZ_CP044545.1:0-7500 GCF_008935075.1 Pradoshia sp. D12 | reverse complement strand
TTTGCATTCGTGTCTCTTCTTAATTCAATTACGATACGCATACCATTACGGTCTGACTCATCCCGTAAATCTGTAATACCTTCAATTTTCTTGTCACGTACCAAGTCTGCAATACGTTCAACCAGTTTGGCTTTGTTCACTTGGTATGGAAGTTCCGTTACAATAATGACCTGTTTACCGTTTTGTTTCTCTTCAATAAACGATCTTGCCCTTAACGTGATGGAACCACGACCAGTTTCATAAGCTTTACGAATACCGCTTCTTCCTAAAATTTGACCTGCAGTTGGAAAGTCCGGACCCGGAATAATTTCCATCAATTCCTGTATGGAGATCTCAGGGTCTTTACTTAAAGCAAGCACACCATCAATGACCTCTCCTAACTGATGTGGAGGAATATTCGTAGCCATACCAACCGCAATTCCAGAAGAGCCATTTACAAGCAGGTTAGGAAAACGTGATGGAAGTACCACTGGTTCCTTTTCTGAACCATCGTAGTTGTCTCGGTAATCGATTGTATCCTTGTTTAAGTCTCTAACTAACTCCATTGATATTTTTGACATACGGGCTTCTGTATAACGCATTGCCGCAGCTGAATCACCATCAACAGATCCAAAGTTACCATGCCCCTCAACCAGCATATATCTAAGGTTGAAATCCTGAGCCATACGGACCATCGTGTCGTAGACTGCCGTATCACCATGAGGATGGTATTTACCGATAACTTCACCAACGATACGTGCCGATTTCTTAAATGCTTTATCCGACGTCATACCTAAATCATTCATAGCGTACAATACACGCCTATGCACAGGCTTCAACCCATCACGAACATCCGGAAGTGCTCTGGCTACGATAACACTCATAGCATAATCCAAGAATGATGTTCGCATTTCCTGACTTATATTTATTTCTTTAACCCTCGAGTTTTCCATTTCCGCCATGGAATTACCTCCTCTTATCCGCAAAATCCAGTTATACATGTAAAAAGACAGGATAGATGTTGTCTATCCTGCAGAAAAGATGTATGGATCGCTATTCCCCAATTCAATAACAATCCCATTGAAGTCATACTTAAAAATCAATCGAATTTATATATCTAGATTCTTAACTTGTAACGCATTTTCTTCAATGAAATTCCGACGCGGTTCGACTTTGTCGCCCATAAGCATTTCAAAGGTTTCATCTGCATCGATTGCATCTTCTAGACTAACCTGCAACAATGTTCTGTGCTCCGGATCCATCGTTGTATCCCATAACTGTGTTGCATTCATTTCACCCAAACCTTTATAACGCTGTAGACCAGGTTTTGGCTGGCTAGGGAGCTCACTCATAATACTTTCCAGCTCTCGATCATTATAAGCATACATTATACGCTTGCCTTGCTGTATTTTGTATAACGGTGGCTGAGCAATATAGATATAACCATTTTCAATAATCGGTCGCATATAACGATAGAAGAACGTCAACAATAAGGTTCTGATATGGGCACCGTCGACATCGGCATCAGTCATGATGACAACTTTATGATATCGTGCCTTCGTAATATCAAAATCCTCACCAATACCAGTTCCCAGAGCTGTTACAATCATTCTGATCTCTTGATTGCCAAGAATTCTATCCAGACGCGCTTTTTCCACGTTTAGTATTTTACCGCGTAAAGGCAAAATGGCCTGGAAGTGTCGATCACGGCCAGATTTTGCCGATCCGCCAGCAGAATCACCCTCAACGATGTAAATTTCGCTAATGGATGGATCTTTTGAAGAACAGTCAGCCAATTTCCCTGGTAAGTTGGAAATCTCCAATGCACTCTTTCTTCTTGTTAGCTCTCTAGCCTTTTTGGCTGCTGCTCTCGCTCTGGCAGCCATTAATCCTTTATCGATAATTTTTCTTGCGACACTAGGATTTTCAAGCATGAATTTCTCCATTTTTTCAGAGAAAATGGAGTCAGTAATCGTTCTTGCCTCAGAGTTACCAAGTTTAGTTTTCGTTTGTCCTTCGAACTGCGGATCAGGGTGTTTGATCGATACAATCGCAGTTAGGCCTTCGCGAACATCTTCACCGGTTAAATTTTGGTCATTTTCCTTGAAAATGCCGTATTTCCTTGCATAATCATTTATTACACGAGTTAAGGCTGTTTTAAATCCAGATTCGTGTGCTCCACCTTCATAGGTATGGATATTATTAGCAAATGAATAAATATTACTTGTAAAACTATCATTGTATTGCAAAGCAACCTCAACAGAAATCCCATCTTTAGCACCCTCGACATAGATTGGTTCTTCGTGAAGTACCTCTCTCGTACGATTTAGATGTTCTACATAGGATTTAATGCCGCCTTCATAGTAATATTCATTTTCTTTACCATCTTCACGTTCATCCTTAATCGTGATTTTAATACCACGGTTTAAGAAGGCTAATTCCCTTAACCTTACCGCCAAAATCTCATATTCATATATAAGAGTTTCCGTAAAAATTTCACCATCAGGTTTAAATGTAATAGTTGTACCAGTACGATCGGATTCGCCTAAAATCTCAAGCTCGCCTTTTGGTGTACCTCTTTCAAAACGTTGAAGATGAATTTTCCCTTCACGTTCTACTTGGACAGACAATTCAGTAGACAGGGCATTAACAACTGAAGCACCCACACCATGAAGACCGCCGGAGACTTTGTAGCCTCCACCGCCAAATTTACCACCGGCATGTAAAGTTGTCATAATGACTTCTACTGCAGGACGGCCTACTTTTTCGTGTATACCAACAGGAATACCACGACCATTATCCTTAACCGTAATACTATTGTCTTTATTGATGAATACATTGATTTCATCACAATATCCTGCCAGTGCTTCATCAATACTGTTATCAACAATTTCCCAGACTAAATGGTGAAGCCCTCTGGAACTTGTGGAACCAATATACATACCAGGCCTTTTACGTACTGCCTCTAGCCCTTCAAGTATTTGTATCTGGTTTTCATCATAGGATTCTTTTTGTATTTCTTTTTGCTCCATTGTCAAACCATTTCACCTACACTTTTCATGCATTTATTTCGTATCTTATCGATTGTGTTACAACGTAGACATCTTTGCTGATTTTCTTTTCAAAGCAGTTAGTCCAATTGGTGAGAGATAGATGTGATGAACTGTAACCACAATTGATTTTGTATTACCTTCAGCCAGATCAATAACTTTATTTTCATCTAAAAATCTCTGTAATACAGGTGAATCTGTTAGCATTTTGGCATCAAGTGCCGTAACTAGTTCACTAGTCTTAATTACAGTATCATTTCCGACATGAAGATACATCTTAACCACCTCATTTCAATCTGGACATTGTTCCGCTTTTCACTTGAAAGGTTGCAGCTTCTCTCAATGTTTGATGATCGATTCCGTCTACACTTGTAGTCGTTACAAAGGTTTGTACCTTACCTTGAATGGTATTCAACAAATGCGATTGTCTGTAATCATCCAATTCAGATAGAACATCATCAAGCAAAAGAATTGGATATTCATTGATTTCTGAATGAATCAGCTCAATTTCAGCTAATTTTAAAGATAAGGCTG
Organism: Pradoshia sp. D12; assembly: GCF_008935075.1. Lineage (NCBI taxonomy): Bacteria > Bacillati > Bacillota > Bacilli > Caryophanales > Bacillaceae > Pradoshia > Pradoshia sp. D12. The sequence continues at coordinate 3,937 of NZ_CP044545.1, read as the reverse complement.
TTGTTCTTTGCTGGCCTTGCGACCCAAACGTTTGCACATCATGACCATTGACGAAGAATTGCAGGTCATCTCTATGTGGACCAATTAATGTTGTGCCTCGTTCTTTTTCTCTAGTACTTATTTTATCAAATTTTTCCTGAAATCTTTCTACTATTTTCGACAAGTCCATAGATTCTGATACCTCTATGGATGGTTTATATTGAATATCCAGCGTTTCTAGACCTCTAGAAATGCCTTTATGGATAGGTTTTGCCCAATTCTTAAGCAATTCAAGGAACTCAAACCTCTTTAAAAGAATTCTTGCAGCATAATGAATGAATTGGTCATTTAGAACCGCAAGCATAGCATCGTCAGCTCTTTTGCTCAGCTGTGCTTGCCTCAAAAACGCATTACGTTGATTGAGAATCTTTTGGTATTGGTTTATATCATGTAAATAAACAGGCGATACTTGTCCTATTTCCATATCTATAAAGCGTCTTCTGATTAAAGGGCTGCCCTTCACCAGGTTTAAGTCCTCCGGAGCAAACATAATCACATTCATATTGCCGATATACTGGCTCAAACGCTTTTGCTCCAAATGATTACTTTTAGCTTTTTTGCCTTTTTTGGAAATAATCAATTCCATAGGAAGAGGTCCTCTGTTTTTCAGTACTCTTCCCTCTATTTTAGCATATTCCTGGTCCCATCGAATAAGATCTTTATCATTGGAGGTGCGGTGAGATTTAGCCATGGCCAGTACATACATAGCTTCCATCACATTTGTTTTTCCTTGAGCATTTTCGCCCAGTATAACATTCACCTTATTTTCAAATTCGGCGGTCAGACTTTCATAGTTTCTATAATGTTGAAGACTAATCTTTTCAAGATACATATCTTTAGATCCTTTACTTTAATCCGTAATAATATAGGAACCGACATCCGGGATTTCAATACGGTCTCCAACCCGGAGCTTTCTGCCTCTGCGAACATCCAGTTCACCATTCACGTATACCTCATATTCTGAAAGAAACCATTTTGCGTTCCCGCCAGAGTCGATAATACTCGCTAATTTTAAAAATTGCCCGAGGGTAATATACTCGGTTTGAATACGTATTGATTCCATCATAATAATCCCACCTGTAAAAGTCTCTAAAAGTTTATTTTACTAAAAAATTTGGTTTTGCACAAAAAGAACCTGTTTCGATGCATATCCAAAAACAGGTTCTCAAAAATTTTTAAATCAATATGTTCTAACAGGCAGTATTAACTGCAGCATACTATCGTCATCTACACCTTTAAGAACAAATGGTCTCATCGCTCCAGTAAAATTAATAGTCACTTCTGTTACATTCAAGGCTTTTAGGGCATCCATCATATATTTCGCACTAAAGGATATTTTTAATTCCTCTCCCTCAATCGTTTGAGTAACAATTTCCTCAGTTACTGTACCAACCTCTGGTGTATGAGAGGAAATTTCAATATAGGAATTTCCCATTGTAGAAAGCTTAACAACATTATTTCTGCTTTCTCTCGCTAATAAAGAAGCACGATCAATGGCATGAAGAAGTTCCTTTGTATTTATTCTAACATCTGTTTTGCTTTCATTCGGTATTAATCGAGAAGTGTCTGGATAATTACCCTCTAATAATCTGGAGAAGAATAATAAATTTTTTGATTTAAACAGTACCTGATTTTCTGTAAATATAATTTTTATTTCTTCATCCGTGTCATCGAGGATTTTACTTAATTCACTTAAGCTCTTTCCAGGGACGACTACACTGTAGCTATCACCATTCCCATTAATCACCGTTTTTCTCATAGCCAAACGATGGCTATCTGTTGCAATACAGATTAATTGCCCATCTTCTATGCGCCAGTTTACACCTGTCAACACAGGGCGTGTTTCTGAGGTGGACACTGCGAAAATAGTTTGACGGATAATATTTTTTAATAAATCGATTGGCATAGAATACATATGCTGTTCTTCCATTTGAGGAAGCTGTGGATAATCTTCAGCATTTAGTCCGTTTAGTTTATATTCAGCCTTTCCTGAACGAATAATTGTTTGCAGGTGTGCATATACTTCCAAATCAACTGTGCTCTCTGGAAGTTTTTTTACGATTTCAGCAAAGAAACGAGCCGGTAAAACGATTGACCCAGACTCTTTAATTTCAACTAGTTCATTGCCTTCTTCTTCTGCTGGAATGAATGATTCAATAGAGATATCAGAATCACTTCCTGTTAAAGTGACCCCTTCTTCATTTGCTTTAATTTTTATTCCAGTAAGAATTGGTATCGTTGTACGGGTTGATACCGCTTTAAGAACATCAGTAACACTTTGGACCAGACGGTCGCGCTGAATCGTAATTTTCATAAGTAATCCTCCCAGTATGATGATTGATTTTAGATACATATTTATTAATTTATTTATAAAAATAAAAGAAGAAGTAATAGTAGGGCCTGTGGAAATGTGGATAACTCAACTATTTGACCGAAAAACAGTCTATCCACATGTGGACAGACTGTGAGTAATCTTGATAGCAACTTAATTGATTATCAACAGTTAGTAACTGCTTCGTTGATCAGTGATTGTTAAGTTTTAAAGTAATTTCCTTAATATGATCCTGTAGCTGAGAATCGATTTGTAAAAGCTTAGATATTTTTTCATGTGCATGTATAACAGTTGTATGGTCACGTCCTCCAAATTCTTCACCTATTTTGGGCAATGAAGAGTCCGTAAGCTCTCTGGACAAATACATAGCAATCTGCCTAGGGAAGGCAACTGATTTTGTCCGTTTTTTAGCTTTAAAATCATCTAATTTTACATTAAAGTATTCTCCAACTGTCCTCTGAATATCCGATATAGCGATAATTTTTGGTTTCGAATTCGGAATGATATCCTTTAGAGCTTCGGCAGCTAAGTCTGCGTTAATATCCTTATTTATTAAGGAAGAATAGGCTACCACTCTTATTAGGGCTCCTTCGAGCTCACGAATGTTGGAATCGATTTGGTTGGCTATATAAATCATAACTTCATTCGAAATATCCAGTCGTTCAGCTTTTGCTTTCTTCCGCAGGATCGCAATCCTTGTTTCGAGATCTGGTGGTGTAATATCAGTAATCAGACCCCATTCAAAACGAGACCGCAACCGATCTTCAAGAGTCGGAATCTCTTTCGGAGGACGATCACTTGAGATAACGATTTGCTTACTTTCCTCGTGGAGTGCATTAAACGTATGGAAAAATTCCTCCTGAGTCGATTCTTTTCCAGCTAAAAATTGAATATCATCAATTAGCAGTACATCGACATTCCGGTATTTATTACGGAAATCTTCAGCACGGTTATCTCGGATTGAATTAATAAATTCATTTGTAAATTTCTCGGATGACAAATAAACCACTTTAGCTGATGGGTTGTGCTCCAATACATAATGGCCGATAGCATGCATTAAATGTGTTTTACCAAGTCCAACTCCCCCATAAATAAATAGAGGATTATAGGCTTTAGCCGGAGCTTCCGCTACAGCCAAGGATGCTGCATGGGCAAAACGGTTGCCGGAACCAATAACGAAAGTATCAAAAGTATACTTTGGTATTAATAAGGTTTGAGGTATCTCATGCTGATCGTCATCTGATTTTCTAACCCTTTTGGCCGGTGCTGGTAAATCATATTCTTCTTCCCTTTGGTTGTGAGGAATAATGAATTTAACTTCCAATTGTTCGCCTGTAGTTTCGTATAAAACCTCACCTATTACATCTGAGTAACGTTCCTCTAGCCAATCTCGGGCAAACTCGTTTGGCGCAATTACTGTGAGTGTATCCTTTTTTAAAGAATAAGCTTTTGTAGACTTCAGCCAGGTTTCAAAGCTTGGCTTGCTTATTTTCTTTTCTAATATTGATAATGAGTGCTTCCATAGCTCATCTATATTTTTCACTCGTCAATCCTCCTTCAAAGAAG